>DASTHN010000131.1:0-2497 GCA_035718185.1 Actinomycetota bacterium
ACTCGCGCGGCCTCCCCTACGTGCTGCCGCGGAACGATCTCGACTACATCGGCAACTACGTCAACATGACGTTCGAGATCGGCGGGCGCCACGAGCCGAACCCGGTGCTGCAGCGGGCGCTCGAGATCCTCCTCATCCTCCACGCCGACCACGAGCAGAACTGCTCGACGAGCGCGGTCCGCAGCGTCGGCTCGTCGAACGTCGACCCGTTCTCTGCCGTCTCGGCCGGGATCGCCGCGCTCTACGGGCCGCTCCACGGCGGCGCGAACGAGGCCGTCCTGCGGATGCTGGACGAGATCGGCGACACGAAGAACATCCCCGCCTTCATCGAGCAGGTGAAGGCCGGGCACGGCCGGCTGATGGGCTTCGGCCATCGCGTCTACAAGAGCTACGACCCGCGCGCCAAGCTGATCAAGAGGGTCGCCGATCAGGTCTTCGAGCAGACGGGTCTCAACCCGAAGCTCGAGATCGCCCTCGAGCTCGAGCGGATCGCGCTCGAGGACGAGTACTTCGTCCAGCGCAAGCTCTACCCCAACGTCGACTTCTACTCGGGGCTGATCTACCAGGCGATGGGCTACCCGACCGACTACTTCACTGTGCTGTTCGCGATCGGTCGGCTCCCCGGCTGGATCGCCCAGTGGCTCGAGATGATCGACGACGGCGAGCAGAAGATCGCCCGCCCGAAGCAGATCTACACCGGCGCCCGCACCCTCGACTTCGTGCCGGCCAGCGAGCGCTGGAAGTAAGCCCCGCCGGCCCCCCCCCGCTTTCCCAAGGGCCCTTGCGAAACCGTCACTCCCCTCAGGCAATTCCCTGAGGGGAGTGCTGCTTTCCCAGGGGACCCTGGGAAAGCGACCCCAGGCGCAAGCGGTGCGCCGGGGGCGGTGGGCCGTGCGTCAGGCGGCGGTACGACGCACGAAGGCGAGCCGCCAGGCCTCAGGGCCGCGCTCGAGGTAGCTGACCTCGAACATCCCCGGCGAGCGCTGCTCGATCTGGGCCAGCAGCGGCACGGGGTCGTGCGGAGCGACCAGGATCATCCCGCCGCCGGGACGCACCGCGTCGAGCGCACCGAAGATCGTGGCGTGCCGGATCGCGTGGGGCACCGCGCGGGCGTCGAGCTCGGGGTAGCCCTCGGCGTCCTTCTCGCCGCAGTTGCACGTGTGGGCAGCCGGCGCCGCGGCCTCGTGACCATGGCCGTGCCCCGCCTCGTGGCCGTGGGCATGGGCCTCGCCCCCGCCGAGCAGCTCGTGCATGCCGCCGAGCACCTCGGCCACCGAGACGTCGGGCGCGCTGACGAGCAGCGGCAGGATGAGCTCGTTCTCCTTGGCGAGGTGGTTCTCGAAGGCCACCTGCAACGCCTTGGCCGCAGCCGCCGCGCGCACCGGCTCGGTGGTGGCACCCAGGAGCTGGACGAGGCCGGTGATCACTTGGTGCTCCCCCAGCATCCCCTCGACCAGGAGGCGCCCCTCGGGCTTCGCCTGGGCCGCGGGGTACATCGCCTTCTCCTCCGCGAGCGCGTGCGGCACCAGCTCGTGCTCGCACCAGCCCACGAGGGCCGCACGGGCGGACTCGGCCGCCTGGTCGTCCCGGGAGGCGGCGGCGCCGACGAGCGCCTCCACCTGGGTCGCGAGCGCACCCGCCATCTGCGCGTGGTGCTGCTCGACCGCCTCCGCGGCGCGCGCGTCCGCCTCGGTCGACGCGATAACGAGCTTGTCCATCTCTTCCTCCGCCTTCATGGCTTCGACTCGGAGCCGTCGGCTGGCGGCCCCCTCATTTATTTATTACAGTAAACACCGTGGAAAATATTCCGGGCAACTTCAGCCGACCCGGCTACGGTCCGCGTCCCGCGACGCCGGTCCGCGAGGGGCGCGCGCTCTCCGCGTCCCGAGCCGCCGTCCTGGACGCGCTGCGAGCCGCGACCGAGCCGATCTCCCTTGCCCGGCTGGGCGAGTCGACGGGCCTGCACGCGAACACGCTCCGCGAGCACCTCGAGGCGCTCGTCGCGCGCGGGCTCGCGACCCGGGCCCGGTCGGCACCGGCAGGGCGTGGACGGCCCGCGTGGCTGTACGAGGCCACGGACCCCGACATCGGCGTCGCGGGCTCGGAGTACGCCGGCCTGGCGGCCACCCTCGCTGCCCACATCCACCGCACGAGCAGCGACCCTCGGGCAGACGCCGTCGCCGCGGGTCACGCCTGGGGCCGGGAGCTCGCCCGCAAGGCAGGTCGGCCCGAGGCCTCCGGCTCCGTCGCCGCCCGCCGGAAGGTGGTCGAGCTTCTCGACGAGGTCGGGTTCGCCCCTGAGACCGACGACCGCGCGACGACCGCCCACCTCACGCGCTGTCCGCTCCTGGAGACAGCCAAGGAGTACCCCGACGTCGTCTGCGGCGTGCACCTCGGCATCGTCCGCGGAGCGCTCGAGGAGTACGGCGCCGACAGCGAGCGCACCGACCTCCAGCCCTTCGCCGAGCCCGGCGCCTGCCGCCTCGAGCTGCTCACC
>DASTHN010000132.1:0-8780 GCA_035718185.1 Actinomycetota bacterium
GCAGTCGGGCTGGAACATCTCGGCGCCCTCGTCGAGGCCGCTCTGCACGAGCTCCTGAATCTTCTCGAGCTGCGCCCGGTTGTTGATCGCACCGACGTCCGTGTTCTTGTCGAGCGGGTCCCCGACGCGCAGCGTCGACAGCCGCGACTTCAGCTTCTCGACGACGAGCTCCGAGACCGACTCCTGCACGAACAGCCGCGAGCCGGCGCAGCAGACCTCACCCTGGTTGAAGAAGATGCCGTTCACGATGCCCTCGATCGCCTGATCGATCGGGGCGTCCTCGAAGATGATGTTCGCCGCCTTGCCGCCGAGCTCCAGCGTGAGGCGTTTGCCGGTCCCGGCAACGTTGCGACGCAAGACCTTCCCGATCTCGGTCGAGCCCGTGAACGCGATCTTCGCGATGTCCGGATGCGCTGCGAGCCAGCCGCCGGTCCTCCCGCCTGGCCCGGTGATGACGTTCACGACGCCCGGCGGCAGCTCGGCCTGCTCCATCACCTCGGCGAGGAGCAGCGCGGTGAGCGGCGTCGTCGAGGCCGGCTTGAGGATCGCCGTGTTCCCCGTCGCGAGCGCCGGCGCGAGCTTCCACGCGCACATCAGCAGCGGGAAGTTCCACGGCGTGATCTGCGCCGCGACCCCGAGCGGGCGGGGCGACCGGCCCGGGAACGCGTACTCGAGCTTGTCGGCCCAGCCCGCGTAGTAGAAGAAGTGCGCCGCCGCGAGGGGGACGTCGACGTCCCGAGACTCCTTGATCGGCTTGCCGTTGTTCATGCTCTCGAGCACGGCGAACTCGCGCGAGCGCTCCTGCAGCGCCCGCGCGATCCGGTACAGGTACTTCGCGCGTTCCTTGCCCGGGAGGTCGCGCCAGCGCGTCTCCCACGCCTCGCGCGCCGCCCGGGCCGCGAGATCGACGTCCTCCTCGCCGGCCTCGGCGACCTCGGCGAGGGGATCCTCGTGTGCCGGGTCGATCGTCTCGAAGTATCTCCCGGTCTTCGGCTCGATCGATCGGCCGTCGACGAACAGGTCGTAGCGGTCGCGGAGCCGGACGATCTCCCTGCTCTCGGGCGCCGACGCGTACTCCCACGCGGGCGCGGCGGACTCGGGCAGCTGGGTCGTCGTGCGCTCGATGTCGCTCATCCGGTCCTCGTGGCGGCTCGCCGCTCGCTCGCGCGAGCCCCCACCCCCCTCTCAGTCGATGGTGAAGTAGTCGGGTCCCTGGTAGCGGCCGGTCCGCTCCTTGTTGATCTGCATCAGGACGTCGTTCAGCAGCGATGAGGCGCCGATCCGGAACCGGTCCGGCGTCATCCACTCGGATCCCAGCGTCTCGTAGACCAGGACCAGGTACTGGATCGCCTGCTTCGAGGCGCGCACGCCGCCCGCAACCTTCACGCCAACCCGTCGGTCGGTCTCGGAGAGGAAGTCTCGCGCCGCCTCCATCATGCAGAGCGCGCTCGGCAACGTCGCGCCCGTCCCGATCTTGCCCGTCGATGTCTTGATGAAGTCCGCACCCGCGGCCATCGCGAGGACCGAGGCCTGCCGCACGCGGTCGTACGACCCGAGCTCCCCGGTCTCGAGGATCACCTTCAGGTGCGTATCCCCCGCGGCCTCGCGCGCCGCGACGAGCTCCTCGTATGCGCCGGCGTAGTCGCCCGCAAGGAAGCGCGAGCGGTTCAGGACGATGTCCACCTCGTCGGCGCCCGCCTCCACGGCCAGGCGGATGTCGGCCAGTCGCGCCTCGAGCGGCGCGAGCCCGGCCGGGAAGCCGCCGGCAACGCTGGCCACCTTGACCGCCGAGCCGCGGAGCGCCCCCACCGCGACGGGGACCAGGTGCGCGTAGATGCAGACCGCCGCGACCGGCGGGATCGTCGCGTCGAACGGATCCGGTCGCACGGCCTTCGCGCACATCGCCTCGACCTTGCCCGGCGTGTCGACGCCCTCGAGCGTCGTGAGGTCCATGCACCGGATCGCCAGGTCGAGCGCCCAGAGCTTGGAGTCCCGCTTGATCGAGCGCTTGCCGAGCGCCGCCGCCCGCTCCTCGAGCCCGACGGCGTCCACCGCGGGGGCGCGAGTGACCAGCCGGACGGCGTCCCGCGGCGCGTACCGCACCAGGCCGCCGGGACCGCTGCTCGACTCCGCCGTCCGTGACATGGACGCCATCGTACGGCGCCCCGCGGGCTTCGGGCTATCCTGACGCGTTCGTTCCGGGGAGGTCGACTTGTCGAAGGTCATGTTCGTGCTGGTAGCGATGGTCGCGCTCGGGATGGTCGCCTGTGGCGGGGAGGATCGGACGCCGGGCGGTGAGACCGGCGCCACGGGGTCCGCCGACTGCCCCGACCTCACGGAGGGTGACACGTTCACGATCACCATCTCGGACTTCGCCTACGACCCGTCCTGCCTCACGGCTCGGGCGGCCCAGAGCATCTCGATCGTCAACGAGGACTCCGCCGACCACACCTTCACGATCGACGGATCGCAGATCGACGTCCAGATCGCCGGCGGCGAGACCTTCAACGGGGAGCCGGTGTCCGGCGTCCTCGAGCCGGGGACCTACGACTTCCTGTGCCGGTTCCACCCGTCGATGACCGGGACGATCACCGTCGAGTAGCGACCCTCGCGGGTCGGGGTGACTTGGTCTATCCTGCGCGGCACGTCATCGATCGGGGGGCGGGATGCGGAAGACGATGATCGCGGTCCTGACCGTGCTATTGCTCGGGACCGCGGCCTGCAGCGGGAAGTACAAACCCGGCTCCGACACGGCCGCGGCCGACCAGGGCACGCAGACCGGGGCGGCGGGCGAGACCGGCGCCACGGCCGACTGCGTCGACCAGACCGGAGGCGACGCCACGATCACGATCTCGGGATTCGCGTACGACGTGACGTGCTTGAAGGTCAGCGCCTCGAACGGCATCACGATCGTGAACGAGGACCCGTCGGCGCACTCCTTCTCGGTCGAGGGCGGGATCGTCGACGAGGTGGTCGACTCGGGGCAGACGGCGAAGGTGAAGTCGCTCTCGGATCTCGCACCCGGGACCTACTCGTTCAACTGCCGGTTCCATCCGCCGATGGTCGGCACGCTGATCGTCGAGTAGCGCTCAGAACCCCAGACGCTGCAGGGCCTTCGGGTCCCGCTGCCACTCCTTCAGGACCTTCACGCGCAGCTCGAGGAACACCTTCGTCCGCAGCAGCGCCTCCATCTGCTCGCGGGCCAGCGACCCGATCGTCTTCAGCACCGTGCCCCCCTTACCGATCACGATGCCTTTCTGGGAGTCGCGCTCGACGACGATCGTCGCCGTGATGCGGACGAGACCATCTGCATCCTCGACGTCCTCGACCACCACGGCGACCGAGTGCGGCACCTCCTCGCGCATCACGGCGAGCGCCTGCTCCCGCACGAGCTCGGCCAGCCGGACCTCGAGCGGCAGGTCCGTGACCTCGTCCGGGGGGTACAGGGGCGGTCCTTCGGGCAGTCGCTCGACCAGGAGCCGGATCAGCACGTCGAGCCCCCGGCCCGTCGTCGCGGAGATCGGGACGATCTCGGCGAACGCGCCGAGGTCGGCGGCCGCCTGGAGCTGTGGGACCTCGCGATGGTCCCGGAGCAGGTCGATCTTGTTCACCGCGCAGATCGTGGGGACGCCGCTCCCCCGCACATGGCGCTCGAACACGTAGGCGTCGCCGCGCCCGACGCCGGCGTGCGCGTCCACCACCTGCACGATGACGTCTACGCCGGCGGCGGCCTCGCCGACCAGCGCGTTCAGCCGCGCGCCGAGCAGCGTCCGCGGCTTGTGGAAGCCGGGCGTGTCGGTGAAGACGATCTGGTCCTCCTCGGTCGTGCGGATCGCCCGGATATCGCGGCGCGTCGTCTGCGGCTTGTCCGAGACGATCGCGACCTTCTCCCCGACCAGCGCGTTCACGAGCGTGGACTTGCCGACGTTCGGCCGGCCGAGGACCGCGACGGCGCCGGCGCGGAAGGTCACCGATCCCGCAGCGACGCGGAGTCGAACGCGGCGGGGAGCAGGGAGGGCAGGCTCCACTCGGCGCGCCGTCCACCCTCCACCTCGGAGACGACGAGCATCTCGGGGCCGAACTCGTGCAGCACCTGCCTGCACCCGCCGCACGGCGGCGTCGGCTCCGCGTCGTCGGTGACCACGGCGACCGCGTCGAACCGCGTCGTCCCGGCCATCACGGCCGCAGCGGCGGCGTTGCGCTCGGCGCAGACGGAGAGCGGGTACGAGGCATTCTCGACGTTGACGCCGGTGAACACGCGGCCGTCCGCGAGGATCGCGGCGCCTACGTGGAAGTTGCTGTACGGCGCGTAGGCGCGGCTGCGCGCCACGCGGGCGGCGGCCACCAGCTCGTCGATGGCCGCGGCCGAGGGCCGAGCGGCTCCGCCTGCGCTCATCCGGCACCCACCTCCTGTTCCTCCGTCGTGTCCTCGTGGGGCTCGCGACGGGTGATCAGCACCTTCGCGATCCGGCGCCCCTGGACCTGCTCGGCCGTGAACACGAGGTTGCGGAGCGCGACCTCCTGCCCTTCCTCGGGGATCTGGCCGAGCAGGCCGAGCACCAGGCCGCCGACCGTGTCCCACTCCTCGTCGGGCAGCTCCACGTCGAGCAGCTCGTTCACCTCGTCGATCGCGACCTTGCCGTCGACCCGGAACACGCCGTCGGCGACCTCGACGACCTCGGGCTCCTCGCGGTCGTACTCGTCGGTGATCTCGCCGACGAGCTCCTCGAGCAGGTCCTCCAGCGTCACCAGGCCAGAGACCGACCCGTACTCGTCGGTCACGAACGCGATGTGGAAGTGCTGATGCTGCATCTCGCGCAGGAGATCGGCCACCTTCTTCGACTCGGGCACGAAGTGGGCGTCGCGCACGATGTCGGCGAGCGGCATGTCGTGCTTGCCCTGGTGGAGCACTTTCAGCACGTCCTTCGCGAAGATCATCCCGACCACGTCGTCCAGGTCCTCCCGGTACACCGGGATCCGCGAGTACCCGTGCTCGAGCACCAGGGCCTGGACGTCTCGGAGCGCCTTGTCGGCCTCGATCGCCACGACGTCGGGCCGTGGCACCATGACCTCGCGGACGATCGTGTCGCCGAACTCGAAGATCGAGTGGATCAGCTCGGTCTCCTCGCGCTCGATGCTGCCCTCCTCGACCCCAGCCTCGGCCATCGCCCGCAGGTCGGCCTCGGACACGAAGGGGCCCTGCTTCAGCCCTCGGCCCGGGAGCAGGACGTTCGCGAGTCCGATCAGGCCGCGCGTCGGCACCGCGAGCGCCCTGCCCAGGAACCACACGAGCGGCGCCACGGCGAGGGCCGCCCGGTCGCTGTGGAGGACGCCGAAGGTCTTCGCCATCGCCTCGACCACCACGAAATACAGAAGGGTGAACCCGACCGAGACGAGCGTGACCCCCCATCCGCCGAACGAGCGCTCGGCCAGGATCGCGACCAGGATCGCCGAGCCGTTCTGGCTGAACATCACCGAGAGGTAGATCGCGTTGAGGTACCGCGGCGGGTCGGCCTCGATCCGCTCGAGCGTGACCGCGTTCCGGCGCTTCTCGTCGACGAGCGCGAGCGCGCGGACGCGCGTCATCCGCGTGAGCGACGCCTCCGAGATCGCGAGCACCGTCCCGAGCACCACGAGGAGGATGACGAGCACCCAGAGCCACATCACGGCACCGTCACCCCCGTGTACCGCTCCTGGATCGCCCACATGACCGCGCGCTCCTCCTCCCGCTCGTGGTCGTGCCCAAGCAGGTGCAGGATGCCGTGGACGAGGAGCAGGCGCATCTCCGCCCCGGGGTCCGCCGGGTTGTTGCGAGCGGCGACCGCCGGGCATACGACGACGTCCCCGAGGACGCGCACGCCGTCCTCGTCGACCTCGTCGAGCGGGAACGAGAGCACGTCGGTCGGCCCCTCCTCGTCCATGTAGCGCTGGTGGAGGTCGGCGATCTCGTCCTCGGTCACGAACGAGACCGACAGCTCGGCGTCGGCGGCGCCCTCGCCGGTCAGGCACTCCGCCGCGAGGGCGATCAGCGGCTCGATGTCGACGGCCACCCTCTGGCGGTCGTCCACGAGGATCCTCGGGGTATGGTCGCCGTCAGCCATCGGCGCGCGCCCGCTCGCCGTGCATGCGGTACGCCTCCACGATGTCCTGGACGATCTTGTGCCGGACGACGTCGCGGGCACCGAGGTGGATGAACTCGATGTCCTCGATGCCCGAGAGGATCTCCTCCATCATCGCCAGTCCCGACGTCTGTCCGGACGGGAGGTCGATCTGCGTGATGTCGCCGTTCACGACGACCTTCGACCCGAACCCGAGCCGCGTGAGGAACATCTTCATCTGCTCGGGCGTCGTGTTCTGCGCCTCGTCGAGGATGATGAACGAGTCATTGATCGTCCTTCCCCGCATGAAGGCCAACGGTGCGACCTCGATCGTGCCTCGCTCCATGAGCCGGGGCAGCATGTCGGCACCGAGCATCTCGAACAGGGCGTCGTACAACGGCTTCATGTAGGGGTCGATCTTCTCGTAGAGGGTCCCGGGCAGGAACCCGAGGCGCTCGCCCGCCTCCACCGCCGGTCGCGTGAGGATCAGTCGGCTGACCTGCTTGCCCTGCAACGCGCGAACCGCGGTCGCGACCGCCAGATAGGTCTTCCCGGTCCCGGCGGGGCCGATCGCGAACGTCAGCGTCGCTCGCCGCATCGCGTCCACGTACCTCTTCTGGCCGAGCGTCTTCGGCGCGACCCCCTTGCCGCGACCGGTGAGCAGGACGTCGCCGAGCACCTCCGTCGGCGTGGCCTCCTCGCCCTTGATGAGCTCGATCGAGCGGCCGACGGACGATGCCGTCAGCTCGTGCCCGCGCTCGAGGAGCGTCAGGAGTTCCTCGAAGAGCAGGCCGACGCGCTCGGCCTCCTCGCTGGGACCCGAGATCGTGATCTCGTTGCCCCGGACCACGATCTCCAAGTCGAACGCGGCCTCAACGAGCTTCAGCAGCTCGTCTCGCTGGCCGAGGAGGGCGACCATGCTCTGGTCCCCGGGCACGAGGATCTTCACCTGGGTGGACGCTCTCGCCAAGCGGTCGCTTCTCGGGGAGTCCCCCGTTCCCTCCTCATCGACGAAGGGCCGTCACGCGACGACCCCGCACGCGGATTCTACCCCCCGGCAACCCCGCGCTCACCCGGGCGGCCACGTCATCTGCCTCCCGCCGAGCAGGTGCAGGTGCAGGTGGTAGATGTGCTGCCCGCCCTCGGGTCCGATGTTCGCCACGAGCCGCCAGCCGCGGTCCTCGAGACCCTCGGCGCGCGCGACCTGCCTCGCGGCGTGGAACAGGTCCGCGAGCATGCCGGCGTGCCGGTCCTCGACCTCCGCCGCGGACGCCAGGTGCTCCTTGGGGATGACCTGGACGTGGACCGGCGCCTGCGGCGCGATGTCGCGAAAGGCCATCACGGTGTCGCTCGCGTAGAGGACGTCGGCCGGCTCGTCGCCGTCCACGATCCGGCAGAACAGGCAGCTCGAGACGGTCATCGGCCCACCTCCCCGGGGCGGCGGAGCGTGCCGCGGTCGTGCGCGCGCTTGCCGGCCGGCCTTCCCTCGATGTCGGCGAGCTGCTCCAACAGCTTGCGCACCTCGCGTCTGCCTCCCGACGGGGTGGAGACGTGGACCGTGACGTACAGGTCCCCGCGACCGCGTCGTCCGAGGTTCGGCATGCCCTTGCCGCGCAACCGCAAGGTGGTGCCGGACTCCGTGCCGGGCTCGAGCTCGATCCGCTCGGCCCCGTCGAGCGTCTGGACCTCCAGCTCCGCGCCGAGCGCCGCCTGGACCATCGGCACCTCGAGCGTCGCGAACAGGTCCTGCCCTCGGCGCTCGAACACGGCGTGCTCGTCGACCGAGAGCGACAGGTAGAGGTCGCCCGCGGGTCCACCGGCCGTGCCAGCGTGTCCCGCCCCGGTCACCCGCAGCTCCAGCCCATCGGCCACACCGGCCGGGACGTCGACGGGCACGGTGTGCGTCGCGGCGACGCGACCGGACCCTCGGCAGCGTTCGCACCGGGTCAGGATCTCCTCGCCCGTCCCGTCGCAGGCGGCGCACGGGTGCGCCGTCATGACGGTCCCGAAGATGCTCCGGCGCACGTCCTGCACCTGGCCCGTCCCGCCGCACGTGCGGCAGCGCGTCGGCGAGGTGCCCGGCTCGGCGCCCGACCCCGCGCATCGGTCGCATCCCTGGAGGCGCTCGACCTCGACGTCTCGGTGCGCGCCGAACGCCGCCTGCTCGAAGGTGAGCGAGATCGACACGAATACGTCCTCGCCGCGCTGGGCCCTCGAGCGCCGGACCGTCGTCGTGCGGCGGCCGAAGCCCCCGCCGCCGAAGAACGCCTCGAAGATGTCGGCCACGTCCCCGAAGGGGAAGTCCATCGGGCCGCCCGCCTGGCCGTACCGGTCGTACTGCTGCCGCTTCTGCGGGTCCGAGAGGATCTCGTACGCCGCCGCGATCTCCTTGAAGCGGTCCTCGGCGTCGTGCGACTGGCTCACGTCGGGGTGGTACTCGCGAGCCAGGCGCCGGTACGCGCGTTTGATGTCCTCCTGCGAGGCATCCCGGGGGATCCCGAGGATCTCGTACAGGTCGCGGATCTGCGCCATGGCGGGCTACGCGCCGAGCTCGGTCGCCAGCTCGGACAGGCGTCGCGCCACGGCCCGCACCGAGGCCATGACCGACACGTAGTCCATCGCGGTCGGCCCCACAACGCCGATCGCGCCGAGCGCGGTCTCGCCGGCGCGGAACGGCGCCGC
>DASTHN010000133.1:0-2619 GCA_035718185.1 Actinomycetota bacterium
AGGGCCCGCGCGCGCCGCTCCGCCTCGACCGCGTCCCCAAGGAGGCGATGGTGCGGGTCGGCGACACGATCGTCACCGCCGGCTGGCGCTCGCAGCGGCTCTCGTCGCTCTACCCGAGGGGGATCCGCATCGGCCGGGTGACGAGTGTGGGTCGCACGGACACCGACCTCTACACGCAGGTGCAGGTGACGCCGTTCGCCGACCTCGGCTCGCTCGAGGCGGTGCTCGTCCTGATCCCCGAGAGCCGCGGGGACGAGCAGTGAGCGTCGCGCTCAGGATCGCGCCTCTCGTGTTCGTGGCGGCCGTCGTCCAGGTCACGACGATCAGCGGCGCGCGCCTCCTCGGCGCCGAGCCCGACCTCTTGCTCGTCACCGTCGTGTGCGTCGCGCTCGTGGCCGGCTCGATCCCCGGCGCAGCGGCCGGCTTCGCGGCCGGGCTGCTCGTCGACGTGATGACGCTCGGCACGCTCGGCACGACGTCCATCGTCCTCACGCTGGCCGGGTACTGGGCCGGCCGGTACGGGGAGACGACCGGGCGCGGTCGCTCCTACGCGGCTCCTCTCGCCTCGTTCGCGATCTCGATCCTCGCGGGGATCGGCGGTGTGGCGCTCCACTTCCTGCTCGGCCAGCCTGTCTCCGCCCGCGACGCGCTCGTCACGGCGCTCCCGAGCGCGGTCCTCGCCGCCGTCCTGGCGCTGCCGATCCACCGCGTGTGCCGCGCAGTTCTCGCCGAGCCGCAGGGCTTCGAGCGGGCGAGGAACGTGGAGCTGGTGTGAGCTCCCACGCGCCCTACGGCGAGCCGCGCGCCAAGTCGACCCGCTTCCTCCCTCCCGATCCGGGCGTGGAGGCTCCCTACCGGCTGACACCCGGCCTCGCGTTCCGCGTCGGGATCCTCGGCGTCGTCGCGCTCGCGGTCTTCGCCGTGCTGTTCTTCCGGCTGTGGTCGCTGCAAGTCCTGTCCGGGGACACGTACCTCGCCGAGGCGCAGGGGAACCAGCTCCGCACGATCCGGATCGAGGCGCCGCGTGGGACGATCCTCGACCGCAACGGTCGCGTGATCGTCGACAACGTCGCGGGGACGGCGGTCAAGGTCTGGGTCGGCGACCTGCCCGCGAATCGTCGCTACGCGGTGATCCGGCGACTCGCCGAGGTCCTCCACGTGCCCGCCGTGCGCCTCGCGAAGGAGGTCGACGAGCGTGTGGCGGATCCGCTGAGCCCCATCACCGTGAAGACGGCAGTCGGTGAGGACCAGGTCGCCTACCTGTACGAGCACCAGTCGGAGTTCCCCGGCGTCCAGATCCAGCAGACCTATCTCCGGCACTACCCGTACCAGTCGCTCGCCGCCCAGGTGCTCGGGTACGTCGGCGAGGTCTCGCAGTCCGATCTCGACAAGAAGCCGAAGATCTACAAGTCGGGCGACAAGGTGGGCAAGGCGGGTGTCGAGGCGAAGCTCGACGAGTGGCTCCGCGGCGAGGCGGGCCAGGCGCAGATCCGGGTCGATTCGATGGGACGTCCGCAGGGGCCACTCGAGCCGCGGCGCGAGGCGCGCGCCGGGAACGCGGTGCGCCTCACCATCGACATCGGCCTGCAGCGAGCGGCCGAGCGCGCACTGCGCTTCGGGATCCAGACCGCGCACGCGAACGAGTCGTACTACGCGAACGGCGGGGCGCTCGTCGCACTGGACCCGCGGGACGGGGCGGTGCTGGCGATGGCCTCCACCCCGACCTTCAAGCCGTCCGTGTACGTCGGCCGCGTCGACCCGAAGAAGATCCAGCCGCTCCTGAACGACGCGGCCGCGAAGAAGGCGAACTACCCGGGCATCAACCGCGTGACGAGCGGCGAGTACCCGCCCGGGTCGACGTGGAAGCCCGTGACGGCGCTCGCGGCGATGCAGGAGCACCTCCTCGAGCCGTACCAGTCCCTGCAGTGCACACCGACCGCGACCTACGGCCTCGACCAGCAGGTGTTCCGCAACTGGGACCCGTACGTGAACCACGCGATGACGCTGCCCGAGGCGCTGGCGCGGTCGTGCGACACGTACTTCTACCAACTGGGGTACAGCTTCTATCTCGAGGGGGACAAGGGCCGGACGCGGATGCAGCAGTGGGCGCGGAAGTTCGGCTTCGGGGCCCCCGCCGGGATCGACGTCGGCACGGAGGAGTCAGGGCTCCTCCCGACGCCCGCCTGGCGCAAGCGCACCTTCTCCAGCGACTGGGACCGCGCCTGGAACCCGGGGGACTCGATCCAGCTCTCGATCGGACAGAAGGACGTGTCCGTCACGCCGCTGCAGATGGCGCGGTTCTACGCGATGATCGCGAACGGCGGCAAGCTCGTGACCCCGTACGTCGTCTCGCAGGTGGAGACCGCGGCCCCCAACGGACAGTCCCCCGTCGTGCAGCAGCGCTACACGCCCGACCCGCCGAAGCCCGTCGGGGTCGACCCCGCCGCGCTGCAGGTGATACGCGACGGCCTCTACTCGGCGACCCACTCGACGTACGGCACCTCGTCCGGCGTCTTCGGGAGCTTCCCCGTCGCGATCGCGGGCAAGACCGGGACGGCGGAGAAGGTCGTGCCGATCCCCGGCTACCCCGCAGGGCACGTCGAGGACCAGTCGTGGTGG
>DASTHN010000134.1:0-15162 GCA_035718185.1 Actinomycetota bacterium
TGGACCGGATGGCGTCCGGCGGGATGCACGACCAGGTGGGTGGCGGGTTCCACCGGTACTCGACGGACGAGCGATGGCACGTCCCGCACTTCGAGAAGATGCTCTCCGACAACGCGCAGCTCGCGCGGCTCTACCTCCGGGCGTGGCAGGTGACCGGGACGGAGCGCTACCGGACGGTCGCCACCCGCACGTGCGAGTACCTCCTGCGCGAGATGCGTCATCCGGCGGGCGGCTTCTTCTCCTCGCAGGACGCGGACACCGAGGGCGTCGAGGGCCGGTCCTTCGTCTGGTCCTGGGACGAGCTCGTGCGGGCGGTCGGCGAACCCGTCGCCGCGGCTTTCGGCGCCACGCCGAGCGGGAACTGGGAGGGCACGAACGTCCTGTGGATGCCCCACGCGCTGACCGGGGTCGCCGACGAGTACGGCCTGCGAGCCTCCGAGCTCGAGCAGGCCGTGGAGGCGGCGCGCGCCAGCCTGTTCCGGATCCGCGAGGAGCGGCCGCGACCGGCGACCGACGACAAGGTGATCGCCGGCTGGAACGGGCTCGTCGTCTCGGCCCTCGCGGAGGCGGGGCGGGCGCTCGGCGAGCCCCGGTTGGTGGAGGCGGCCATCGCGGCGGCCGGGTTCGTCCTCTCCGAGCTGCGCGACGCGAGCGGCCGGCTCCTGCGGTCCTGGCGGGACGGGACTGCCGGCGGGCTCGGGTACGCGGACGATCACGCGCTCATGGCGGACGCGTGCCTCGCGCTGTACGAGACGACGTCCGAGCTGCGGTGGTTCGAAGAGGCGCGGCAGCTGGTCGACGACCTGCTCCGCCTGTTCCACGACGAGGAGCGCGGCGGGTTCTTCCAGACCGGCGCCGACGCCCAGGCGCTCGTCGTCCGCCCGAAGGACCTCTCCGACAACGCCCTGCCGAGCGGGAACTCGGCGGCGGCGGACGTGCTGCTGCGCCTGACCCACCTGACCGGCGAGCCCGCGTACGAACGCGCCGGGCTGTCGGCGCTCGGCCTGGTGCGCGAGCTGATGGGACAGGCCCCCGCCGGCTTCGGGCACGCGCTCTCGGCGCTCGACCTGGCGATCGGCCCGGTGCGGGAGGTCGCGATCGTGGGGTGGCCGAGCGACCCGGGGACGGGAGCGCTCGCGGACGAGGTCCTGGTGCGTCGGTTCCTGCCGAACCACGTCCTGGCCGTCGCCGGTCCCGACGACCCAGCGCTCCGGTCGGTGCCTCTGCTCGAGGGTCGCACGGCCGTCGACGGCCGTCCGACCGCCTACGTGTGCGAGCGCTTCACCTGCCGGCTCCCCGTGACCGATCCCGCGGCGCTGGCGGATGCGCTCACGTCGTGAGCGACTCGAGGGCTGCGTCCAGGAGCCGGGTCGCCTCGTCGGCGATCGGCTCCAGGTCCGGATGGTCCGCTAGCTCGGCGATGATCTCGGGGTCCAGCGCCGAGACCTGCGTTCGGTCGCCGTGCACCCGTACGATCACGTTGCAGGGCAACAGGAGGCCGACATCGGGCTCCGCCTGGAGCGCTCGGTGTGCCAGGGCCGGGTTGCAGGCACCGAGGATCACGTAGGGATCGATCTCTGCGCCGATCTTCTCCTTCAGCGTGGCCTGAACGTCGATCTCGGTGAGCGTGCCGAAGCCCTGTGCCTTCAGGGCGTCCTTGACCCTCCCGACGGCCCCGGTGACCGGGTCGTCGATCAGCACCGTCCGTCCGTATCCCATCGCGCACCTCCACCGGTCCTCGCGGGCATCGGGACCGTCGCTCCGACGCTACCCCCGATGGGCGCTCTCGCGCACACGGGATACCCTGGCTCCGATGGGCACGCTCGAGGCCGGCGACCCGGCCCCCGACTTCGCGCTCCGCGACCAGGCTCGTCGCACGGTGGCGCTCCAGACCTTCCGCGGGCGGAAGGTGCTCGTGTACTTCTACCCGAAGGCAGACACGCCGGGATGCACGACGCAGTCCTGCGCGGTCCGGGACTCGCGCGAGGAGTTCGCGGATATCGGGGTCGACGTCCTGGGCATCAGCCCCGACGAGCCCGAGGACCAGGCCGCCTTCGACACGAAGTTCTCCCTCGGCTTCCCGCTCCTTTCCGACCCCGACCACGCCGTCGCGGACGCGTGGGGCGTGTGGGGGGAGAAGTCGCGGGACGGCAAGACGTACATGGGGATCGTGCGGGCGGCCTTCCTCGTCGACGAGGTGGGCCGCATCGAGCGCGCCTGGTACAACGTCGCGCCCGAGGACACGGTCCCGAACGTCCGTGCGGCGCTTCCCGCTGATCCCGGCCCTCGGGGTTGACGGTCATCTCCGTTCGTTCTAACTTACGGTAAGTGAATACGAACGTAGCGACCGCGAAGGTGCTCGATGCGCTGGGCGATCCCACGAGGCGTCGGATCCTCGAGATCGTCCGCGACGGCGCGCTCCCCGTGGGACGGATCGCGAGCCGGCTCCCGGTCTCGCGCCCAGCGGTGTCGCAGCATCTCCGCGTCCTCAAGGAGGCCGGGCTCGTGCGCGACCGGCAGGAGGGAACGAGGCGCCTGTACGCCGTCGACCAGGCCGGGCTCGAGGCGCTGCGCGCCTACCTGGAGACCTTCTGGGACGCGGCGCTCGCCGCGTTCAAAGAGGCCGCCGAGGCCCCGAGCGAGGAGGAGAGACCGTGACCGAGCCGATGGAGCCGATCCGCAAGCGCGTGGTCGTCCACTGCGATGTCGAGCGCGCCTTCGACCTGTACACGAACGGGATGGACACCTGGTGGCCGCTCGAGACGCACTCGAGGGCGGATGAGGTCGACGGTGCGAAGGTCGAGCGGATCGAGTTCCCCACCGAGGCCGGCCGCCCGATCCTCGAGCACCTGTCGACGGGGGAGAGCCTGTCATGGGGGGAGGTCGTCGAGTACGACCGCCCGCGGATGGTCCTGATCGCGTGGAAGCCGAACGCGAACCCGAACCCGCCCACGGAACTCGAGATCACCTTCACGCCCGAAGGGGACGGGACTCGGGTGGAGCTCGTCCACCGCGGATGGGAACGACTGGGCCCGCTCGCCGAGGAGGGGCGGGCCGACTACGACGAGGGATGGGACCTCGTGCTCGGCCGGTACGTGCAGGCGGCCTGAGGTCGGGCGCGTCGCTCCGGTCGGCGTAAGGGCGGCGCGTAGACTGTCGCGGCCGACCGATCGGAGGCCGCCGATGACCACCGCCACCTTCGTCACCTCGATGGGCTCGTTCGCCGTCCGGCTGATGCCGGAGCACGCGCCGAAGACCGTCGCGAACTTCGTCGAGCTCGCGACCGGGGCGCGGGAATGGACCGACCCGCGTGACGGCGCCCGCAAGACCGAGCCGCTCTACGACGGCACGATCTTCCATCGCGTGATCGACGGGTTCATGCTCCAGGGCGGCGACCCGGCCGGGACCGGCACCGGCGGCCCCGGCTACCGCTTCGAGGACGAGTGCCCGCCGGGTGGGCCGAGCTTCGACCGGCCCGGCCTGCTCGCGATGGCGAACGCGGGCCCCGGCACGAACGGGTGCCAGTTCTTCGTGACGGTCGCGCCGACGGCCTGGCTCACCGGCAAGCACACGATCTTCGGCGAGGTCGTCGAGGGCTACGACGTCGTCGAGGCCATCTCGAAGGTCCCGACCGGGTCGATGGATCGCCCCCGCACCGACGTGGTGCTCGAGCGCGTCGAGATCGCCGAGAGCCCCTAGCGCTCCCGCGGCGGACGCCCGCGGCGCGCGGCCTTCTGCCTCGCCTGCTGCGACAGGACCGCCTTGCGCAGCCGTACCGCCCGGGGCGTGACCTCCACGCACTCGTCCTCGCGGATGAACTCGAGCGCCTGCTCGAGCGAGGGCACGTGTGGCGGGATCAGCCGGACGAGCTCCTCCGCCGTGGACTGGCGGATGTTCGTCTGCTTCTTCTCCTTCGTCGGGTTCACGTCCATGTCCTCGGCACGGGGGTTCTCACCGACGATCATGCCCTCGTAGACGTCCTCCCCCGGCCCGAGGAACAGCGTGCCGCGCTCCTGCAGGTTCAGGAGCGAGTACGTGGTCGTGACGCCGCGCCGGTCGGCGATCAGCGATCCGGTGGGCCGGGTGCGGAGCTCTCCGTGCCACTGCTCGTAGCCCTCGAAGACGTGGTGCAGTTGACCCGTCCCTCGCGTCTCGGTCAGGAACTCGGTGCGGAAGCCGATCAACCCTCGGGCGGGGACCAGGTAGTCCATCCGGACCCACCCGGTCCCGTGGTTCACCATCTGCTCCATCCTGCCCTTCCGGAGCGCGAGCAGCTGCGAGACCACGCCGAGATACTCCTCCGGCGTGTCGATCGCCACGCGTTCGACGGGTTCGTGCAGCTTCCCGTTCACGATCCGGGTGACGACCCGCGGCTTGCCGACCGTCAGCTCGAACCCCTCGCGACGCATCATCTCGACGAGCACCGCGAGCTGGAGCTCGCCTCGGCCCTGCACCTCCCACGTATCCGGCCGATCGGTGTCGAGCACCCGGATCGAGACGTTGCCGACCACCTCCTGATCCAGGCGTCCCTTCACCAGCCGCGCGGTCAGCTTGTCTCCGTCCCGTCCCGCGAGCGGCGACAGGTTGATCCCGATCGTCATCGACATGGCCGGCTCGTCGATGCGGATGACCGGGAGCGGGCGCGGGTCGTCCGGATCGGCCAGGGTCTCGCCGATCGTGATCTCGGCGATGCCGGCGACCGCGATGATCTCCCCCGGGCCGGCCTCCTCGGCCTCCACCCGGTCGAGCTCCTCGGTCACGTAGAGCTCCGCCACCTTGGCGCGCTCGACGCTGCCGTCGGCGCGGCACCACGCCACCTGCTGACCCCGTCCGATCCGCCCGTGCATCACGCGGCAGAGCGCCAGGCGCCCGACGTACGGCGACGCGTCCAGGTTCGTCACCAGCGCCTGGAGCGGATGGGACGGGTCGTGCTCCGGCGCCGGGATGTGCTCCAGGAGCGTCGCGAACAGCGGCTCGAGCGTGGGCTCGAGCGCCCCGGGTTCGCGGCCGCAGTGACCGCTCCGGGCGTTCGCATACAGGATCGGGAACGCGATCTGGTGCTCGTCCGCGTCCAGGTCCAGGAACAGCTCCTCGACCTCGTGCACGACCTCCCCCACCCGCGCGTCGGCGCGGTCGACCTTGTTCACGACGAGCACGGCCGGCAGCCGGGCCTCGAGCGCCTTCCGCAGCACGAACCGCGTCTGCGGCAACGGTCCCTCGGACGCGTCGACCAGCAGCAGCACCCCATCGACCATCGTGAGCGCCCGTTCGACCTCCCCGCCGAAGTCCGCGTGCCCTGGCGTGTCGACGATGTTGATCTTCACGCCACCGTGCCGGACCGCGGTGTTCTTCGCGAGGATCGTGATCCCCTTCTCCCGCTCGAGGTCCATCGAGTCCATCACGCGCTCGGCGACGGGCTGGTTCGCGCGGAAGGCGCCCGACTGCCACAGCATCGCGTCGACCAGGGTCGTCTTGCCGTGGTCGACGTGGGCCACGATCGCGACGTTGCGGAGATCGGAGCGGGCGGTCACGCGGGCCAGTGTACGGAGCGCGGCGCGGGCGTCCGCGGCGGTCAGTCGAACGGCGTCGGGTCGAGGATCAACGGGGGACGCGGCGGCTGCGTGAAGTCGAACGCCTTCCGGAGGTTCCCGAGGACGTCGAGCGCCTCACGCACCACCTTGCGGGAGTCCGGCCTGGTCAACGTGGCCGGATCCAGGCGCTCCCCGCCCAGGAACCGATCCTCGATGAGCTTGAGGTAGGCGTCGAACGACAGGGTCTGGTGGTCGATGTAGCCCTTCTTCGCATACGGGCTGATCACCAGCCCGGGGACGCGGATCCCGTACCCGAGCGTGTCGACCACGGTCGGCGGCACGTGGTCGTAGAACCCACCCCAGTCGTCCCACGTCAGGAAGATCGCGGTCGAACCCCAGTCCGGTCCCCGCATGGCGGCGTTGATGAGCCTCGTCACGTACGCCATGCCGTCGTAGATGTCGCCTCGTGAATGGGGATGCTCGCTCACCCGGTTGCCCGGGACGATCCAGCTCACCGACGGCAACGTGCCGTCACGCGCCGAGGCCAGGTAGTCCTGGTGCGTGAGGATGTTCTCCTTCTGTCGGGTCTCCCAGACGTCGGTGAACCCGGGGAGCGGGTTCTTCCCGGATGGCGTCGGTCCCCACCGGCCGTTCTCGCCGTCGCAGGGTGGACCGAACGAGCAGGTGCCCTTGCCCGTGTAGTAGGCCCACGACACCCCGTGCTCGTGCAGGAGGTACGTGATGTCCGTCCACGCGTACACGGGTGGCCCCCCGTACGAGTACCGCCCGTAGTCGTGGAGGTCCTTGTCCGGAACACACGACATCGGATCGTGGGCGTCCGTGCAGTACGCCGACCACCCCGAGACCAGGAACAGGTGCGCCGGCACCGTCCACGAGTCGGCCGGCGCGAACATGCGGTCCTGGAGGACGAACCGCCTGGCATAGGTCCAGTAGTTGGCGATCTCGCGCTGGTCGTGCCAGCTCATGACGTCCGGCTGGTGCTGGGGACCGACGAACGGCCGGCACTCGGGGACGTACCGGTCGACGCACCACCGCGGGGTCCTGGGCAGCGCGGAGATGAAGCCGTCCATCTTGCCCCCGTGGACCGACTTCCTGGAGGTGATCCAGTCGTGTGGCCCCCCGTGCTGGATCGGCTCGCTCGTGTGGTAGGTGCACGACGCGTGGCCGAGCACCGGATCCGGGATGCAGTTCCGGAGGCGACCCTTCGAGTCCCGCGACAGGCCATCGGCGCCTGGGAACGTGCCGAAATAGTGATCGAAGCTGCGGTTCTCCTGCACGATGAAGATCAGGTGGTCGAGCTTGAAGATGCCCTCGGGGGCCGGTCCTGTGGGCCCCGTGGGACCCGTCGCGGGCGCCGTCGCACCGCTCGCCGATGTCTTCGCTCCGACCCCCGTGCCCGTCGGGCCTCCGTCGGGGACGGCCGTCGCCTGATCCCTCGGAGAGCTCAGGCAGGCGGCGGAGAGCAGTGCCGTTGCCGCGAGCGCGAGGACGGGCGCCCAACGGACGAGCGAACGGCGGGCAGCGCTCCCGTCGGCCATGAGATGACAGCCTACGCCGAGTCGGCGGCTCAAGCATCTCCCCCGCCAACCCGAATGATGGGTGATGAGCACGGATCGGTCCCTCTCGTCCGGTCGCGGACGCCGCGCCGACGCCCCGCCGTCCGGCCTCCGTCGATGGGCCGGCGTCGCCCTGCGACGCCCTACGCCGTGCAGCCGTAGCGACGGCGGGTCCGGTCCGCGTACCGTGTCCCGCCGGATGCCCGCGCTCCCGCCTCCCTCCGCTCGGCGTCGACGCCTCGTGGCGACCTCGATCGCCGCGGCGCTCGTGCTCGCCGTGCCGATCGGGGCGGTGGCCGAGGATGCGCTCAAGGAGGCGCGCCAGGAGCTCCGCGAGACGAAGGAGAGGATCCGCGCCCGGGTCCAGAAGATGCGCGAGATCCAGAAGGACATGAACCGCATCGCGACACGGATCGCCGAGACCGAGGAGCAGATCCACCAGGCGGAGCAGCGTCAGAAGAAGCTGACCAGGGAGATCGCCGAGCTCGAGGCCGAGCGCGACCGCCTGCAGGCGCTCCTGGACGAACGGACGCGCGAGGCGTACATCCTTGGCCCCGGCATGGAGATGCTGTACCTGCTCACCGCGACCTCGGCCGAGGACGCGGTGAACCGGATCGGGTTCCTCGACGAGATGAACCGGCGTGACGCGATCCTCGCGAAGAAGGTCGCCGACACCGAGGCCCGCCTCATGAGCTCCCGCTGGGAGCTCGAGCGCATCCAGAGCATGCTCGAGGCATCCCGCTCGCAGCTCGCCCGCGACCACGCCGAGCTCCGGAAGAAGATGGCGGAGTCACGCAGGCTCTACGCGCTGCTCAGGCAGCGCAAGGAGGTCGTCCTCGCGAACATCTCGAGGATCCGCCCGTTCGCGGTCTGCCCGGTCCAGGGTCCGCACGCGATCTCGAACAGCTTCGGGATCTGGGTGCACCGCAGCAAGGCGCGCGGGGGCGACCACGTCCACCAGGGCAACGACATCAGCGCGGCGATGGGGACGCCGATCGTCGCGCCCTTCGACGGGAACGCCGTGACGTCCCCGAACAAGATGGGCGGGCTCGCGGTGAAGGTGTATGGCAAGTACGGGTACGTCTACAACGCCCACCTGTCCCGGTACGGGAAGCTCGGCCCCGTCCACCGCGGAGACGTGATCGGCTACGTCGGCGCCACCGGTAACGCGGGCGGGCCCCACGACCATTTCGAGTGGCATCCGGGCAACGGCCCGGCGGTCGACCCGTACCACTTCCTCACGCTGGTCTGCTGACGCGGGCGCTCTCCCGCCACATCGCCGACAGCGTCATCAGTCCCGCGACGATCGCGATCACGGCTCCGCCGGCGAGCGCCACCCTCGGGTCGACGTGCTCCCCCACCCAGCCGGAGATCGGCCCGCCGACCGGCGTGCTGCCGATGAACACCACGGTGTACAGCGCCATCACGCGACCGCGGAACGCCGGCGAGGCGTTCAGCTGCAACGTCGAGTTCGCCGTGATCGCGAACGCCGTTCCCGCGGCGCCGGCGAACGGTGTCGCGAGCCAGGCGGCGGGCAGCGTGGGTGCCGCGGCGAGGAGCAGGCTCGTTCCGCCGAGCGCGATCGCGGCCCCCGCGAGCCTCCCGACGTTCGAGCGGGAGGAACGGGCGGCCATCACGAGCGCCCCGGCCAGCGAACCCAGCCCCAGGAGGGCGAGGAGGCCGGCGAACGTGCCCGCGTCGCCCTCGAACGTCCGCTCGGCGAGAAGCGGGACGAGGACCTGGAAGTTGAACGAGAGCATGAACACGAGCGTCATGAGGATCAGCGGCAGGCGGAGGCTCGACGTCCGCCACACGTACCGGACGGCCTCGCGCACCTGCCCGCGGGCCTTCGCAACGAGCTCGCGCGGATGGAGCTCGCCCACGCGCATCGCCGCGAGCGCCACGACGACCGCGAGGTACGTGACCCCGTTCACGAGGAACACCGGCGCGGTCCCGACGACGCCGATCATGATCCCGGCGATGGCCGGCCCGACGATGCGAGATCCGGTGAACGTGGCCGTGTTCAGGCTCATCGCGTTCGTGAGCTCGTCGGGCCCTACCATCTCCAGGTAGAACGTCTGACGCGTCGGCATGTCGACGGCGCCGACCATGCCTGTGAGGAACGACAGCACGTAGACGTGCCACACGCGCACGACGCCGGACGCGTCGAGGGCGAACAGGGCGAACGCCAGGACCGCGTAGAGCGACTGCGTCCAGACCAGGACCTTCCGGTTGTCGAACCGGTCGGCGAGCACGCCGCCCCAGGCGCCGAACAGCAGGATCGGCAGGGCCCCGAGGGCCGTATCCACGCCGAGCGCGACGCCGCTGTGGGTGAGCTGCAGCACGAGCCACGGCGCCGCCGTCCACTGCATCCAGGTGCCGATACCGGACAGGAGCTGCCCGGTCAGGAACAGGCGGAAGTTGCGCACCCGAAGCGAGCGGAAGGTGCGATCGACGGATCCGCCGGCCCCGCGTGACGGCGCGGTCGGTCCGGCGGCGGTCTCGCTCATCCCCCAAGGGTACGGACGTCTCGCCCAGACGTCCGAACCGGAGCGCCGCCCCGCCCGTATCCTCCATCATCGACCCGGGGAGGAACGGGATGAGGAAGATCACCGCTGCACTCGCGCTCGCGGGGATCCTGTCCGTCGGCGTCGCCACACCGGCGTTTTCCGGCGAGCGACCCGAGCGCTCGGAGGTGGTGACCGGGACCGCCGCGCGCGTCAGGATCGTCGACTTCGCGTTCCGGCCTCGACGCATCGAGGTCCCGCGGGGCACGCGCGTGACGTGGAAGAACCGCGGAGGCGTGGGGCACACGACGACGTCGCGGACGGGCCTGTGGGACTCCGGCACGCTGGCGCCGGGCGACACGTTCAGCCGGGTGTTCCGGAGCCGCGGCACGTTCCGGTACGCGTGCTCGATCCACCCAGACATGCGGGGGAAGGTGGTCGTGACCTAGTCCGTTACGGACGAGCTCACGAGGTGTGGCGACGGTCGACCGCGTAGCACGAGCCCTCGGCGCGCTTCGCGGCCTGCTTCATCTCGGTAGCGACCGAGACGACCTCGCCGAACTCCGAGAACGACCGGACCGCCGTCGTGGCGATCCCGACCGAGATCGTGACCAGGGGGTGCCGGACCCGCGCCCCGCGACGATCCGTGGCCTCGACGTACCCCCGATCGAGCTCGTCGGGGCCGTAGAAGGCGCCGACCTCCTCGTCGAAGCGCTTGCAGACCCACGTCGCCGTCTGCTCGGCCACATCGGCCGGAACGAGGGCGACGAAATCGTCGCCGCCGATGTGACCGACGAACCCGCCGGGGCCAGCGAACCGTGTCACGGCCTCGTCGATCACCCGCGCGGCCGCGAGGATGACCTGGTTGCCGACGTCCCAGCCCTTCGTGTCGTTCAGCACCTTGAAGTTGTCGAGGTCCACGTACAGGAGCGCGAAGTCGTCGTCGCGCTCCAGCGCGCGACGGATCTCCGCCTCGATCAGCACCGTCCCGGGGAGCCCGGTCAACGGGGAGAGCGAGCGCATGTCGTGGAGACGCCGGAGCGCCGCGCGGACGCGCGCGAGGAGGATGTCGGGCTCGAAGGGCTTGACGATGTAGTCATCGACACCGATCGAGAGCCCGCGCAGCCGATCCTCGGGTAGGCCCCGGGCCGAGACGATGATGATGGCCATGCCCGTCAGCCGGGCGCTGCGACGGAGCTCGTGGGCGACCTCGAACCCGTCGATCGTGGGCAGCATGATGTCGAGCAGGACCAGGTCGGGCCGCCATTCCGAGACCCGCTCGAGCGCGTCCCGCCCGTCGAACGCCACGCCGACGTCGAACCCGGCGCGCGTGAGCGTCACCTCGATGAACTTCACGATGTCCGGGTCGTCGTCGACGACGAGGATCTTCTCGGCCAATGGACCTTCCGATCGGGGGGTTCCGTGGTGACGTATCGGACGAACGGGTGACCGTCTGGAGCCGATAGGTCGTGTTCCCCCCGCCCCAGGGGGAAAGACGACTCATCGCCGGCGCCCGGCCGGCCTTTTGGCCTACCCTTCGCCCACACGACCGACGAGGAGGTCCGGAGGGAGATGGCGGATAGGCCGCTGACGATCGTCTTCATGCCCGAAAGCGCCTACGGGCCCACGAACAACTGCATCGGCATCGGCAAGGTCCTCGAGCGCCGGGGTCACCGCGTGGTCTTCGCCGCGGAGGCCTCGTGGAAGGGCCGCCTCGAGCCCCTGGGGTTCGAGGAGGACCTCGTCGACCTGGCGCCGCCGCCCGAGGTCGAACAGGACGCGGGCCAGTTCTGGACCGACTTCATCACGGAGACGGCGCCCGAGTTCCGCAAGCCGACGATCGAGCAGCTGGACACGTTCATCAAGCCCGTATGGGCCTCGCTGATCGACGGCGCGCGGTACTGCGAGCCACAGCTGCGCGAGATCCTCGACCGGACGAACCCCGACGTGATCGTCGAGGACAACGTGAACGCGTTCCCGGCTCTGCTGACCCACGGCGTGCCCTGGGTGCGGATCATGTCCTGCAATCCGCTCGAGATGAAGGACCCGGGCCTGCCTCCGCCGTTCAGCGGCTATCCGCTCGACGATCGTTCCGGGTGGGACGGGTTCCGCGAGGAGTACGAGCGTACGCACCGCGAGGTGTGGGAGTCGTACAACGCGTTCGTGCTCGAGTCGGGCGCGCCGCCGCTGCCCGACCTCGAGTTCATCCACGAGTCCGACGATCTCAACCTGTACCTCTACCCGGGGTCGGCCGACTACCCGAGGACCCGTCCGCTCGCGCCCACCTGGCATCGGCTGGAGTCGAGCGTCCGCGAGACCGAGGAGCCGTTCGATGTCCCCGCGTCGCTCCGCGACGGGGAGGGCGGCCTCGTCTACCTGTCGCTCGGGTCGCTCGGGTCCGCCGATGTCGAGCTGATGCGCCGCCTCGTCGACGTGCTCGGCCGAACGCCGCACCGATACATCGTGTCGAAGGGCCCGCGCGCCGACGAGTTCGACCTGCCCGACAACATGTGGGGGGAGGCGCGCGTGCCGCAGACGTCGATCGTCCCGCTCGTCGACCTCGTCATCACGCACGGCGGCAACAACACGACCACCGAGGCCCTCCACTTCGGCAAGCCGATGGTCGTGCTGCCGCTGTTCTGGGATCAGTACGACAACGCCCAGCGGGTCGACGAGCGCGGGTTCGGCGTGCGCCTCGACACCTACGGGTTCGAGGACGGCGCGCTGCAGGGCATCGTCGACCGGCTGCTCGCGGACCGGGCGCTCGCGGAGCGGATGGCCGCGGAGGGCGCGAGGATCCGCGAGCGCGACGGCAAGGTCAAGGCCGCGGACCTGATCGAGGCGCTCGGCCGAGCGCGACGCCGGTAAGCGGGGACGCCGACTCGACCGCGGGGATCCCTTTGCGGTTGAATGGGCCGCGTACCATCCGTTCTCCGGAGGCGCGGCATGGCCCAGATCGTCCTGGACGGCGTCACGAAGGTCTACGCGGGCGGCGTCACGGCCGTGTCCGCACTGGATCTGGACGTCGAGGACGGCGAGTTCATCGTGCTCGTCGGCCCGTCGGGATGCGGGAAGACGACGGCCCTGCGGATGGTCGCCGGCCTGGAGAGCATCACCGAGGGGACGATCCGCATCGACGACCGTGTCGTGAACACCGTTCCGCCGAAGGAGCGGGACATCGCGATGGTGTTCCAGAACTACGCGCTGTACCCGCACATGACCGTCTACGACAACATGGCCTTCGGGCTGAAGCTCCGCAAGATCGCGAAGCAGGAGATCGACCGCAGGGTCCGCCAGGCGGCCGGGATCCTGGGGCTGGAGGAGTTCCTCGATCGCAAGCCGAAGGCGCTCTCGGGCGGACAGCGGCAGCGCGTCGCGATGGGGCGGGCGATCGTGCGGGAGCCGAAGGCATTCCTGATGGACGAGCCGCTGTCGAACCTGGACGCGAAGCTCCGCGTGCAGATGCGTTCGGAGATCGCGAGGATCCAGAGCGAGCTCGGGGTCACGACGCTCTACGTCACGCACGACCAGGTCGAGGCGATGACGATGGGCGACCGCGTGGCGGTGATCCGTAAGGGGGTCCTCCAACAGGTCGGCCCGCCGCAGTTCCTCTACGACCACCCCGCGAACCTGTTCGTCGGCGGCTTCATCGGGTCGCCGGCGATGAACATGGTGCAGGCGACGCTCACGCGCGCGAACGGCGCCGCCGCGCTGGAGTTCGGCGAGATCCGGCTGGGGCTCCCGCCGGAGGTGCTGAGCGCGCGCCCAGCGCTCGGAGCGTTCGACGGCAAGCCCGTCATCGTGGGGATCCGCCCGGAGGACATGGAGGACGCGTTGCTCGTCTCGGATGCGCCGGCCGATCGGCGGATCCGGTCGAACGTCATCCTCCGCGAGGCCCTCGGCGCGGACGTCCTCGTGCACTTCGACGTCGACGCCCCCGCCGTGGCGACGGAGGACGCTCGCGAGCTGGCCGACGACGTTGGCCGGGAGGCCCTCGAGGCCGTCGAGCGGGCGGCCCAGACGGGGACGACGACGTTCCTGGCCCGCCTCAACCCACGGACCGAGGCCAGCAAGGGAAGGTCGATCGAGCTGGTGGTCGACGTCCACCGGCTGCACTACTTCGATCCCGAGACCGGCCTCGGGATCTACGGAGGCGACGCGACCTGATCCCGCCCGCGTCGGAGCCGGACGCCCTCCCCGAGGCGTTCCTGTGGGGGGTCTCGACGTCCGCCTACCAGATCGAGGGCTCCGTCGCCGCCGACGGCCGCGGGCGGTCGATCTGGGACACGTTCAGCCGGGTGCCCGGCAGGGTCCGGAACGGCGAAACCGGCGACGTGGCGTGCGACCACTACGCTCGATACGAGCACGACGTCGCGCTCATGTCCGATCTCGGCGTGCGCGCGTACCGGTTCTCGTTGGCGTGGCCGCGGATCCAGCCCGAGGGTCGCGGAGCCCCGAACGCCCGCGGCCTCGACTTCTACCGGCGGCTGATGGACGCGCTCAACGGACACGGGATCGTGCCGGTCCCCACGCTCTACCACTGGGATCTGCCCCAGGCGCTCGAGGACGCGGGGGGCTGGCCCAGCCGCGACACCGCGCTGCGGTTCGCGGACTACGCCGCGCTCGTCCACGGGACCCTCGGGGCGGAGGCGCCCCTGTGGATCACGCTGAACGAGCCGTGGTGCTCGGCCTGGCTCGGCTACGGCTCGGGAGTCCACGCGCCCGGTCGCACCGACGAGGCATCGGCCCTGGCCTCGTCGCACCACCTCCTGCTCGCGGACTCGTGGGCGCGCGATGCGATGCGAGGTCCCGGTGCGACCGGTATCTCCCTCAACATCCAGCCAACACGACCCGCCACCGAGGATCCCGCGGACGTCCGCGTCGCCCACCTCGCCGACCTGCAGATGAACGCGTTGTATCTGGACCCGCTGTTCGGACGCGGCTACCCGCCCGAGCTCGTCGAGCACTACCAGCACGCGAGCGACTTCGCCTTCGTATACGACGGCGATCTGGACGCGATCCATCGCCCGCCGGACGTCCTGGGCGTGAACTACTACCGGGTGCACACGATCACCGCGGACCCGGCTCGCGCTCCCGAGGCCGGGGAGCTCCCGGGCGGGCTCGGCGCTTGGTCGTTCCCGCCGCACGGGGTGCCGGTCACGGCGATGGGGTGGCCGATCGAGCCGACCGGCCTGACGGATCTGCTCGAGGACCTGCATCGCGACTACAGGCCGCGACGGATCCTGATCACCGAGAACGGCGCGGCGTTCGACGATCGGGCGGATGCGGACGGGGGCATCGACGACCGCGATCGGATCGCGTACCTGTCGGATCACCTGGACGCGGCGCTCCGGGCGCGCGGTGCCGGGGTCCCCCTCGGCGGCTACTTCGTCTGGTCGCTGCTCGACAACTTCGAGTGGGCCGAGGGCTACTCGCGCCGTTTCGGCCTCGTCCACGTGGACTTCGACACGCAGGTCCGAACGCCGAAGGCGAGCGCCCGCTGGTTCCGGGAGACGGCGGACCGAGCGGCGACCCTAGACCCGCTCG
>DASTHN010000135.1:0-9655 GCA_035718185.1 Actinomycetota bacterium
GTGTGGACGTTCAACGGGACGGCGCCGGGGCCGGTCATCCGCGTGGACCTGGGCGATACCGTGCGCTTCACGCTCACGAACGACTCGAGCGAGAACCTGTCGCACTCGATCGACTTCCACGCCGCGCAGACGCCCTGGGACAAGAACTATCAGCCGGTCGCGCCCGGCGAAACGCTCACGTTCGACTGGGTCGCCCGGTTCCCGGGCGTGTTCATGTACCACTGCGGCGTCCCGCCGGTGATGCACCACATCGCGAACGGGATGTACGGCGCGATCATCGTCGAGCCCAAGGACCTCGAACCGGCGCGCGAGTTCGTGATGACGTCGAGCGAGTTCTACGCCGGCGACCGGCCCAACGCGGACGGCGTCTACGAGGGCGACGTCGCCAAGATGGAGGCGGTCGAGCCGACCCAGGTCGTGTTCGACGGCATGGCGAACCGATACCTGACGGCACCGCTGCAGGCCCGCCCGAACGAGCTGATCCGGATCTGGGTCGTGAACGCCGGGCCGACGCTCACGAACGCGTTCCATGTGATCGGCGCGCTGTTCGACCACGTCTACGCCGACGGCAACCCCACGTCACGGCTGAACGGCCTGCAGACGTACAACATCGCGCCGGGCGCCGGCGCCATGTTCGAGCTGCGGATCCCCGACGAGGGCCTGTACCCGTTCGTCACGCACTCGTTCGCCTACACGGGCCTGGGCGCGGTCGGGGTCCTGCAGGTGACGCAGGACGCGTCGCCCGCGCCCGCCGAGCACCCCGCCCTCGGTGATCCGTTCACGGCCGGCGCGCTCGAGTTCGGCTCGACCCCCGCGGTCGTGCAGGGCGATCACGCAGCCGGCCAGGCCGAGGCCGGTCCGACCGCGATCGAGGCCTCGATCAGCGGCTTCGATCCGGCCGACCTCGAGGTGCCGGAGGGGGAGGTCCAGCTCGAGATCGTGAACCTCGACGCGTTCGAGCACGACCTCACGATCGACGAGCTCGACGTGAAGGTCCCGCTCGGTGCGAACGAGACGGTGAACGAAACGTTCGAGGCTCCCCCCGGGACGTACACGTTCTACTGCTCGATCCCCGGGCATCGGGAGGCCGGGATGGAGGGAACGCTCTCGGTCCATCCGGCGGCCGGCCACTGAGGCGCCGCGCCGACGCGGGCGGGCTCGCCCGCCCCTCGGGCGCGCGGAGCGATGCGGTAGCCTCGGGGCCGCATGAGGCTCATCCGGTTCCGCTTCGGCGATCGCATCGCGCACGGCGCGCTGGACGACGGGATCGTGCGCGTCCTGCAGGGGACGTTCTTCCAGGACCCGCTGCCGACCGGCGAGGAGGTCCCGCTCGACGACGTGCGGCTGCTCGCGCCCGTCCTGCCCTCCAAGGTCGTGGCGGTCGCCCGGAACTACGCGGCGCACGCGGCCGAGTTCGGCGGCAAGGTCCCCGAGGAGCCGATGGTGTTCCTCAAGCCCTCGACGGCGGTGATCGGGCCCGGGGACCTCATCCCGCTGCCATCGATCAGCCGGCGCGTCGACTACGAGGGAGAGCTCGTCGTGGTAGTGGGCAGGCTGGCGCGCAACGTCTCCGCCGAGGAGGCCGGAAGGCACGTCCTCGGCTACACGTGCGGCAACGACGTGACGCTCCGCGACCTGCAGGAACGTGACGGCCAGTGGACGCGGGCGAAGGGCTTCGACGGCTCGTGCCCCCTCGGACCGTGGATCGAGACCGTGCTCGACCCCGGTGACGTCCGGATCGAGACGCGGGTGAACGGTGACACGCGGCAGTTCGCCAGCACGGCCGACATGGTGTTCGGCGTGGCGACCCTGATCGAGCACGTCACGTCGTTCATGACGCTCTTGCCCGGCGACGTCCTGATGACGGGCACGCCCGACGGTGTCGGTCCGCTCGCTCCCGGCGATCGCGTCGAGGTCGAGATCGAGAACCTCGGCACCTTGTCGAACGTCGTGGAGGCCCGGTGACCGAGGTCCGCTGTCGGTTCGCACCCGCGCCCTCCGGCGCGATCCACGTGGGGAACGCGCGGACCGCCCTGTACTCGTGGCTGACGGCACGGCACCACGGAGGCTCGTTCGTGCTCCGGGTCGAGGACACCGACGCCAGCCGCGTCTCCGAGGAGGCGTTCCACCTGGTGATGGACTCGCTCCGCTGGCTCGGCATCGAGTGGGACGAGGGTCCCGACGTGGGCGGCCCTCACGCGCCGTACCGGCAGTCCGAGCGGATGGACATCTACCGCGAGCACGCGGACCGCTTGATCCGGGACGGCCGCGCCTATCGGTGCTACTGCACCCCCGAGGAGCTGGAGCAGCGGCGGCAGGACGCGCTCGCACGCGGCGAGCCGCCGGGCTACGACGGCCGCTGCCGGACGCGCACGCGGGAAGAGATCGCGGCGTTCGAGGCCGAGGGTCGGCCGTGGGCGCTCCGGTTCTGGATGCCCGAGCGCGAGTTCGTCGTCGAGGACCTGCTGAAGGGCGAGGTCCGGTTCGCGGCGGGGTCGCTGCGGGACTTCGTCCTGCAGCGCTCGGACGGCTCCCCGACGTATCTGCTCGCGGCCGGAACCGACGACCTGCTGATGGGGATGACGCACATCATCCGAGGTGAGGACCTGCTGGCCTCGACCCCTCGGCAGATGGCGCTCATGGAGGCACTCGGCGCGACGACGTTCCCCGCGTACGCCCATCATCCGATGATCGTGGGCCCGGACCGCCAACCGCTCTCGAAGCGCCACGGCTCGACCTCGGTCGAGGCCTTCCGTGAGCGTGGGTTCCTCCCCGAGGCGCTCGTGAACTACCTGGCGCTCCTCGGCTGGTCGTGGGGCGAGCAGGACTTCTTCCCGACCCACGAGCTGATCGAGCGCTTCGACATCTCGCGCGTCTCGCGGAACCCCGCGATGTTCGACACGCAGAAGCTCGAGTGGATGAACAACCACTACATCCAGGGTCTCGAGGACGACGAGCTCGCGGCCCGGTGCCTGCACTTCCTGACGGCGGCCGGACTCTCGCCGGAGCCCGTGCTCCTGCGGCGCGCGATGCCGCTCGTGAGGGAGCGGATGAAGACGCTGACGGACTCGGTCGAGCTGCTCCGGTTCCTGTTCACCGACGACGTCGCGCCGAACGAGAAGGCGGCCCAGGTCCTCGCGAAGGCGCCCGATGGCTACCTGGGCGACGCGGCCTCGGCGCTCGAGGCCGTTGAGCCGTGGACCGGGGAGGCGATCGCGGGCGCTCTCGACGCGCTCGCGGGGGGCGCCGGCCTGAACCGCACGAGGGGATGGCAGCCGGTCCGCGCCGCCGTGACCGGCTCGAACGTCTCGCCGCCGCTGCCCGAGTCGCTCGAGCTCCTCGGTCGCGAGCGCACGCTCGCCAGGTTGCGGGCCGCGTGAGTATGAGGAGGGTCGCTCGGCCGCTCGCCCTCGTCCTGGCGCTCGCGGTCCTCGCGCCCGAGGCGCCGGCGCTCGCGCAGACGCCGGACCCGGGCGACATCAAGCCCCAGGTCGCCTGGAAGAAGATCCCGTTCGGCGCCAAGCGCAAGCGGCAGATGGCCACGTACTCGGAGCGGCACTACGGGGAGCGGACGTGGGAGCTCGTCGGCCCGCAGGTGATCGTCGAGCACTACACGGACGGCACGTCGTTCGACTCGGCCTGGAACCATTTCGCGTCGAACGCCAGCCACCTGGGGGAGAAGCCGGGCGTGTGCGCCCACTTCCTCATCGATATCGACGGGACGATCTACCAGCTGGTGAACCTCGGGATCCGCTGCCGGCACGCGATCGGGATGAACTGGACCTCGATCGGCATCGAGCACGTCGGGACCCGCGCCGGCGACATCCTGCACAACGGGCCGATGATCCGCGCCTCGCTGCGGCTGACGGTGTGGTTGATGGCCCGGTACCGGATCTCCTGGGGCAACGTGATCGGCCACGCCGAGATCCTGCGGAGCCCGTATCACCACGAGCGCTATCGGGACTGGCGGTGCCGAACGCATGCCGACTGGAACCGGCGCGAGATGCGCACCTACCGCCGCAAGCTGAAGCGAACCGCCCGGCGACTGGACGTCCCGATCGGCGACGGACCGGTCTGGGTCGACAGCGGGTGCTGAGGCTAAGCCCTACGCGTCGCGGAGGGCGGCGGCGGCGTCCTCGGGCGGGACGGTGTTGATGCTCATCGCCGAGCCGATCTCGAACCCGGCGGGGGTCGCGAGCCTCGGGAGGATCTTGATGTGCCAGTGGAAGACCTCGTCGGTATGCCCGTCCGACGGCGCCGAGTAGACGACGAGGTTGAAGTCCGGGTCGCCGCACGCGCGCCGGATCGCCGAGAGCGCCCGCACGAGCGCGCAGGCGAGATCGTCGACGTCCTCGTCGGCGAGGGCGCCGAAGGATCCCTGGTGGAAGGTGGGAAGCACCCATGTCTCGTAGGGGGAACCCGAGGCGAACGGCTCGAACGACAGGAAGCGGCCGCACTCGTCCACGATCCGCAGCGCCGCGTCGCGCTCGGCCGCGATCGTGTCGTCGTAGACGCACACGCCGTGGTCATCGAAGTATCGCGTGGCGACGTCCAGCCGCCGGAGCAGCCGGGGCAGGTACACGGGGGTGCCGACGACCTGCGAGTGCGGGTGGGCGAGCGACGTCCCGGCGAGCGCGCCGAAGTTCTTGAAGACGACGACCGCGCGGATCTCGGGGCGCGCGATGAGGTCGCGGTAGCGCGAGCGCCACACGCCGACGACCTCGGCGACTTCCTGCTGGGTCATCTCGTCCAGGCGGGCGTCGTGCCGGGGGGACTCGACCACGACCTCGTGGCTGCCGACGCCCGGCATCTCGCGGAACATCGGCGAGCCGCTCCGGTGGACCGGGCCCTCGCCGACGAGCGCCCCGTACATGTTGGGGACGACGCGCACGCGCCAGCCGAGGGCATCCGGGAGTCGCGTGATCTCGGGCGGCGTCTGGTCTTCGTTCCCGGGGCAGAACGGGCAGGAGTTCTCGTGCCGAGGGAGCTCGGGTCGCGGGACGACGACCGGGTCGTGGGGGCGCTGACTCCGTCGGGGCGCGAGGATGGACCACTGGCGGGTCGTCGGGTCCTGGCGCAGCGTGGACACGGGCGATGAGGCTAGCGCACGGGCGACCGCACGTTCGCGGTTACGGCTCGGGAACCCCGGCGAGGTCGACGTCGAACGGCTCTTCGCGCCGACGCTTCGGCGACAGGCTCCGGCCGATGAGGCCCACGACGACGGCCAACAGGACGACGGCGGTTGCGACCGTGAGCGCGAGCCCGATGAAGAACGCCGCCACGTTCATCGTGTCCGAGGAGAAGTCCGGGCCGGTCACGATCGCATGCACGTTGGCGAACGCGTAGAAGAGCACGACGATGAGGGCGGGCATGAGCACGAGGATGACGATGACCGCCGCCGCCACGCCGAGCCCGACGCCCCTGGAGCCGCTCACGCACGCGACTGTAACAGGGGGCGGTCCGACGGTGTCGGGCCTCTCCGGTGCCTGGATACGACGTTCGTACGATGCGCTCCGCGCCGACCTGTGCTGCGCTGAGGCGACGCTCCATCGCGCAACCAGGGAAGGAAACGGTCATGATCAAGCGGATCTCGACGGTCTCCATGCTGACATCGGTTCTGCTCGTCGTCGGCGTGACGCTCGCCCCGGCCGCCGCCGCGGTGCCGCCAGAGCGCTCGTGGGCGGCGTTCGACAACGCGTTCACCGACGACCAGACGTGTGCCTTCCCGATCGACGTCCGATTCGTCGGCCGCCTGGAGATCACGACGTTCTTCGACCGGCAGGGCGAGGTCGTGCGCGTGCAGATGCACGGCTCCGATATCGGCACGGCGACGAACCCCGCGAACGGCAAGACCGCGCGCGGGGTCGACCACTACATGGTCGTGGAGCGGGTAAGGGCGGGCCTGACCGCCACCGTGGGGTTGTTCGTCCACATGAACATCCCGGGTGCAGGTGTCGTGCTGATCGACGCCGGGAACGTGGTGGTGGACGCGGACGGCAATGTCGTGCACGCGGGCGGTCCGCACGACCTGCTCACAGGCAACTTCGGCGCGCTCTGCGCCGCGCTCGCCTGATCGTACGGCGTCAGCCGCCGGTGACGCTCTGGACCTCGCCGGCACCGACGCCGAGCATGTCCATCAGGACCAGCCCGAACGCCACGATCGCGGCCATGATGGCCATGGCCACGAGGGCCAGGATGAGGCCATACTCCGTGGCCACGGCCCCGTCCTCCCGTCGGAACCGAGCCAGGAGCCCCGCGGCGCCCGCTCCGATCATCGACACCATCCGTCCGTCTCCCTTCCGACCGTAGACCCAAGCGTACCGACGGCGCACCGGTCCCGATAGCCCGAGTTCCGCGGATGTCGCGTACGTCGTTCTACGTACGCTGGGCATGCTCGATGCCTCGGGCACCCGGCCGACCGAGGGTGGGCCTGGTGCCTCCACAGGTGCGCCGGTGGGGGGACAGCACCGGCGTCGTCCGCGGTGGAGCACGATGCCTCGTTCCGCGGATCCGGCGGGATGCGAGTGCGTCAGGGCCCGGAGGGGTCCACGCTGTGGGGTCCTAAGCGTTTGCCCGCTCGGCGGGATCTATCCGACATGCAGGCAGAGGGCGACGTCGTGCGGCTCCCGGTCGCGCAGGAAGGCCCGCTGGACTTCGCGGCGTTCTTCGCTACGAGCACCGAGAGCTCTTGAGGCTCCTGTGCTTCGTCACGGGGAACCGGGCGGATGCCGCGGACCTGATGCAGGACGCGTTCCTGAAGCTGTGGGAGCGGTGGGACCGGATCGAGCGGATCGCCGATCCTGGGACGCCTCCCGGTTCCCCTCGCCCCGTCAGCTGTGTTCGTCGCTTGCTGGCAGGGACCTTCAGCACTGTTCGCGTCTAGGCCGGAGGGGCACATTGGCCACAGGAGGGACCTTCGGTGCGAAGGATGGGCTTCTTCCTCGTCCTGCTCACGACGATCTCAGTGGGTTGCACCCAGGAGGAGCCGGCTCCAAGCCCGACCCCCACCGTCCCCACGATCGCGGCTGGACCGCTGCCCGAGGGGTGGAGGCGGTGCGTGAACGATGAGAAGGGTTGGTCGATCGGGTACCCCGCGGCGTGGTTCACGACCGACCGCTACACCGATCCCTTCACAGGGGATACGAAGCGCCAACCAAGCAGCGCCTGCATGTTGTTCGACCCGAGGCGGTTCATGATCCCGGGCGACGGCGAGCCCCCGGAGACGGCGCTCCAGGTCAGCCTCGCGAGCGGTCCGGTCGAGATGATGATCGGGTACCTGCTCGATCCGACGTACTGGCGCCTCCTCGCGCGTGAGGAGGCGGTCGTCCTCGGGATGCCGGCGGTTCGACTCGAGGTGGAATCGCTCGGCGGAAGCCTGGAGTTGAAAGGCACGCTTCGGTACGGATGGATGGTCGACCTGGGCGACAACCGCTCGTTCTCGGTCTTCGCCGTGGCTCAGCCCGGCACGACCCGGGATCAGTATCTCGAGTATCGCGAGGTCGCGAGATTGGCGATCGCCACGGTTGAGTTCGGATCCGCCACTCCGTCGGCCTGATCCAGACGACAGGTCAAAGCACAAGGACTGTTACCCGCCGACGTGAGGGTGGTGGACCGCGCAAACACGGGGACCAACGACCGCGGTCGTTCAGACCCCGCTTAGCCCCGCGGAACAGGAACGCGCCGATCGTCGGTCGCCCGGTTCGATGGTGTCGGATCCCAGGTGCGTGAGGATCTCGCCGATCACCGCCCGCAACGTGGATGGGAGTACTCAGCTGGTCCCTGGTAGCGGAATCGTCAGCGTGCTCGCCTTTGGGGTGGTTCAACCGGCGGTGTACGTATGGGGCAGGATGTCGGCGGACGGAGATGGGTCAGAGAACCCTCAGCAGCTCGCCTCCCTCAGCATCCCGACCAGCACCGCCCTCACGTACGGGTCCTCCTCGGCGTCGCCCGGCGTCTGGCGGATCGTCGTCTCCAACGGGTTCGACGAGGGGGGCCGGCGCCAACAGGTCGTCCGCACCGTGCACGGAGGCAAGCGCGACGCGCAGCGTGTGCTGACGGCGACGCTCGGCGAGCTCGACCAGGGGGTGCTCACGGATGGCCGGCAACCGCTCGCAGGGTATCTCCGCGACGAATGGCTCCCCGGGGTCTCGAAGGTGTGCAAACGCGGGCGTCCGCTTGCTCCGACGACCCGCCGTCGCTACTCGGACGCGATCGAGCACGTCGCGCGGATTATCGGGAAGGTGCGGCTCCGCGACCTCCGGCCGAAGCACGTCGAGAAGGTCCGCGAGCAGCTGCTCGCCGAGGGGCTCGCGCCGCAAACGGTCGGGAGCATCCTGCGAGTTGCTATCGCAGGCGCTCGGACGCGCGGAGGCCGAGGCTACTGCCGGAACGTGGCGTCGGTCGCGCTCGTGAACCGGCCTGCTGCTCCGCGGCCGCGGTTCGAGGTGATCGACCGAAGCAAGGCGCGCTCGATCCTGGCGGCCGTGGAGGGCACCGATTCGTGGGACGCGGCCGTGCACCTGGCGCTCGGCCTCGGCCTGCGACGTGAGGAGGTCCTCGCGCTCCGGTGGGACGACGTCAACGACACGGTCGCCGTCCACCGGCCGCTCACCTACGCGGATGGCGAGCTACACGTCGGCGCCCCTAAGTCCGCGGCGGGGGAGCGGGATCTCCCGCTGCCGGCCTTCGTCGACGCGGCGCTGCGGCGTCACCGCAAGGCTCAGACCGAGCGCCGGCTGCCACTCGGGATTCGCTCCGAGCTCGTGGTCGACAACGGGGTCGGCGAGCCGTGGATGCCGGCGAGCTTCTCGACGGCCTGGCGCCGGTTCGCCGACGCCGTCGCGCTCGAGGTGATGGGACACGCCGGCGTCGCGATGCTGCGCCACTATCAGGAGGTCGCCGACGAGCTCAGGCGCGATGCCGCGATGCGGATCGATGCCCTGCTGGGAGGTGAACATGGGTAGGTGGTCGGAGCAGTTCCTGTCCAAGCGGATTGGCGAGGCGAAATACGAGGAGGTCCTAGCCTTCTTGCGGGCAAACACGCAGAACACTGTCGAGATCTGGATCGAGACGCAGGAGCGGACCTCCCTCCATGTCATGGGAACGCTGATGGAAGTCAGCCACGACCCCTCATCTTGGGGACGCGCCACTTCATTCGTTGTGATTGCGTCAGGACAGGACGCCGACGCGTGGCACCTAAGCGATGATCTCCGAGAGCGCTTGGGAAGACGAAGGTCTACCCGGCCGCCCTTCCTTTCCGTTCCGAGACACGGGATCAGCCGGTACCAGTGCATCGACGACAGCGGAGTGGGGTTCGGTTTCGCTCTCGGCGCCGGTACGGAGTTGGTGCTCCTGTTGTGGGACGATGCCGTCGCTGCTGCCGACAGCCGTCGCAGATCGAGTTCAGTGTGGCCGCCTCTTCCCACGTATGAGGATTGAAGTCGATCGTAGAGAGGATTGAAGTCGATCTAGAGATGACGCGCATGGTGTGACCTAGATTGTGACCGGGAACGCGGAACGCCCCTCCGGCGAGGGGCGTTTCTGCTGCTCAGGGCGGTAGTCCCAACGGGGTTCGAACCCGTGTCTCCACCTTGAGAGGGTGGTGTCCTAGGCCACTAGACGATGGGACCGGACGTGGCGAGACCGGCGGGAAGTG
>DASTHN010000136.1:0-7574 GCA_035718185.1 Actinomycetota bacterium
GTGAGGGGTGCTCCTTCGCGGCGGCGCACGCTCGTCCATCCGGCCGACGTCCAAGGCTCCTTCGCCGGCGTTGACCGGCCGCGCGGGCGATGCCAGGATTCGCGGCCATGGACGCGCGCGAGGCACGGACGCTGCGGAGCAGGTTCCTCCCGTGGCGGGTCGTTGGCCAGACAGGCCTCATCGTGCTTGGCATCATCGCGGCAAAGCTCGCGATCTCGGCGTTCTCACTCGAGTTCATCAGCATCAGCCCGCTGTTCACGAGCGTGCTGGCCGGGGGCGTGTTCGTCCTGGGTCTGATCGTGGCCGGGACCCTCGCCGACTACAAGGAGGCGGAGCGGGTCCCCGCAGAGATCACGGCCGCCCTCACGAACATCCACGACGACGGTGCGGCCTTCAAACAGGCATACCCCGATCTCGATCTGGATCGCCTGGAGGACAACCTGGTCCGCATCGTGACGGCCTTCCACGACGACCTGGGGGATCCTCGCTCGACCGGAGCCCTTGCGGCGATCGACGGGCTCAACGCGACGTTCTTGGAGATGGACCGGATCGGTGTGCCGGCCACGTATACCTCCCGGCTCCGCGGTGAGCAGGGGGCCCTCCGGCGGAGCGTGCTGCGCGTGTACCACGTGCAACGGACCGAGTTCCTCCCGTCCGCCTACCTTCTGATCCAGTCGATCGTGGCCCTCATCATCACCGTGCTGGCGTTCATGGAGATCGAGCCGACGTACGAGGCCGTCATCATCCTTGGATTCATCTCGTTCTTCTTCATCTCGCTGCTCCGGCTGCTCCGCGTCATGGACCGTCCGTTCCACGTCGAGGAGCGCACGAAGGACGACGTCAGTCTGTTCCTGCTCCGCCGGTTCGTGGAGCGTCTGGACCGCTCGCGCGCGTGACGGTGGCGGACCGCCTCCCCCGACATCCACCTAAACCCTCCGGCCGAGGGAGGGGTTCATGACGCCAGATGGATGAGACGGCGGCCATCGCGTATACGGCTCCGGTGGACCCATCGGAGGTCGACGACCTCGCCTCGACGTTCGAGGCGTTCGTGGACGCCGAATCGGTGCGCTTCCACGGTGCCCTGCGGCTGCTGACCCGCGACCGCCCGGAAGCGGAGGACCTGATGCAGGACGCGTACCTCAAGGTCTGGGAGCGCTGGCACCACGTGCGGTCGCTCGACGACCCGACCGGCTACCTCTATCGCACCGCCATGAACCTGTACCGCAAGCGTCGCCGCCGGGCCGCCGTCGCGATCCGCCACGCGATCCGACCGAGACCCCCACGCGATCAGCTGGAGGAGATCGAGTCGCGTGACGAGGTCCTCCGGGCGCTCGCGACGCTCAGCCCCCGGCAACGGATGAGCCTCGTGCTGACGGACCTCCTCGACTACTCGTCGGAGGAGGCTGGGCGACTGATGGGCGTCAAGGCGACGACGGTCCGGGTCCTCGCCTCGCAGGGACGGGCCGCCCTCCGAGCCGGTACAGGAGACGACGTCGATGCCTGAGACGAAGCAACTCCTGCGCGAGACACGCGATCGGATCGCGCCGCCGCCCGACGTGGTCGGCGGACTCGAGCGCCGACGTCGGCACAAGGAGAACGTGAAGCGCGGCGCCGCCGCGATGGTGGCGATCGCCGTCGCGCTCGTCGGGGTGGGCGGCTGGTTCCTCCTCGAGCGCGATGCCGCGCCGAGGCCAGCCGACCGTCCGAAGGATCTCGGGATCTTCGCGCCCGTCGCCGGCCGGATCGTCTACGTGAACGAGGGGAACGATCTCGGCTACGGACCTGGCCTGTGGGCCGTCGATCCGAGCGGGCCCACCGACACGGCGGCGGGGCCGAGCGTCGCCAACGACGTCGCCTCGACGCTGGTGCGACTGGACCTCGAGGGCGCCATCCCGCTCGGCTGGTCAAGCGACGGCACCGAACTGCTGTTCACGCGAACGGATGGAGACCAACTGTTCCCCCAGCAGTACCTCTACGTCCTGCATGCGGACGGATCCGAGACCCAGTTGAACGACGATCCGATGTACTTCGGGGGCGCCGCGATCTCCCCCGACGGCTCGCGCGTCGTGTTCGCCGTCCAGGCCGTCCACGAGCTGGGCTTGTACGTCATCGACGCCGAAGGCGGCCAGCCGGCTCGTCTCCCGCTTCCCGGAGCCGAGGGGATCGTGATGGCGCCGACCTTCTCGCCCGACGGGACGCAGATCGCCTACCTCGACACCGGCAACCGCGAGAACCACGTGTGGGTGATGGACGCGGACGGCGGCAACGCGCACGAGATCCTGGCGAACGAGGCAACCCTGCTCGGGCTCGGGTCCGGCCTGCAGTGGTCGCCGGCGGGCGACCGCCTCGCGATCGAGAGCGGGGGCACCGATGCGATCTACACCTTCGCCCCCGACGGCTCGGACTTCACGAAGGTCATCGACGCTGGGATCTCGCCGTACTGGTCGCCCGACGGGTCACAGATCGCATACACGGTCATCTGCTACGAGCAGTGTCAGGCGAGGGGGGACACGGGTGGCCTCGCGGTCGCGGATGCGGACGGCTCCAACGTCCGGGAGTTCGGCTTCGCCGCTTCGGGCCCGTGGCATCCCGGCGCGGCCGTACAGCGGGACGAGACCACACCGACCCCGAGCGACACCTTCGCGCGCGCGAACGGCGAGGTGCTGCGCTACACCGGCCACGGGTCCTACCAGTCGTTCGGCGATCTCGTCGCCGTGAACCCCGAGACCGGCGAGAAGCGCGTCCTCGTGCAGAACCTCAGCAACCTCATCTCCGCTGAGTGGTCGGCCGACGGCCGCTGGGTCGCGTACTCGAGATTCCCACTGGACAGCGCCGGGGGCGAGATCCAGCTGTGGGTCGTGGGTGCGTCGCGGGAACCTCGCCTGATCGCGACGGCCGGCAACGGGGATCTGTTCGCGGACGGCTCGATGGGGTGGGTATGGTCCCGGACGGGCGCCGAGCTCCTCACGGCTCGTTTCTCGTCGCTGGACGGCGACGCCCAGACGATCGATCGCTCGAGGCTTCAGATGATCGACTTCGCGACCGGCGAGACGACCGACCTCGGATCGATCGACGGCTACGCCGACCGCGAGCCAGCGTGGTCGCCCGACGGGACGCACATCGCGTTCAAGACGAAGGACGGTTCGGTCTACTCCGCCGACCTGAGAAGCGGACGGCGTTCGCTCCTCGCTCACTTCCCTGAGAACGACCACGATCCGGCGTTCGCGATCGACTCGATCCGGTGGTCACCCGACGGGACGCACATCTCAGTCATGGCGGACGGCGCCCGCCTGTACGTGATGGACGCCGACGGGTCGAACCTCCGCCTCCTCACGGAGGGGTACGGACTGCTCATCCCGGCTTGGTCGCCCGACGGGACGCGGCTCGCGTTCGCGGAAGGGTTGCCGGCAGAAGGCGTGATCCACATCCTCGTCGCACCGATGGACGGCTCCGATCCGGTCGAGATCGGGACCGTCCCCTTCGTCGGGTGCGTCTACCACTACGAGTGCGGCTTGACGTGGTCGCCGGACGCGTCCGCGATCGGGTTCGCCAAGGACAAGGGCGACGACGCCGCGATCCCCGCAGACGGGTCGAACGCGCCCGAGCCCATCGACGACCTGACCTACCTGAGCTGGGCCGGCGGCCGATTCGGAAGTCATTGATGTCGCTTCGTCACGGACGGATGCTCGCGCTGGCGATCGTGCTTACGCTCGGAGCTTGCACATCGGGTCCCGAGACGACGGGCGCGACGGCCACCTCCCCGGTGGCCACGACGGATCTCACACCGGCGATCCTGAACATCTTGGCGGGCGAGGCCGAGCCTTTCACCGACCTGGAGCCGGGGACGTACTCCATCGACCCAGACCTCGACCCCTCCACATCGCTCCAGGTGGCGTTCGACGTCCCTGCCGAGGGTTGGGCGGATCGGATCGGGGCGGCCAAGTTCTCGGATGCTGGGTGGGTCTCGGTGAGCATCACCACCGTGTCGAACCTGGTCAGCCACGGGTGCCGCGACCATTCGTGGGCGGATCCCCCGATCGGACCGAGCGTCGAGGATCTCGCTACGGCGCTCGCGAACCTGGCCCCCTTCCGCGTGACGTCCGCTCCGGAGGATATGTCCGTCCACGGATACCCTGGGATGCATCTCGCGCTGACCGTGCCGGATCTGCCGGTCCGGGGAGAAGCAGACCACCGCTTCTTCATAGGCTGCATGGACGGGACGCTGAAGAGCTGGGTCGCGGCCATCGACGCTGGAGAACCGGGGGACGCGTTCTACGGCTACACGGCTCCCGGCTACACCGAAGAGTTCTGGATCCTCGACATCGAAGGCACCCGTCTGATGATCGCGGCCGGACGGTCCGCCGGCTCGCCGCAGGAGGACCTTGCCGAGCTGAGCACGGTCTTGGACTCCATCCGGATCGAGCCGTGAGGACGCCGGCGACCCCGTAACGCTCGCCCACCTCGAGGGGTTCATGATTCCGAGATGCGCGAGGTGACCCTGCCCATCGAGGCACAGTCGGCGGCCCGGGACTTCGAGTCGTTCTTCCGGGCTGAGTACCGCTCGCTCTGTCAGGCCCTCGTCCTCCTGGTCGGTGAGGTGGTGAGCAACTGGCGCCCGACGACGTTCGCACAAGCCGACCCGGCGGTTGCCGAGGCACAGGCAACAGAGCGCCTGGAGGAGTTCCTGGCCGCACGGATCGCTGGTCGAGGCGCCGAGGGGTACGTGGACGTCTATGCCCAGTGGCTCGAACAACAGGTCCCGCTCCTGTATGCCACCACCTCAGGCTCCCCGTACGAGCGATCCGAGTTCGAGCGGGTGGCGGGGCCGATTGGCCCTACGGGGGCTACATCGATTTCAGGATCCGCCTGTTCGCCGAGGACGGGACCGTGGTCGAGCAGGAGATCTACTCGCATTGGGACGGAGGCGCCTCGGTGGGGATCGAGGGCGGGTTGGGGATGGCCAGTACGACGACCGAGGACGGCCAGCCGGTCCCTATGCTCTTCGCGCAGTTCGATGGCGAAGTCACCTACTCGTCGCCGAGCCCCTACTCGATGGACGTGGGAGACGACGGTCTCATCGACTTCACCGATCCAGTCGTCTTCTGGTCGAAGTGCGCACGAGGCCCGGTGCCGGCCGATGCTGCTGCGTTCGCCCAGGCGGTCATCGCGGACCCCAACTTCGAAACCACTGCGCCCGTCGCCGCGCGCGTCGGTGGTGTCGAGGCAGTGGCGATCGATGTTGCGTTGTCCCCCACCGGCCGCGTTTGCCCGGCATACCGCACGGATGCTCAGCGCTGGATCCACGCGCTGGAACCAGGGAAGCGCCTACGCCTGTTCCTCGTCGACCTCCCGGAGGGCATGTCGATGCGGACCCTGGCGATCACCGTCATGGCGCCAGTGGCGCGCTTCGACGACGTGGTCGCGGACGCCACACCGATCATCGACTCCATCGAGTTCCACGCGCCGTAACGGCGACGCGACCGATCGAACCTACTCGGTGTAGCGTCCCCGTTCGTTGACCTTCCGAGATGAGCGCGATACGGACCCCGAGAGGGGCCCCCTGAGATCCTCCACTCAGCTCGCGTGCCGGTCGACGTGCGCGTCCAGCCGAGCACCCAGCGCGTCCAGCCGAGTGTCCACCGTGTCGAACCTGGCGTCGACGCGCGCGAAACCAGCGTCCATCCGTGCCGCGAGCGCGTCGATCCGCGCACCGAGGGCGTCCATCCGCGAGCCCAGGTGGAAGAGGGATCCCAGCGACGTCGCGGCGAGCAGCCCGATCGCGGTCCAGACGGCAGCGTCCACCCATGCGACCTTAGCACCGAGGTACGACACCGCCGAGATGGCTCTCTCGCGACGACGTCCCATACCGATATCGATATGACCTAGTCCAAGGCCGAGTGCTATTCGAGGTAGCCGAGCCCTCGGAGGTGCTCCTCCATCTCGTCGGCCTCGGTGTCGGTGACGCTCGACTCCTCGTCCGCGCCCGACGCCATGCCCGGGATCACGACGCCGGGCGCCGAGGGCTCGGCCCGTCGCACGTCGGCCTCCCCGACGATCTCGTGCAGGACCCTACCGGTGTGCTTCACGCTCGCCGGCGCGTCGAGCGCCGCCAGCAGCGTCGGCGCCATGTCGATCAGCATCGGCTGCTCCTCGAAGGGCCGCACGGAAGGCCCGGCGGCGACGATCACGCCCTCGGGCCGGTGGTCGCCGCTGATCCAGTCGGCCGCCTCGATCGCGCTCTTCGCATGCGTGAGCGAGTACCGCTCGGCCGGCTCCATCAGGATGTCGGGCGCGGTGTCGGCGTGCTTGCCCTTGAAGATCTCCTCGCGCTTGTAGATCGCCTTCACCGGCTTCTGGCCCGTGCCGGGGTCCACGAATGACGCCAGCCGGTCCATGACCTCGTCGCGCACCGTCTCGAAGTCGGCGGGGTCGACGGTGCCGTTGGGCTCGCGCCCCGCGAGGTTGATCGAGACGCCCTCGCCCGTCGAACGGATCGTTGTGTACGCCTTCGTCTTCGACCAGTTCACCGACTGCGGCAGCTGGACCTTCCCGTGGAGGCCGAGGAGGTCGTAGACCTTGCGCGCGACCTTGCGCATCGGCCCCCACTGCATCGGCCCGAAGACGACGTTCGAGGCGCTGAACTCCAGGTAGCCGAACCGCTTCAGCAGGTGGTCCATGTGCACGGTGCGCGTGACCGACTGGAACCCGTGGTCGCTGATGAACAGGACCAGGTCGTCCTCGCGCGTTCGTGAGACGAACGAGCCGATCGCGTCGTCGAGCTGCTTGTAGACGTCGCGCACCTTCGCGCCGATGGCGCTCTTCGAGTTCTCCGCGTAGTCGGGGTGATCCGGCCCCACGAAGTTCGAGAGCGCGTGCTGCGTCCGGTCCACGCTCACCCACACCGAGGCCATCAGGTCCCAGTCGCTGTTGTCCATCAGCCACTCGGTCGCGTGGATCCGCTTGCCGGTGATCTCGAGCGCCTCGGCCAGGTACGGCTCGGGCCGGTGACGATAGGTGGTCCAGGACATGCCGTTGATGACCCACGGGACGCCCGCCTTCTCGAGCGTGGCGAGCAGGTCGGCGGGGTGCGAGACCTGACGCCCCTTCGGCAGGACGCCGCCGGCGACGATCTTCCCCTCGATGTCCGGAGGCGGGAACATCAGCGGCACGTCGGCGTAGACCCCGACCTTGCCGGCCGTCGAGAGGTCCTCGACGAACGTCCGCTCCCCGATCGACTTGTACGTGACCGGGTACTGCTTGTGGGTCCCCGGCATGGTCTCGAGGATGTCGTAGACGCCGTGGTCCGCCGGGTCCACCCCCGTCAAGAACGACGGCCACGCCGCCCACGAGTGCGTCGGCACGGTCGAGCGCAGGACCGCCCTCTGTCCTCGGTCGATCAGTGCCTGGAGGTTCGGCAGGTCACCCCGCTCGAGCAGGGGGTCGAGGATGCGCCAGTCGGCGCCGTCCCACGCGATCAGGATCACTCGTGACATCTAGGAACTCCGTTTCCGCAGGTCAGGGATGCCAGCGAGTGTACCGAAGGTCATGCAGCTGCTGGCTCTGAGGATGCGACC
>DASTHN010000137.1:0-2125 GCA_035718185.1 Actinomycetota bacterium
AGCAGGAAGAGCACCCCCTGGATCGTCCCGAGCACGACCAGCTGCGGCGTCCGCAGGAACTTCCGCAAGGTTCGGTCCGCGATGAGCAGCGTGCTGGTGGCCAGGCCGGCGGAGCGGTGGCTCGCGGACCGGTCGAACGTGGATGCGATGGTCGCCATGGTCCTTCCCTTCCCTCAGGCCGCGTCGTCCTCGGACGCGGCTTCCGGTCGCTCCTCGAGCGGCGATCCCGTCAGCGCCAGGAACACCTCGTCCAGCGTCGGCTGGCGGAGCGCGACGTCCTCGATCTGGATCCCGGCCGCCTCGACCGAGCGCAGGGCCGCCATGAGGCGCTCGGCGCCACGCTCCACGCCGATGCTCACGCGGCGCGTTGCCTCTTCGGTCCGGACCTCACCGTGATCCATGTGGCGCAAGGCGTCCGCGACGGCGGACATGTCCTCGCGGCGTCGCACATGGACCTCGACGACGTTGCCGCCGACACGCCGTTTCAGCTCGGCGGGCGTCCCGGCCGCGACCGAGCGCCCGTGGTCCACGATCACGACGTGGCTCGCGAGGTTGTCGGCCTCGTCCAGGTACTGCGTCGTGAGCAGCACGTCCGTACCGCCCTCGACGAGCTCGCGGATCGCGTCCCACAGCTCGATCCGGCTGCGGGGATCCAGGCCGGTCGTCGGCTCGTCCAGCAGCAGCAGGCGCGGCTCGCCCACCAGGCTTGCGCCAAGGTCGAGCTTGCGGCGCATACCGCCCGAGTACGTCCGCGCCAACCGGCCGGCTGCCTCGCCAAGTCCGAGCTGCGCGAGGACACGCTCGGCGCGGGCGCGAGCGGTCCTGCGGTCCAGGCCGAACAGCCGCGCAACCATCTGCAGGTTCTCGCGACCGGTCATCGCGGGCTCCACCGCCGCGGATTGTCCGGCGAGCGCGATCTCCCGGCGAACGGCCGCGGGATCGCGGCGCGCGTCATGACCCACGACCAGGAGCGAGCCGTCGTCCGGCCGGAGCAGCGTCGCCACCGCCCGGACCAACGTGGTCTTGCCGGCGCCGTTCGGCCCGAGGACGGCCACGACCTGCCCGGGCTCGGCCACGAGGTCCAGCCCGTCGAGCGCGACCGTCGTGCCGAACCGCTTGCTGAGGCCCTCGGCCTCGATGGTTGGCGTCATGTCGATCCTCCCTTCCCGATGTCGAACGATGTTCGGTGCATGGAACGGCATTCTGCCACGGGATGACGCCTCGTGTCAAACGATGTTCGTGAACTGGGGCGTCGTTCGAGCGTGGTACAGTGTTGGAGGCATGGACGCCGGCCCGCCCGCGGAACGCGAGGGCGATCCCCTCGCCGAGATCCCAGACCTCCCCTGGCGCACCCCGGCGCGGGCCGCACAGCCGCGCGTCCCGCTGACGCGGGAGTCGGTCATCGACGCCGCCATCCGGGTGCTCGACCGCGAGGGGATGGAAGGCCTGTCGATGCGCCGTGTTGGCGAGGAGCTGGGCACCGGGGCCGCATCGATCTACTGGCACATCCGCAACAAGGAACACCTCCTGCAGCTGGTGTTCGAGCGAGTGACCGAGGAACTCCAGCTCCCCGATCCCGATCCATCTCGGTGGCAGGAGCAGCTGAAGGAGCTCGGCCGGCAGATGCTCGACGTGATGCGCCGCCATCGCGACGTGGCGCGGATCTCGCTCGGCAGGATCCCGGCGGGTCCCACCCTCGCGCGGTTCACCGAGTGGATGTTCGCCTTGCTCCAACCTGTGGGGATACCCGACCGCGTGATCGCCTACCTCGGCGACTTCATGTCCCTGTACATGGGCGCGTACGGGTTCGAGGAGAGCCTCGGCGTGATCTCGCCGACCGGCGAGGAGATGGCACCGGAGGAGATCGTCCGGATGCTCCACGAGTACACGAGCTCGCTGCCCGCGGACCGGTTCCCCCGGACGAGCGCGGCGGCCGACGAGCTCTTCTCCGGCTCGCCGGCCGAGCGGTTCGAGTTCGCGCTCGACCTCGTCGTCCGAGGACTGGAGACATACGCGACCGGACCGGCGTAGGCGCCGGCTGGCGCCTCGCCGGTCCTCCCGCGGGATGACGACAGGGTGCCGAGCGCCCCACTACCCTGGCGCCGTGGAGCACCTCGGGACGTGG
>DASTHN010000138.1:0-7506 GCA_035718185.1 Actinomycetota bacterium
TCGGTCCCCGAGGCCGAGATCCAGCGTGCGCGCCTCGAGGCCGAGGGGATCCCGGTGATGATGAAGGGCGAGGCGGAGGGCCCCTACCGGATGGGCCCGGTCCACCTGTGGGTGCCGGCCGCGCTCGAGGTGCAGGCTCGCCTGATCCTCGATACGCCGCTCGAGCCGTTCTCGGACGAGGAGCTGACGGCGCTCGCCGAGGGGGCGCTCGACCAGGACGACACGGAGGCAGGGACCGGGGAGCCGAGCGGCGAGGGGCCCTGAGGGGCTACCGCTTCGAGTACTGCGGCGCCTTGCGGGCCTTCTTCAGCCCGTACTTGCGGCGCTCCTTCTCGCGGGCGTCGCGCGAGAGGTAGCCCTCCTTCTTGAGGGTGGGCCGGAGCTCGGGGTCGAGCTCGATCAGGGCCCGGGCGATGCCCAGGCGCAGGGCGCCGGCCTGCCCGTTGACACCCCCGCCCTCGATCCGGGCGATGACGTCGAAGTCCTTGTCGCGTCCGACGGTCCGGAGCGGCGCCGACACGATCATGCGGTGGGCCCGCGTCGGGAAGTAGTCCTCGAGGGGCCGGCCGTTCAGCTGGTAGTTGCCGCTGCCGGGCACCAGGCGGACCCTCGCGATGGCCTCCTTGCGACGCCCCGTCGCGATCTGCGCCACTTACGCCTCCTTCTTCGTCCGGCGGGCCGTCGTCCTCTTCGCGGTCGAGGCCTTCGCCGTCGTCCTCTTGGCTGTGGTCTTCTTCGCGGCCGTCGCCTTCTTCGTCGTGGTGGCCTTCTTCGCCGTCGAGGCCTTCGCCACGGGCTTGGCCGTCGCGCGCTTGGCCGTCGAGCGCTTGGGCGCGGGGGCGGTGGGCTCGGGCTCCGTCGTCGCCTTCGGCTCGCGGACCTTGGGCTCGGGCAGGCCCGTCCACGGGGGCACCTCGCCGAGCTTCAGGGGTTGCGGCTGCTGCGCGACGTGCGGGTGCTCGGGGCCGGGGTAGACCTGGAGCTTCTTCGCCATCTGCCGCCCGAGGCGGTTCTTCGGGAGCATGCCCTTGATCGCCTTCTCGACGGCGAACTCCGGCCGATCCGAGAGCAGCCGCGTGTACTGGATCGCCGTGAGCCCGCCCGGGTAGCCGGAGTGCCGATAGGCGAACTTCTTCGCCTCCTTGCCCCCGGTGAGCTGCACCCCGCGCGCGTTGATCACGATCACGTGGTCGCCCGTGTCCGCATGCGGCGCGAAGATCGGCTTGTGCTTGCCGCGCAGGATGGCCGCCACCTCGGAGGACAGCCGACCGAGCACGGCGCCGGTCGCGTCGATCACGTACCAGCGCCGCTCGATGTCCTGCGGCTTCGGCGAGTAGGTCTTCATACGTGGAAGTGCCGGCCGGAAGGGCCGGCGACCCATGCTACCTGCGGTTTCACCGGACCGTCAAAGGATCCGCGGGTGCGCGACTCCAACGGCACACGACCCGGAACGACTCGGCTCCGCCGGGACCGACTCAGGACGCGTCCCTCAGGGGGGACTGGAACCCGCCCGTCGTTCGGCCGGTGAGCGGGGTCATGCGGGTGGTCTCGACGACGGTTGCCGGACCGTCGCTCAGGAACGCGGCGAGATCCGTGGCGTACGAGCGGACCCGGCGGCGGGTCCCAGCATCGAGGGGCCCGAAAGAGAACAGGCGGAGCTCGGGTGAGGACTTCCTGACGAAGTCCCAGACGCCGGCGACACGGCCACCGACCAGGATGACGGATGTCGCGTTGCCTCCCCGGTCGACGACGAAGGGGAGGTGCGCCGGGTCGAGGCATCGCTCCCGGTCGCGGTAGCCCTGCAGGTAGGGGTCGAGGACCGGGAGCAGCGAGACGTGCCCGGCTCGGGGAGCGGTCGGCCGCCGGAGCGCGCCGAGGTCCGCTTCGTGGACGAGGAACACGCCCTCGAGCCCCTCGATCGTCGCAGGCAGGACGTCCTCGATCGAGGCGAGCGCCTCGCGGACGGCCGTCCTCGACAGCCCCGTCCACCATGCGATATCGGTCTCGCTGACGGGTCCGTACCGACGGACGTACCGTTCGATCAGCGCGCGGACGGCCGTACCTTCCTCCCACGCGTCCAGCCGGACGCCGGGGAGCGCCTCGTCGAAGAGCCGGTACCTCGGCCGGGCGCTCCGCCATCCCCCCCTGCCCTTCCATCGCACCAGGCGCGCCTCGTCGCACATCACGATGATGACCGGGGAGAGCGGCTCCTCGGCGCCGACCGCGTCGCGCAGCTCGGACGCGTCCAGCGCCCGTCCCGTCGCCGCTGTGGCGATGCGCCCCGCCAGACGCTCGTAGCGCCGCGGCGTCAGACCGGAAGCGGCCAGGAACCGATCGCGGTCGCGGAGCGTGAGCCCCCGCGTCGCCGCGAACACCAGCGGGAGGAGCTCGGTGGACTCGATGAACAACGTCCGGCGCATGCCCCCGAGCTTCGCGGCGCGGCCTCCGTCGAGCATGCGATCCAACCCCTCGGGGGCGAACGCTCGCATCCTCGCTCGAAGCTGCAGGTACGGGCTGAGCGGGACGGTCGCATGGAGTCCCAGGAGGTCGTCGAGCACCCGGCCGACCGAGTCGGCCGCGGACCGCGGGGTCAGGTGCTGCTTCTGGAGCGTGAGCGCGACGACGGCGTCGCGACAGAGGGGACGTGCGACGCTCGACCGCCGGCCATCGGCATCCGATCGGCGCCCGCGCCCGGGAGCGTTCCGGCGCACCGTTCGGTGACCGTCGTCCGACCCCGCGCTCATCCTCGCCTCCGTCCGGCCGGGGATCAGAACTGCGCGCCGAGCGGCGGCGTCCGCGTCGCCCGAAGCCCGAACGGCCGCCCGCCGAGCGCCGTGATCTCGCCCATCGTCCGACGCTGCGACGCGCGCAGCTCCCCCCGGAGCCACGCCGGCGTCGAGGGATCGTCCGCCACGGACAGCGCCGGCAGGATCCGGTACGACCCCGGTGCGACCCACGTCGGCGTCACGAGCACCCTCGTCACCCGGTAGCCGCCGTCGCCCGCGCGCTCGGCGACGGTCCACACGATGACCCCGTCCTCCACCGACTTGTCGCCGAGGTACTCGAGTCGCTGGGCCGAGAGCTCGTTGCCCATGCCGTAGACGATCGGCACGCCGTTCGCGGCGCCGATCGGCTGCACGACGTGCGCGTGGTGCCCGACCACCAGGTCGACCAGCCCCGACCCCGTGAGCCGCGCGGCGACCGAGCGCTGGGCGCTCGTCGGCGCGTGGTGGTACTCGGCGCCCCAGTGGAGCGACACGACGGTCAGGTCCGCCCCCGCCCGGCGGGCCCGGCGGGCCTCGGCCAGGACGCTCGAGACGACCAGCCGGTTGGCCTCCCACCCGTATCGCGGCGTGCGGCCGTTGAAGCTGAACGTGTACGACAGGTGCGCGATCCGCGCCTTGCCCACCCGGTACATCGTGACGATCTGCGACTCGCGCCGGGTCGCCGCGGTGCCGGCGTGGAGGAGATGCGACTCCTCGAGCTCGTCGATCGTGGCTCGGATCCCGTCCAGGCCCTGGTCGAGCGAGTGGTTCGACGCCGTCGAGCACCCGTCGTAGCCGGCCCACGCGACCGCGTCCACGATCTCGTTCGGAACGTTGAACACCGGGAACGACGACAGATGCGTGTCGGTGCTCGTGACGGGCGTCTCCAGGTGGCAGATCGCGACGTCGGCCGCCGAGATCAGCGGCCGGATCGGCGCGAACATCGGACGGAAGTCGAAGCGTCCACCCTGCCCGGCGTACGCGGCGGCCTGCTCCCACACGTCGGTGTGCACGAGCACGTCGCCGGTGAACGCCATCGAGAACCGCTCGGGGTACGTGGGCCCGCGGTCGTTCCACGACCCGGTCTCCGGCCGGGGGATCGCCCACGCGGAGGGCGCGAGCGGGCCGAGGACCAGGAGCACGGCCGCCCCCACGAGCCCGTGGCGCCACCTCCCGGACCGAGATCCCCGCTGTCCGCGCATCGGTGGCAAGATCGTCGCCCCCCACCCCACCCGCCGCCGAGCGCCGAACGTCCCCCGTCCGGCGGGGCGGACGGGCGGATCGTACTGCGGCGGAAGGCCGAACGGAAGCCGGCGCTCAGTCGCGAGGGCCGTAGAGGACACGCTCGAGCGTGAGCCCGTGGGGCGGGGCGACCTGCCCGGCCGCGCCGCGGTCCCGCGCCGCGAGCACCCGCGGCATGGCGTCGGGCGCCATCCGTCCCTCGCCGATCGCGACGAGCGTCCCGACGAGCGAGCGCACCATCTGATGGAGGAACGCGTTCGCCCGCGCCGTGACCTGCACGCGCTCCCCCGTCCGCGAGACGGTGAGCAGATCCAGCCGGCGGGTCGTCGCCCCGCCCCGCCGGTGCGGCCGACCGAACGAGGCGAAGTCGTGCTCCCCGAGCAGGTCGCGGGCCGCCGCCCGCATCGGCGCGAGCGACAGCGCGCCGGCTCGGTGCCACACGAACCGCGCCGAGAACGGGTCGGCGACCTCCCCCGTGTCGATCCGGTACCGGTACTCCCGCGCCGAGGCCGAGAACCGCGCGTCGAACCCCTCCGGCGCCCGGCGGGCCTGGCGCACCACGACCTCCGGGGAGAGCATCCCGTTCAGCGAGCGCCGCAGCCGCCCCGCGTCCACGTCCCCGGGGCCCACGAACGACACGACCTGACCCCGGGCGTGGACCCCCGCATCCGTCCGGCCCGCGACCGACAGCCGCGGCTCCGAGCCGAGCACCCGCGCCAGGGCGTCCGAGAGCACGCCCTCGACGGTCCGCTGCCCCCGCTGCAGAGCCCACCCTCGGAACGCGGTCCCGTCGTACGCGAGCGTCAGCCGCACGACGGGCATGGCGGCGGCTACTCGACGAGCTCGATGACCGCCATCGGCGCCCCGTCGCCCCGCCGGGGCCCGAGCTTGAGGATCCGGGTGTAGCCGCCGTTGCGCTCGGCGTACCGGGGGGCGATCTCGCTGAAGAGCTTGTGCACGACGTCCCGGTCGGGGATGTCCTTCAGCACCTCGCGCCGCGCGGCGACGTCCCCACGCTTGGCGAACGTGATCATCTTCTCGGCCACGGGACGCACGGCCTTGGCCTTGGCCTCGGTCGTGTTGATCTTCTCGTACGTGAAGAGCTGGGCGGCCAGCCCGTTGAGGAGCAGGCGCTGGTGCGCCGGGCTCGACCCGAGCCGGGGGCCCTTCTTCGGGCGTGGCATCGATCACTCCTCCCGAAGCGACTGGCCGAGCTCCTCGAGCTTGGCCTTCACCTCGTCGATCGACTTCTGGCCGAAGTTGCGGATGTCCATCAGCTCGGCCTCGCTCTTCTGCACCAGGTCGCCGACCGAGTTGATGCCCTCGCGCTTCAGGCAGTTGTAGGAGCGGACCGACAGGTTCAGCTCCTCGACCGTGATCTGGTAGTCGGACGGGACCGACTCGTCCTCGGCCGGGCCGACCTGCATCGAGGGCGCCTCGGCCAGGTCGCCGAACAGCTGGACGAGCTCGAGCAGGGTGCCGCCGGCGCTCGCGACCGCCTCGCGCGGCGCGATCGAGCCGTCGGTCTCGACGTCCAGGATCAGCTTGTCCCGGTCGGTCATCTGCTCGACGCGGGTGTTCTCGACCGTGTAGCTCACCTTGCGGACCGGCGAGAAGATCGAGTCCACCGGGATCACGCCGATCGGGTCGCGAGGCTTCTTGTTCTTGTCGGCCATGCGGTAGCCAACGCCGCGCTCGACGACCATCTCCATCTCGAGGCTGCCACCCTTGCCGATCGTGGCGATGTGCAGCTCGGGGTTGAGGATCTCGACGCCCGCCGGCGGGGCGATGTCGCCGGCCGTGACCTCGCCCGGCCCCTTTGCCTTCAGGTACACGGTGACGGGCTCGTCGGCCTCGCTGCGGAGCACGAGCTCCTTGAGGTTCAGGATCATGTCGGTGACGTCCTCGGTGACCTTCGGGATCGTCGAGAACTCGTGCAGCACGCCCTCGATCCGGACCGAGCTGATCGCGGCCCCCGGGATCGACGACAGGAGCGTGCGACGGAGCGAGTTCCCGATGGTGTAGCCGAACCCCGGCTCCAGGGGCTCGATGACGAACCGGGAGCGCGTCGCGCTGACGCTCTCCTCGGAGATCTGCGGCCTTGCGACGACGAACACTGCTTCCTCCTCCGGCGGGGGATCATCCATTCCTGCCCCGCCTTCCCGTGGGGACTCCCGCCTCGCCGCTCGAGCCCCTTCGGGGGGAGCCGCTCGGTGCCCCACACGGCCCGCTCGACAACGGGCCGACCGACGCGTTAGACGCGGCGGCGCTTCCTGGGCCGGCAGCCGTTGTGCGGCACCGGCGTGACGTCCTGGATGCCAGCGACCTCCAGGCCGGTCGCGGCGAGCGAGCGGATCGCGGTCTCCCGACCCGAGCCCGGGCCCTTCACGAACACGTCGACCTTCTGCATGCCGTGCTCCTGCGCTCGGCGCGCGGCGGCCTCGGCCGCGAGCTGCGCGGCGAACGGGGTGGACTTGCGGGAGCCCTTGAACCCCACGTTGCCGGCGCTCGCCCAGCTGATCGTGTTGCCCTGCAGGTCGGTGATCGTGACGATCGTGTTGTTGAAGGTCGACTTGATGTGGGCCTGCCCGTGGACGACGTTCTTCTTCTCCTTCTTGCGGACCTTCTTGGCCTTCGGCTTCGCCATCTGGGCTCCCCGCTCCTCCCCGACCTACTTCTTCCCGACCTTCTTCTTGCCCGCGACGGTCTTGCGCGGACCCTTGCGCGTGCGCGCGTTCGTGTGCGTGCGCTGCCCGCGCACCGGGAGGCTCCGGCGGTGCCGGATCCCCTGGTAGCAGCCGATCTCTATCTTGCGCTTGATGTCCTGGGCGACCTCGCGCCGCAGGTCGCCCTCGACCTTGAACTCGCGGTCGATGTACTCGCGGATCTTGCTGACCTCTTCCTCGGACAGGTCCCGGACACGGGTCGAGCCGTCCACGCCGGACGAGGTCACGATCTGGAACGCCCTCGTGGAGCCGATCCCGTAGATGTAGCGGAGCGCGACGTCCACCCGCTTGTCGCGGGGGAGGTCGACGCCTGCGATCCGAGCCACGTTCGCGCTCCTTCCTCAGCCCTGGCGCTGCTTGTGTCGGGGGTTCGAGCAGATCACGCGGATCTGGCCGCGCCGGCGGATGACCTTGCACTTGTCGCAGATCCTCTTCACCGACGGCCGCACCTTCATCCGGATCCCTGCTCCCTCAGCCCGCTCTCACTTGTACCGGTACACGATCCTGCCGCGCGACAGGTCGTACGGCGACAGCTCCACCAGCACACGGTCCCCCGGCAGGATCCGGATGTAGTGCATCCGCATCTTCCCGGAGATGTGTGCGAGCACCTTGTGCCCGTTCTCGAGCTCGACCCGGAACATGGCGTTGGGGAGCGGCTCGGAGACCGTCCCTTCCACCTCGATCGCGTCCTTCTTCGGCAACTCCCGGTCGACCTCTCGGACGGACACGCTCGGCACCTCTGCAGACGAGCCGAACCCGCCCCCGGACGGAGG
>DASTHN010000139.1:0-49330 GCA_035718185.1 Actinomycetota bacterium
CCTGATCGACGCCGAAGGACGAGTAGTACGTGCGGGCGGTGCTGGCGGGGATGCTGCGGGGCCTGAACCGAGGACGTACCCGTCCGTGAACTACCGCGTCGCAGAGATGAGCCTCACGACGCCGAGCGCGATCATGCCAAAGCCCAGAACCGGGGAGAACGGAGTGTCCCCTGCACCGGTGCCGGATGCCTCCGAGCCGAGTCCACCGACATGACGACGAACCCCAACGCGAGCATCAGCAACCTGAAGATCACGAGGATCACGCGCCGCGCCCGGGACTTCACTTCCACAGCATCCGGCGGCCGCGCACCCCCCGGGAGGGTCTACGGTCCTCGTTCTGAGTGGGCCACCTCCCGTTGGGTGGCAACCCAGGAATCACTGCCCGCGCCAGCGGATCCGAGGTCACCGCGTGCCCGTGTGCCGTCCTCGTCCGGATGCTCCGCGAGGCCGAGCGGCACCGCCAGGCTGCCCGCTCAGACGCGGGACCCACCCGCACGCTCCGGGACCCTAGAGCGGCCAGAGGCAGTCTCCGTCACGAGGCTCGGGTGGACCCGCCACCCGAGCATGGCCGAAGGGAGGCTCGTCATGCGCACCCGGCTTCCTCTCCTACTCGTCGCGCCGTGTGCATTCGCACTCGTCGCTGGCCTGCTCCTCGCCTCCTCGAGCGCATCCGGAGAGGAGTCATCCCAACGCCCCGAGTGCTCGATCACAGGCACGAACGGCGACGACGAGTTGCGCGGGACGAGCGGTCCCGACGTGATCTGCCCGCGCGGTGGGCATGACCACGTGTTCGCCCGGGGCGGGGACGACGTCCTCTTCCTTGGTCCTGGATCCGACTACTTCGACGGCGGTCGCGGCGACGACCGCATCTACGGGGGTCGCGGGGGAGACGTGGGCGACGGCGGTCGTGGCAATGACCGGATCTTCTTCCAGTGGGGGCACGACGAGGTCGCGGAAGACTACTATGGCGCGGACCTCTACTCCGGGGGTTCGGGGAACGACCGGCTGTGCAGCGCAGACGGCGAAGGGAACGACCGTGTGATCGGCGGGCCGGGACGCGACTACTACTCGGCGGACGACGGGGACGTGGTTCGATCCGTCGAGGTCTACAGGCCGTGCCGCTACTGAGCGAGTCGCTGAGCCAGTAACCGAACGCCGGAGCACGCCCCGACCCCGTGCTCGGACTCACCGACGGGACCCGAGACCGTCTTATGCAGGGTGCTCGCTTGCGTTGGCCGAGTCCGCAAAGAGAGGCGCTTCATGCGCAGCCGATCTCCGCTGCCGCCGAGAAGGTGGCCGCGCTCATCGCGGGGCTCAGGTCGCCATGAGCCGGAGAAGGTGTCGGGGCTCAGGCGTCGGCTCGACTTCTGTGAGCAACCGTGAGCAAGACGGTCGTTCTCACGGATCTACCCGAGGGCCTTCGCACAAAGAGCCGCAGGTCAGAAGGGGTGCGAGAGGGGGGAGTCGAACCCCCATGCCCTTTCGGGCACCGGATCCTAAGTCCGGCGCGTCTGCCGTTCCGCCACTCTCGCGAGCGCTACTCGGACCAGCCTAGCGCTCCGCAGCACCTCGGCCGAGCGACACCGGGCGTTTGTCGGGGCGGCCTCTCGTCGGGCAAGCTCCACCCGCCGGTCGAGACAGGAGCGAGGCGATGGAGCGGGAGACGATGCGATGAGGGTGCTGAGATGGGGCGTGCTGTCCACCGCGAGGATCGGGCGCGAGAAGGTCATCCCCGGCATCCGGTCGGCCGAGCGGTGCGAGGTCGTCGCGATCGCCTCTCGCGACGGGGACCGAGCGCGAAGCGTCGCCGCCGAGCTCGGCATCCCGAGAGTTCATGGATCGTACGAGGCGCTCCTCGAGGACCCCGAGGTCGAGGCCGTCTACATCCCGCTCCCGAACCACCTGCACGCGGAGTGGACGATCGCGGCGGCCCAGGCTGGCAAGCACGTCCTGTGCGAGAAGCCGATCGCGATGAGCTCCGCGGACGCCGAGGAGATGGCCCACGTGTGCGCCACCGAGGGCGTGCGGCTGATGGAGGCCTTCATGTACCGGCTGCACCCGTCGTGGGTCGCGGTGCGTGAGCTGGTGGGCTCGGGACGGATCGGCCAGCTCCGGGCGGTGCAGAGCTGGTTCTCCTACTTCAACGACGAGCCGACCGACATCCGGAACATCCGCGAGGTCGGCGGGGGAGCCCTGATGGACATCGGGTGCTACCCGATCAACGTCTCGCGGATGCTGTTCGGCGAGGAACCGACCCGTGTCGAGGCCTCGATCACGCGCGACCCGGCCTCGGGGGTCGACGTGATCACGAGCGCGCTCCTGGAGTTCGGCGATCGGATCGCGACCTTCACGTGCACGACACGCGCCGAGCCCGACCAGCGCGTGCATATCTACGGGACCGAGGGTCGCGTCTCGGTCGGCATCCCGTTCAACATCCCGCCCGACCGCCCGACGGAGGTGTTCTTCACCGCGGGCGGCGATCCGCCGGTCGCGCCGGACACGGAGGTCCTCACCTTCGACCCCGCCGACCAGTACGCGGTGCAGGCGCAGGCCTTCGCGACCGCGGTCCTGGACGACGTGCCGGTGCCGCTGCCGCCCGAGGACTCGGTCGCGAACATGCGGGTGATCGAGGCCGTCTTCGCGGCCGGCGGGCGCGCCCGCGGCTAGGTCGAGAGCCGGACGACCGTTCCGGTCTCGGCCGAGCGGCGCGCGGCCTCGAGCACCTCGAGGCCGAGGATCGCGTCCTCCGCGGGCACGGGCGGCGGGCCGCTGCGCTCGATCGCGTCGGCGACCTGGGCGTAGTACCGCGGATAGTCGCCTCGCTCCGTCGGCACGGACTCGCGCTTGCCGCCGCGGATGATCGCCCCCCAGCGCTCGGGCGGCTCGATCCCGTACCTGTCGTCGCCGGGGACCATCCCGTCCTTCAACTGCTGCTCCTGTGGATCGAGCCCATGCACCTCGAACGTGCCGCCGAGCCCGAGCACCCGGAACCGCGGGCCGAGCGCGCCGGCCACCAGGCTCATCCACAGGTGGCTGCGGACGCCGCCCGGGTGGACGAGCGCGACGAACGCGTCGTCGTCGGCCTCGGCGCCAGGCCGGCGACGCCCGACCTCGGCGTAGACGGAGATCGGCGGGCCGAGCAGCTGGATCGCCTGGTCGACCAGGTGGCTGCCGAGGTCGAGGAGCATCCCCCCGCCCTCCTCCGGCGCGCCGAGCTCGCGCCACCCTCCGCCGAGTGCCGGGTCCCAGCGCTCGAAGCGGGACTCGAGCCGAACGACGCGGCCCAGCGCGTCGCCCTCGAGCAGCCGGCGGACCGTGAGGAAGTCGGCGTCCCACCGCCGGTTCTGGAAGACCGAGAGGAGCACCCCCCGGTCGGCCGCGGCGGTGGCGAGCCCCCGCGCGTCGACCGAGGACGGCGCGATCGGCTTGTCCATCACGACGTGCAGGCCGGCCTCGACCGCGCCGAGCGCGATCGCGACGTGGGACCGGTTCGGCGTCGTCACGACGACGAGGTCGAGCTCGTCGGCGGACGACAGGAGCGCGTCGACGTCCGGCAGCACGCGCGCCGAGGGGTATCGCTCGCGTGCGCGAGCGACGCGCTCGGGGTGCGTCGTTACGATCGCGTCGAGCGACAGCGCCGCCGTGGCATCGATCAACGGTGCGTGGAACACGGCGCCGCCCAGACCGAACCCGACCAGACCCACGCGGATCGCCATGGTTCGACCCTACCGCGGACGGCCGCCACCCTGGGCGTTCGCACTCCGCCCAGGCGTCGGCGATGCTGCGGGAACCGAGACTCGAGGGGTGGCCCATGACGGATCTGAACGGGAAGGTGGCGCTCGTGACCGGCGCGAGCGGCGGGATCGGGGCGGCCGTGGCGCGATCGCTCGCCGGCGCCGGGGCGCGGCTCGGACTGGCCTCGCGGAGCGGCGGCGACCTGGGGATCGCGGACGCGTTCGCCGAGCCCTGCGACGTGCGCGACGCCGCCCAGATGGAGGGGTTCGTCGGCCACGCGGTCGACCGGTTCGGCGGTCTGGACATCCTGGTCGCGAACGCCGGCGTCGGCGCGTACGGCCCGTTCCTCGAGCTCGACCCCGAGCACCTCGAGGAGATGATCGACGTCAACGTGAAGGGCACGCTCTACGCGGTCCGCGCCGCGCTGCCGCACCTGCTGAGGAGCGAGGCCGCCGACATCGTGACCCTCGCGTCCGAGGCCGGCCGCCGCGGCCTGCCCTACGAGGCCGTGTACTGCGCGTCGAAGTTCGCGCAGGTGGGGTTCACTCGCGCGCTCGACCACGAGCTCCGCGAGCAGGGCGTTCGCTGCACGAACGTGTGCCCCGGCGGCGTTGCGACGGAGTTCGCGATGGGGCGCGGGCGCACGCCCGGGATGCCCGAGCTCGCCGGCATGATGTCCGCCGAGGACGTCGCCGAGGTCGTACTGTTCGTCCTCACGCGGCCGAGGAACCACCGGATCCTCGAGGTGGCGCTCCGTCCCGTGACCGAGACGTCGTGGGGGTAGCTCAGCCCTCGGACAGCGCGTGGAACGTCGGCCGCAGGGCCGGGTACAGCTCCCGGTACCGCGAGTACGCGTCCTCGTAGTCGGCCGAGCCCGACGGGTCGGTCGGGTCACCGATCCGGACGAAGGCGAGGCACGCCTCCTCGACGGTCGGGTGCCAGCCGGCGCCGACGGCCGCGAGCGTGGCCGCGCCCTGCGCCGCGCCCTCGGCGGTCGAGGTCGTGACGATCCGCGCGCTAAGCACGTCCGCGAGGATCCGGCGCCACAGCTGGCTCTGGATCCCGCCGCCGGTGGCCCGGATCTCGGCCGAGGGCGCCAGCCCCGCCGCGCGCACCAGCTCCAGGGAGTCGCGGAGGCCGAACGCGACGCCCTCGAGGACCGAGCGCGTGAGGTGCGCCCGCGTGTGGTTCACGGTCAGCCCCACGAACGCGCCGCGTGCGAGCGGGTCGGGGTGCGGCGTGCGCTCGCCGGTCAGGTACGGCAGGAAGAGCAGGCCGTCGCTCCCCGGGGGGGCCTCGGCCGCCTCGGCGACGAGCTCGTCGAACGCCGTCCCCGGCGCCAGCGCGTCGCGGTACCACCGCAGGCTCCCCGCCGCCGAGAGCATCACGCCCATCAGGTGCCACCGGCCGGGGACCGAGTGGCAGAACGCGTGGAGCCGGCCCTCGGGCTCGATCGTCGGGCCCTCGGTCGTCGTGAACACCACGCCCGAGGTCCCGAGCGACAACGACGAGACCCCGGACACCACGGAGCCGACGCCGACCGCCGCGGCCGCCTGGTCGCCGCCGCCGGCGACGACGGGCGTCCCGGCGCGGAGGCCCGTGACGGAGGCGGCGTCCTCGGTGACGGTCCCGGTGACCTCGGGACCCTCGAACGTCTGCGGCAGCCACTCGCGGTCGATCCCAAGCGCGTCCAGGATCTCGGCCGACCAGTCGCGCGCGGCCAGGTCGAACAGGATCGTGCCGGCGCCGTCGGCCCGGTCCACGGCCCGGCCGCCGGTGAGCCGCAGCCGGACGAAGTCCTTCGGCAGGAGCACGTGCGCGATGCGCTCCCAGACCTCGGGCTCGTGCTCGCGGACCCACAGGATCTTCGGAGCGGTGAACCCCGTCAGGGCGTCATTGCCCGTCACCGCGATCAGGCGCTCGCGGCCGACCAGTTCGCGGATCCGGTCGCACTCGGCGCCGGTGCGTTGGTCGTTCCACAGGATCGCCGGCCGCAGGACCTCGTCCGCGGCGTCGAGCGCGACCAGACCGTGCATCTGTCCGGTGAGCCCGACCGCGTCGACGTCGTCCCCCGTCAGCCCCGCCTCCGCGAGGACCTCGGCGACGGCCCGTCGCGTGGCGTCCCACCACAGCTTCGGGTCTTGCTCGCTCCAGAGCGGTCGCGGGGTGTCGTACGGGTACTCGGCGGACGCCACCGCGCGGACCGTCCCGTCGCCGTTCTCGACCACGGCCTTGGTCGCCGTGGTCGAGACGTCGAGACCGATGACGTGACTCACGTGTCGCTCCTTCCCGCGCCGGCCGCTCGGAGCGTCCAGCGCTCGGTGTGTCTGGCGGTCGCGCCCGGCTCGAGCGTCACGAGCGGGCCGAGCGTCTCGAGCTCGCAGAACTCGTCACAGAGGTAGACCTGGAGGGCGGCGCCGCGATCCGCGTACACCGCCGATGGATCGACGTCGACCCGTTTCTCGAACATCTCGTCGCCGACCCGGTAGGAGAGCGGCCCGTCGCCCGGCGCGACACCGACCTTCAGTGCGGGTCCCCTCGGCGAGGACTTCACCCGTACGACGCCAGGCTCGAACGCGATCCGGGGGTCGGCGAGCTCGGTGTAGGGCCACAGCACGAGCGCGCGATCGGCCTGAGGGCCCGGGCCGCGCGACGGCAGCGGCAGCGTCGCCGTGCCGCCCGGGCGGAGCTGGGTGATCGCCCACGGAGCGACCGTCATCGCACGGCTGGCGTCGTTGCGCAGCTCGTGCTCCACCCTCCAGCCGCCGGCCGCGGCGTGGACCGAGATCGCCTTCGTCAGCCCCGCGCCGTCGGCGGGCGCCTCGATCCGAGCACCGTCCTGTACCTCGGTCACCGCGCAGGCTCGGTCGTCCGGTTCGTAGGTGACCTCGGGGACCTCGGGTCCGGTCCAGAGGCGGTGGCCCCCGATGAACGGGAACCGGTCGCCACCCGGCCGATCGAGCCCCGTCCCGGGCAGCACGGCCATGACGTTGCCCTCGTCACGGCTCAGCCCGAGCACGCGCGGCCCGACGGAGGTGGTCACCGTCACGGTAACCCTTCCGTCCCGCAGCCGCACGCAGCGGTGCCCCTCGAAGGACACCGCCTCGAGCGTCACCGGACCCCGAGGAGCAGGTCGATCGTCAGCTGGTCGAGCTCCTCGTACGGCAGCCCGCGCCGCCCGAGCGGCACGCGGTCGAGCTGGAGCTCGCGGAGCGCAGTGGCACGGTCGGCCGTGTAGGGGCCGAGGTACGCGTCCATCGACCCGTCGTCGCTCCCGGCGACCCGGGCGACGAGCGCCTGGATGTCCGGGTCCGCATTCCAGCGGGCCGCCTTCTCCTTGAGGACCAGGTACGTGCGCATGCAGCCGCGCGCGAACGCCTTCACGTCGTCGTAGTCCGCCGTGCGGTAGGCGTGCGCGTCGAAGTGGCGGCTGCCCTCGTACCCCACGTCCTCGAGGAACTTCACGAGGAAGAACGCCTGCTTCGGGTTCGCCGAGCCGAACCGCAGGTCCTGGTCGTAGCGACCCGGGATCTGGTCGTTGAGGTCGATGTGGAACAGCTTGCCCATCGCCCACGCCTGCGCGACCTGGTGGGTGAAGTTCAGGCCGGCCATGTGCTCGTGCGCGACCTCCGGGTTCACGCCCACCATCTCGGGGTCGTCGAGCGTCGAGATGAACGCGAGCATCGCGCCGGTCGTCGCCAGATAGATGTCGGCGCGGGGCTCGTTCGGCTTCGCCTCGAGCGCGAACCTCAGGTCGTATCCCTGGTCCTTCACGTACGCGCACAGGAAGTTCATCGCGTCGGTGAACCAGCCGAGCGCGCGGGCCGGGTCCTTCGACGAATCGGTCTCGACGCCCTCGCGACCGCCCCAGAACACGTAGGTCGTCGCGCCGAGCTCCACGCCGAGGTCGATCGCGCGCATCGTCTTCTGGATCGCGAACGCGCGCACCTTCGGGTCGCTCGCGGTGAAGGCGCCGTCGCGGAAGATCGGGTCCGCGAACAGGTTCGTCGTCGCCATCGGCACGACGACGCCGGTCGCGTCGAGCGCTTTCTTGAAGTCCGACACGATCTGGTCGCGTTCGTGCGCGCTCGCATCGATCGGCACCAGGTCGTTGTCGTGGAGGTTCACGCCCCAGGCGCCGACCTCCGCGAGGAGCTCGACGAGCTGCACCGGCGACAACCGCTCCCGGACCGCCGAGCCGAACGGATCGGCGCCGACATTCCCGACGGTCCACAGACCGAACGAGAACCTGTGCTCGCGCTTCGGCTCGTACGCCATGCCGACATCACCTCCACCGCCGGGAACCCGTCCCGGCGCTCGAGCGGGGCCGCGCGGCCTCGCGTGGACGGAGCAAGTTCCGAACAGCCCTCCTATCCGGTCATCACCATGGCCCGGTCGGGCCTGAGCAGGAAGGGCGGCAACCACGCCGGGATGTTGGAGAACGGGAGCACGTCCGGGTGGAGCGCGATGCCGAGCGCATCCTCCATGAACCGGCGTCGCGCCGAGATCCGCTCCCACGCCTGCGGATGGTCCGCGGCGAAGGCGTCGCGCAGGTGCTCGTCGGCCAGCGCGACGCCGTCCTCGATGTTGGTCGTGAAGTACCGGGTCCCCGTCGCCGGGATGATGTCCACCTGCAGGGCCATCCCCGAGCGGAGCTCGATCGTCGAGTCCGGGGCGACCGGGGAGTTCACCCACTCGTCCAGATGGATCTGGTGGCCCGGATTGAGGGAGACCCCGTAGAACGGGTCGCCGAGGTGCCGCCGGACGATCTCGAACAGCGCACCGCCGGTCTGGCCCACGCGCAACGCGCCGTACCACTCGGCGACGGCCCCGACGTACGGCGCGACCAGGCGTTCCACGTAATCGCCGATCTCCGAGGGGAGCTCGGCCGCGTCCTCGACGACGAACCCGGCGCGGCAGTTCAGGGCCCCCCAGATGCCGAACGCGACCGTGAACCGGTCGCCGCGCCCGATCCTCCGATCGCCGGGGCTGAGCAGGCCCAGCGACGCGCGCTCGCCGCTGGTCAGCATCAGGTGGCACGAGAGCGGCGCGCCGGTCCAGCCGAGGAGCGCGACGGCCTCTCGCTCACGCATCCCGGGGCGCAGCTCGTGCAGGAGCCGGCGCACGCCCTGGGATGTGAGGCAGGCCGCGTGCTCGAACGCCGCGAGCTGCTCGACCTCGTTCACGACGCGCATGCCGTCGCCGGTGCCGATCAGCAGGTGGGCCGCGTTCTCCACCACGCCACCCATGTCGCGCAGCGTGTCCACCAGGTACGCGGGCGCCTCGATCGTCCGGCGGTCCGCGTACTCCTTCCACCCGACGACGCCGACCCGCGCATCCGCGCGGATCCCCTCATCGGCCAGGATCTCGGTCAGGGCCCGCGAGCGATCGCGCGGTTGTCCGGAGAGGCTGAGGTCCTGGAACAGGTGGCGCCGCATCCGCAGCGGCGCGGCGCCGGCCATCCCGTAGCACTCGTTGCCGACGAGGATCGCCGGCTCGTCGTCGGCTCCGACCACGAGGACCGCCTCCTCGAAGCGCGGATCGAAGCCGGTGAGGTAGGCGAGGTTCGCGCTGTGCTCCCGGTCGGCGTAGACGACGATCCGGTCGTAGCCGGCCTCGTCCATGCGGGCGCGCAGCCGTTCGAGCCGGGCGACGTAGATCGAGGGCGGGATCTCGGGAGCGGTCTCGGGCATCCCGAAGTCCGGGAGGTCGACCTCGGCCAGGCGCGCGACCGCCATCCTCAGTCCCCCGACCCGACGGGCGGCGTCCAGGACCGGGCCACGTCGGCCCCCCGCTCGATCACGGCGAACCCGTTGACCGGCAGGTCGAGCCACGGACCCGTCACGCCATCCGGCCACTCGACACGGATCTGCGCGCCATCCGCGTCTCCGAGGCCGACGTGGATCCAGCCGATCTGGCCCCCGGCGTGCCCGCCGCCGATCGTGATCTCGCGTTCGACGGTCCGGTCGCCGAACCGCACCGTGATCCACGACCCGATCGCGTCGCGGTTCGGTTCCGGCTGTTGCAGCCGGACCGCGACCCAGTTCCCCATCGGCTCCGGATCGGTGGCCGAGCCTCGGCCGACGTTGCGCCACAGGCTGATGTTCTCGCGCCGGTTCACCTGGACCAGGTCGAGCAGGCCGTCCAGGTTCAGGTCGACGAGCGCGGCGCCGCGCGCACGGACGAAGCGGGCGATCCCGGCGGCCCGTGCTCCCTCGACGAACGTCCCGTCCGGCTGGCCGAGCAGCAGGTTGTCCGGATCCTTCGCCGCGAACTCGGGGATCGCCTCGACGTTGCCCTTGGAGACGAACAGGTCGATGAACCCGTCGTTGTTCACGTCCTGGAACTCGGGATGCCAGGCGGTGGAGGGCAGGGGATCGCCGCCCGTGTAGGGCCGATGGGCCGTCACGCCCCGCTCCAGCGCGATGTCCTCGTAGGTCGGCCTGGCTGCGCCGTCGGCGAGGGTCTGCAGCCGGTTGTCGCCCTGGCTGGTGATGAATACCTCGGGCAGGCCGTCACCGGTGACGTCGTACGTGGCGACGCCCATGCCCCAGATCACCAGTCGTTGCCAGCCGTCCTCCTCCGTGTAGGGGCGCGGCGGCTCGCCCTCGACGATGCGCCAGAGCTGCTCCTCGCCGTCGGTGTAGTAGTGGCGGTCGTTCGCCATGCGCAGGTCCCGCTGGCCCTGGTGCCCCCAGTCGCTGAACAGGACCGAGAGCGTGCAGTAGCCCGGCGAGAGCGGGATGGGCCCGGCGTACCTCGTCCCATCCGCGGCCGGCCGCACGAGCTCGCTGTCGGCACAGGTGGCTCGCTGCTGGATGTCGGCGAGGTCGAGATAGTTGCCGATCGCCAGCGTCGGCAGGGTGGCCGATCCCTCCCATGTAGCGCTGAACGCCGCGGTCCAGTCGTCGCCGCCGTCGAACCCCCAGGCCTCGTTGGCGCGCTCGAACCGGCAATCGCCGAGCCCGCGGAGCAACACGTTCTCCCCGACCCGCAGGACCGCGAGGTCAAGCGTGCCGTCGCCGTCGACGTCGAGCGGGTACGCACCGACGACCTCCGTGAGGTCGGTGGCGGGGTCGGCGACGTGGGTGAACCGCAGCTCCCCGCCGACGGGGCTCGCGTTGCGGTACAGGGCCGCCGGGTTGCTGCCGCCGGCGAAGTACAGGTCCGGGCGCCCGTCGTCGCTGCAGTCGAACGCGGCGACCCCACCGCCGACGAAGTAGGTGAAGTCGCCGTCGTAGACGTGCTGGATACCCGCCGCAGCCGACTCCTCGACGAACCGCGGGGCGGGCATGGCCGTCACGGGCTCGTCGGCCCACACCGCGTCGAAGGCTCGGACGCCGCCGAGGCCGGCCACCGCCCCGAGGGCGAGACCGGCGACGAAGAGCACCACCCTCCGCGAGCGAGCGCTCCCGTCGGCGTCAGGCCTGCTCATCGACGGTCCCCCGGTAGTACCGCTCGGCCTGCTCCCACGCCGCGATCCCGCATTCGAAGCCGATCCGTCGGCCGGCGAAGTCGTCGGCGGCGATATGGATCCCGCCGTACAGACGGGAGATGCCCGCCTGGTCGGCGGCGTCGGCATAAGTGGCCCACTCGAGGGTCACGTCCTTCGTCGGTCCCGCCTCCACCTCGAGCGAGCCGGCAGGGATCGTCCACTCGGACAACCCTCCCGGGAAGAACGGGCTCCCGGTGATCGCCGTCAGCACCTCGGCGGCGGCGCGGCTGAAGGTGCTGTGCCCGGAGACGTACCCGGCGAACGCCGGCGTCACGAACGTCGACTGCTGGTACGGGACCCACTCGGTCGCGAGGATCCACGCCACGCCGCCGGTCTGGGTCTCGCGGTCCTCGGGGTTCCCGGCCCAGGCGTGGATCGCGATCTCCCCTTCGTGGCCGGCGAGCGCCTCGTGCCTCGCTCCGGGCGCCGTGGTCCGGTCCGTGATCACCTCGATCAAGCCCTTCACGAGCGGCAGGCCGTCTGGATCGTAGGAGGGGCCCTTCGGATCGCTCGACTGGCCGAGGCCGCCCATGTACCGGATCATCGAGATCGGGCGCACCGAGTCGTAGAAGCCCTTGGCGCCCCACGCGGCGACGGCCGCGTCGTGGATCGCCCCGTTCAGTGCCAGGTACAGCTTCACGTCCCACTCGAGCCGGTCGACCTCCGGGCCGACGCCGCCGATCAGGAACTCGAAGCCGGGCGAGTCCGATACGGCGTTCGCCACGACGTTCCAGTGCCCGGGCGGGGTCTCGGACCTGGGTCCGTCGGCCCAGAACTCGGTCAGGGCTCGCGCGAAGTCGCCACGGTTCACCACCTCTGGCGCGTACGGCTCGCCGGTGACCGGGTTCGTCGCATGGCCGTGTCCGTCATTCGTACCGAGCGGGTTCGCGCCGAGGGCGCCGGGGGAGATGTCGACCATGATCCCCTGGGCCGGGTCGAGCTGACCGCTCTTGTCGATCACCTCGACCGCCGCCGCCTTGAAATCGTCGTCGGGGCCCGGGTCGAGGAGGGGCGGGGGACCGGGGTCCATCGGCACCCCGTCGGCGCCGGCGTCGGGGAGCGCGAAGCCCACCACGTGACCCCAGTGGGGGCCGAGGAACTGCTGGACCGTGTCGTCGATCGGGATGCCGTTCTGCGAGACGGCCTGCTCGAGCTGGAGCGGCTGCCAGCGGTTGGGATCCTTCATCTCGTCCGGACCCGGCGCGGTCACCTCGAGCGGCGCGTTCACCGGCGCGTAGTCGCTCGTGTAGCCCTCGGCCTCGTTCGACCCGTCCGCGAGCCCGGCCTCGATGGCCGCCGCGGCGATCCGGTTCCCGAGCGCGGCCGGCGACCCCCCCTTGGTCGTCGTGACGTCGGTCGGGTAGCACAGGTCCTCCATCAGCCGCCCGAGCTCGAGGAGCGAGTCGGTCCCGCCAACCGCCGTCCGGTACCGGTGAGAGAGCAGCCGGTACGCCGCGTAGCTGATCGCCTCCTCGCGAGCCGCCGTGAGGTCGTCGGCCGTGTGCTTCTCGTCGACGAAGTAGCCCGCCGCGTCCGGGTCGTAGGCGGCCCAGGCATCCCACATCGCGGCCGAGAGGTGGAACAGGTTGCGCGCGTGCACCGTCGGGGCCGGCAGGGACCGCCGGATCGCGTTCAGCACGGCCTCGTCCCACCGGCGGGCGACCGACCATCCTGGCTGTGCCGCAACGGGCTGGCACGATGGTCCCTCATCGCTCGCGATGCGGACCCCGACGGTCGTGACGACGACGATCGCGAGCCCGAGGGCGGTGCCACCCACGAAGGTCCAGGCGCCGGAACGGCGACGGCCGTTCGGATGCTCGTTCATCGTCCGCCCACGCTCGCCGGGTCTGCGATGACGGACGACATCACCAGTTCGGCGGCGCCGACGAGCGAGGCGTCGGGGCCGAGCGCGCTGCACGTGATCGTGGCCATCTGCGCGGGCGCGGCGAGCATCCGCCGTGCCGCGCCCTCCAGGACCGACGGCTCGAGGAACGTGAACAACCGCTGGTACAGACCGCCGAGGACCACCAGCTCGGGGTTGAAGAGGTTGACGAGGTTGCCGATCCCGAGCCCCAGCCACCCCCCGACGTCCGCGATCGCGCGAAGGGTGCGCGCATCCCCGGCCGCGGCCCGGTCGGCCACCTCCTCGAGGCGGCCGGCCCCCTCGCGCACGCCGGCGAGCCGCAGCAGCGCGGCCTCCCCGGCCTCGGTCTCCCAGCACCCCACGGCGCCGCAGCGACACACCGAGCCCTGGGGGTTGATCAGGGTGTGGCCGGCCTCGCCCGCATATCCGGCCGCGCCGAGGAGCGGCTCGCCGTCGACGACGACGCCCGCGCCGATGCCGACCTCGCCCGAGATGTAGACGAGGTTCGCGACGCCCGGGTGCCTGCCGCGCCGGTGCTCCGCGAGCGCCCCGAGGTCCGCCTCGTTGGCGGCGAGCACCGGAACGCCCGGGTCGAGCTCCGCGGCGAGCATCGAGGCGAGCGGGATGTCCCGCCAACCGAGGTTCGGGGCAAGGTGCACGAACCCGTCGGACCGCCGCGTGATCCCCACGACGCCGACGCCGACGCCGACCAGCACGCGCTCGGCCGGGAGCGAGTCGAGCAGGGGGCCGGCCAGCTTGGCCACGTCCTGAACGGTCTCCTCGGGGGAGAACCGACCCCGTGGCCTCGCCACCCGGACGAGGTTGAACACGTGGCCGCCGAGCCCGACGGTCGCGACCGCTATCGAGTCCACGGCGAGCTCCACGGCGAGCACCGAGGCGCGGTGAGGCCGAACCCGGACCATCGGCGAGGGGCGCCCGGGCCCGGACCCGGGGGCTCCCGGTTCCTCCTCGACCAGTCCGATCGTCGTCAGCTCGGCGAGCAGGTCGGCGATCGTCGAGCGGTTGAGGCCGGTCGTCTTGGTGAGCTCGGAGCGGGACAGGGGGCCCGAGAGGTGGAGGCGCTCGAGCACGGCGCCGAGGTTGTGGCGCCGGACCTCGTCGGCGGCGACCCCTCGCCGCTCGGCTCGCGCCCGCCCGTCCGCGCCGGTGTCGACCCCGGCCGTCGATTTCGTTGGAACCTCCGCGGAAACCACCTTCTGCGCTTGCTCGGGACCATTCCAGCCGGAGACGCGGGCGCGATGGGCACGTCGGTCCATCCGGCGCGTCCTAGGGTATGCCGAGCGTCGGAAGCGCGCAAACAGGGATGAGGCGCGCGCGGTCCCACCGCCATCGGACGCTCGGCGTTTTGTTGGAGCCTCCCACGTTTGCGTTGCGGGAACCGTTGTGAGATGCTCGGGCCGCTCTCGGATCCAACCGGTCCCCTGGGCGCGTATATGTCGGTGGACGGGTTCGGCGGGCGGAGCCGGAGGGCGCTTGGCCCGACACTACGTCGGACCGGAAGAAGGGAACGGTGGTGGGACCGAGTGGCCGCCACCGGAAGGGGGGAAGGTAATGCGGAAACGTCGCGTATGGGCGCTCCTCGGCCTGTTCGTCCTGGTCCTCGCCGCGTGCGGGGGCGACGAGGACGGCGGAGGCGAGGCGACCGGAACGACCGGTGGCGGCGGTGGTGAGGGGATCACCGTCGGCGTCTCGTGGAACAACTACAACGAGGAGCGCTGGGCCAAGTGGGACGAGCCCGCGATCGTCGGCGCTCTCGATGCGGCGGGTGTCAAGTACATCTCGTCGGACGCCGGATCTTCGGCCGAGCAGCAGCTGGCCGACGTGGAGAACCTGATCTCGCAGGGCGCGAACGCGCTCATCATCCTGGCCCAGGACGGTGAGGCGATCCGGCCGGCCGTAGCCAGCGCATTGGAGCAGGGTATCCCGGTTATCGCGTACGACCGCCTGATCGAGGACCCCGGCGCCCTGTACATCACGTTCGACAACGTCGAGGTCGGTCGTCTGCAGGCGCAGGCGGTGTACGACCAGGTTCCCAAGGGCAACTACGTCTTCATCAAGGGGAACTCGGCCGACGCCAACGCCGACTTCGTGCACTCGGGCCAGCTCGAGGTCTTGCAGGACGCCATCGACAGCGGTGACATCAAGAACGTCGGTGAGTCCTACACCGACAACTGGGACCCGGCGGTCGCCCAGACGAACATGGAGCAGTTCCTGACCGAGAACAACAACGACGTGCAGGCCGTGGTCGCGTCCAACGACGGGATGGCGGGCGGCGTCGTTGCCGCGCTCGAGGCCCAGGGGCTCGCGGGCGAGGTGGCGGTGTCCGGGCAGGATGGCGACCTGGCCGCCCTGAACCGGGTCGCGCTGGGGACGCAGACGGTGTCGGTGTGGAAGGACGCCCGGCTGCTGGGACAGGCGGCCGGCGAGGCCGCGGTCCTGCTCGCGCAGGGCACCCCGCTGGAGGAGATCCCCGACACGGTGAGCTTCGACTCGCCGGGCGGGAACCAGATGACGTCGATCTTCCTCACGCCGGAAGCGATCACCCAAGCCAACCTCAACGTGGTCGTCGACGCTGGCTGGATCTCGACGGACGAGCTGTGCCAGGGCGTCGAGGCCGGCACGGTGGAGGTCTGCGGCTGACCCAGGCAGGAGCGGGACTCCCGTGAGCGAACGGTGCGCGCCTCGTCCGGTCCGGGCGAGGCGCGCCCCCGTTCCGGCATAGGATGGTGAGTCGTGGCTGACACCGAGATCTCCACCACCACCGACCGCGCGCCGGAAGCGCCGCCGACGGAGGGGGAGCGGCGGTCGTTCCGCGACACGCTGCGGTCGGCGGAGATCGACGCCCGGCTCGCCGGGATGCTGATCGCGCTGGCGATCATCTGGATCGTCTTCCAGATCGTCACCCCGGGACATACGTTCCTGACGCCGAGGAACCTGTGGAACCTGTCGGTCCAGACCTCGGTCGTCGCGATCATGGCGACGGGGATGGTCCTCATCATCGTCGAGCGACACATCGACCTGTCGGTCGGAGCGGTGATGGCGGTCGTCGGGATGGTCATGGGCGCGTTCCAGCACGACTTCCTCCCTGACGTCCTGCGGTTCGATCACCCGCTCACCTGGGTCATGACGCTGGCACTCGGCCTCGTGCTCGGGGCCGTCATCGGCGCGTTCCAGGGCGTGATCATCGCGTATGTGGGGGTCCCGTCGTTCATCGTGACCTTGGGCGGGTTCCTCGTGTGGCGGGGGCTCGCGTGGCGAGTCGCGAGCGGACAGACGATCGCGCCGATGGACTCGCACTTCCGGCTCCTCGGCGGGGGGTCTGACGGGTCTATCGGCGGAACCTGGAGCTGGGTGGTCGGGATCGTGGCGTGCGTCGGCATCGTGGCGCTGCAGTTGACGAAGCGTCGGCAGCGCGCCCGCTACGGGTTCCGGCTACGACCGATGTGGGCGGAGATCGCACTCGGTGTAGCCGGATGCGGTGCCGTCCTCGCGGCGATCTGGTTCCTGAACCGCTACTACGTGCCCGCCGGGATCGTGGCGCAGCGGGGTCTGCCACCTGGAACGAACGTGTCGCAGGGGCTCGCCATCCCGGTCCTGCTCGCGCTGGGTGTTGCCGTGGTCATGACCTTCATCGGCACCCGCCGGCGGTTCGGACGTTACGTGTACGCGATCGGCGGCAACCCCGAGGCGGCCGAGCTCGCCGGCATCAAGACGAAGAGCACGGTCGTGAAGACGTTCACGCTGATGGGCGTGCTGGTCGCCCTCGCGGCGGCGGTACAGATCGCCCGCCTCAACGCGGCCGTCGGCAGCCTCGGCACCGGGATCGAGCTCAACGTCATCGCGGCGGCGGTGATCGGCGGCACGTCGTTCACGGGCGGCATCGGCACGATCGCAGGGGCGGTGCTCGGTGCGCTCGTGATGCAGTCGCTCGTATCAGGCATGGTCCTGATGGGGATCGAGGCGCCCCTCCAGGACGTCGTCGTGGGCATCGTCCTCGTCCTCGCGGTTGCGCTCGACACGATCGTCCGTCGGAGGGCTGCCAGGTGAACGCGCGCAACGGGACACCCCTCGTCGAGCTGCGCGACATGCGTGTCGCGTTCGGCGGTGTGCACGCCGTCGATGGCGTGACCGTGGATCTGTACGCGGGTGAGGTGGTCGGTCTCGTCGGCGGGAACGGCGCGGGCAAGACCACGTTGATCCGGACGCTCTCGGGCGCCCACTCGGCGGACTCGGGCCAGATCCTCATCGATGGCGAGCCGGTGACGATCGAGACGCCTCGCGATGCGAAGGAGCTCGGGATCGAGACGATCTACCAGACGCTCGCCCTCGCGGACAACATCGACGCGCCGGCGAACATGTTCCTCGGCCGCGAGCTCACGACGCGCTTCGGGAACCTCGACACCAGCGCGATGGAGGACGCGACGCGGAAGATCATGGGGCGGCTGAACCCGAAGTTCGAGAAGTTCGTCGCGCCGGTCAGCACGCTCTCGGGTGGTCAGCGGCAATCCGTCGCGATCGCCCGCGCGGTTCACTTCAACGCCCGCGTCCTGATCATGGACGAGCCGACGGCAGCCCTCGGGCCCGCCGAGACGAAGCAGGTGCGGGACCTGATCAATCAGCTCCGCGAGGAGGGCCTGGGCATCTTCCTCATCAGCCACGACATCCACGACGTGTACGACCTGGCCGACCGGATCAGCGTCATGCTGCAGGGCAAGCTCGTCGGGACGGTGGACAAAGACGACGTCACGGTCGACGAGGTCCTGGCGATGATCATCATGGGGAAGAAGCCCGGCCAGGTCACGCAGCGCGACATCGCCGAGCTCCACTGACGGCCGCGCGGCGCCGCCGACCCGGATCGGACTACCAGTAGCGCGCGGTCGACATCGCGGTGACCGCGAGGATCAGCAGGGTGAGGTCGATCTTGCCGTAGCGCTCCAGCTGTCCCCCGAGCCGCGCCATCGCGGCCTGCTGCTCCGGCGGATGGGGCCCGCCGCTCGCGGCGATCTCGTCCCCGAGGTCGACCATGCGCTCGACGTTTCGCCCGACGCCGAAGTAGCCGACGAAGAACGTGGTGGTGGCCAGGACCGCGCCGATCGTGATGCCGAGACCGAAGCGGGTCCCAACCCAGTCGCCGATCGAGCCGAAGTCGTTCGCGTGCTTGATCCACATGATCCATCCCGCCGTCACCGTGATCATCCCGAGCCAGGTGATGAGCTTGGCGACCCTGCGCTTCTTCACCGCGACGCTGAGCAGCGGGCCGGCGGAGGGTCCGACCTCGGCCGCCGAGGGACCGATGAACCCCACGAACAGGAAGGCGGAGCCGACCCACAGGGTTCCCGCCACGATGTGCAAGAAGCGGAACACGAGCATGAACGTCGATGCGGCGAGCACGCGACCTCCTTCACGTCCGGCGGCGGGAGGATAGCCGGTCGCACGTGCGCGGGCCACACCATCCAGGGGGGACGGTCTGGCATCATGGCCGGGTGCTGCGTCGCTCGGTCCTCGCGTCGGTCGTCCTGGCCATGCTCCTTCCCGCCTGCTCGTCGGGGGATCCGGTTCCGTCCGTCACTCGGGGCGAGGATCCCGCGGCGCCGACCGCTCCCTCGGGTCCGACCGGGCCGACCGCCGAGCCGACGGCCGAGCCACCCTCCCGGATCGAGCGCACCGTCCAGGCGATCGCCAGCGGCGAGGGCGACTTCGTCGTGGTTCCGCGGGTCCGGTACGTGCCGATGTGGAAGCGGCTCGGACCGCAGGACGCCGATTACGCCTTCGACACCCGACATCCCGACGGCGGCCCCACGCCGATGCTGATCGCCGACGCCGAGGTCGACCCCCGGGGGGACGCCTGGTTCCAGGTCTACCTCCCCATCCGGCCGAACGGGTCCACCGGCTGGGTCCGGGCCGACGACGTTCGCGTCCAGGAGCGCCACGACCGCCTCGAGGTGGACCTGTCGAAGCGCACCCTCGAGCACTATCGGGACGGCGAGCTCGTCGACCGGTTCCGGGTGGGCGTCGGGACCGACCAGTACCCCACGGGGACCGGCACGTTCTACGTCTGGGTGAAGGTGCCGTTCGCGAACCCGAACCAGCCCTACGGGATCATGGCGCTCGGGTTGTCGGGGTTCTCGCCGGTCATCTCGGACTGGCCGGGCGAGGGGCGCATGGCCGTCCACGGCACGCCGTACGCGAGCAACCGGGGGCAGGAAGTGAGCCACGGCTGCGTCCGGGTCTACAACCCGGACATGGAAACGCTCGTCGACCTCCCGCTCGGCACGCCGGTGATCATCAGGAGGTAGATGCCCACCGTTTCGCGGCGCCGCCGGTAGCGTGGGGGAAGACCGAGTCGTCCGGAGGTCGCGATGGGAACCGCCGATACGTCCGATCGTCTGCGCCGGGCCGCATGGGCCCGCATCGACCGCGTCGACGCGGTGGTGCTTCCGTTCCTGCGTCGGATGGCCGTGCCGATGCTGCGGGTCTCGCTCGGCGTCGTGTTCGTCTGGTTCGGGATGCTGAAGATCCTGGACGAGTCGCCGGTTTCGGACCTGGTCGCGCACACGGTGTACTGGGTCGATCCCGAGTGGTTCGTGCCGGCCCTCGGCGCGTTCGAGGTAACGGTCGGCGTGCTGCTGCTGCTCGGGCGGCTGCTGCGCTTCACGGTCCTGCTCTTCGTCGTCCAGATGGTCGGGACGTTCCTCACCTTCTTCGTCCTCCCGAACGTCACGTTCCGTGGCGGCAACCCGCTGCTCCTCACGGTCGAGGGTGAGTTCGTGGCGAAGAACCTGGTCCTGCTCTCGGCGGGCCTGGTCGTGGGGACGACCGTTCGCCGGCGCCGGCCGCGGGTGGGGCCTGCGGCGCAGGTAGACTCGCTCGAGACCACCGAAGGAGCGCGCCGATGACCGCCGATCCAGCCACGACCAGGGAGCACATCGATCTCGTCGACCGCTACAGCGCGCACAACTACCACCCGCTCCCGGTCGTGATCTCGAGCGCCGATGGCGTGTGGGTCACCGACGTCGAGGGCAACCGGTACCTGGACATGCTCGCCGCCTACTCGGCACTGAACTTCGGGCATCAGCATCCCGACCTGGTGAAGGCCGCGCGGGACCAGCTCGAGCGCCTGACGCTCACGAGCCGCGCGTTCCACAACGACCAGATGGGCCCGTTCCTGCGCGACCTGGCCGAGATGTCCGGCAAGGATCGCGCGCTGCCGATGAACACCGGGGCCGAGGCGGTCGAGACCGCGATCAAGAGCGCGCGGAAGTGGGGCTACAGGGTCAAGGGTGTGCCGGACGGGCGCGCGAAGATCCTGGTCGCGAGCGGCAACTTCCACGGCCGCACGACGACGATCGTCTCGTTCAGCGACGACCCCGGGTCGAAGGCCGACTTCGGGCCGTTCACGCCGGGGTTCATCACGGTGCCCTACGGCGACGCGCAGGCGCTCGAGGCTGCGTTCGACGACGAGGTGGTCGGCTTCCTCGTCGAGCCGATCCAGGGCGAGGCCGGCGTGATCGTGCCGCCCGAGGGCTACCTGCGCCGGGCGCGGGAGCTGTGCACCAAGCACGGCGCGCTGCTGATCGCGGATGAGATCCAGTCGGGGCTCGGGCGAACAGGGACGACGTTCGCATGCGAGCACGAAGGAGTCGTGCCGGACATGTACGTGCTCGGCAAAGCGCTCGGCGGCGGGATCCTGCCGATCTCGGCGGTCGTCGCCGACGACGGGATCCTCGGGCTGTTCAAGCCGGGTGAGCACGGGAGCACCTTCGGCGGCAACCCGCTCGCCTGCGCGATCGGTCGCGCGGTGATCGAGATCCTGAACACCGGGGAGTACCAGCGGAACTCGGCCGAGCTGGGAGCGTGGCTCATGGGTACGCTCCGCGAGCGCGCGATCGCGACGGTCGAGCTTGTCCGCGGCAAGGGCCTGTGGGTCGGCATCGTCCTGAAGCCCGAGGCCGGCACGGCGCGCGCCGCGTGCGAGCGCCTGATGACCGAGGGCGTCCTCGCGAAGGACACGCACGAGACGACGATCCGCCTGGCGCCACCGCTGTGCATCACGAAGGACGAGCTGCGGTGGGCCCTGGACAGGATCGTGCCGGTGCTCGAGACCGCCACGGCGTGACCCCGGCTACGCGGGGACGCCGTACACGTAGACCTCGGAGATCGCGGTGTAGTCGAGCCCACCGGGCTCGGTGGTCTGGACGATCTCGATCGTGATCCGCGAGGCCGTCACATCCAGGCGCACGAACTGCGGGACGGGCGCCGGACGGAAGGTCTGCGTCGTCGGCTCCTGTCCTCGGACGACGTATCGGACCTCGCGCAGGATCCGGTTCTGCTCGAAGCGGTTCACGCCGGTCTCGGGATCGGTCTTCGCGTAGCCGGGGATCATCCCGACCCGCACGACGTGCATCGGCGTGTCGAACAGCAGCGTGAGCGACTCGCCGCGTCCGTCCCCCGGCGTACGCCACGCCGTCTGGACGTCGCCGTCGAGCACGTTCGCCGGTAGATACGTGACGACGTTGCCGGCCGCGTCCGTCGAGGACGGCGCCGTGCTGCTCGCCGTCACCTGGATCCCCGCGCGGATCAGCGGCGCGTTCGACGCGGACGCCTCCGGGCTGAGCGACCTGGTGGGGGTGACCTGCGTCCCGGACCCGTCTCGGGTGACCGCGAGGACCGCGATGACGGCGACGATCGCGGCGGCCGCCAGCACGGTGGTCGCGAGCACCCACGGTGTCCGGCGCCGGGACGGCCCGGGCTCGAGGGGGACCGGCTTGGCCGTCCGGACGATCGTCGGCTCGATCGCCGCTCCCTCGAGGGCCGCCCGCAGGTCGAGCGCGAACCCGCGGCACGAGTCGTACCGATCCTCGGCACGCTTGCTCAGGGCTCGCCCGACCACGCTGTCCACGGCGGGGGACAGGACTGGCCGCAGGCTGGTCGGCGCGAGGGGCTCCTCGTGCAGGTGTGCGTGCAGCGTCCCCGCGGCCGTCCGGCCCGAGAAGGGCGCGCGGCCGGTCAGGCACTCGTACACGACGCATCCGAGCGAGTACTGGTCGGCCCGCCCGTCGACGCGCCGGCCCTCGATCTGCTCGGGCGCCGCGTAGTTCACCGACCCGATCATCTGGCCCGTCGAGGTGAGCGTCCCCGCAGACGATGTCATCCACGTGCTCACGCCGAAATCCGTGAGGTAGCAGTGGTCGGTGTCGTCGGCCGTGGCCTCGTGGGCGACGAGGACGTTCCCCGGCTTCACGTCGCGGTGCACCAACCCTCGGGCGTGGGCCGCGTCGAGCGCGCCGGCCAGCTGGGCGGCGATCGCGACCGCGCGGTCCGGCTCCACTCCGTCGGACGCCCGCAGGATCGCCCGGAGATCGTCCCCCTCGACGAACCGCATGGCGATGTACAGGAGCCCGTCGATCTCGCCCGTCGCGTACACCGGCAGGATGTGCGGGTGGTCGATCGCCGCGGCGGCGGTCGACTCACGCAGGAAGCGGCGTCGGAACGCGTCGTCGTCCGCGAGGGCCGGGTTGATGAGCTTGAGGGCGACGTGCCGGTCCGGCGCCCGCTGGCGCGCGAGGTAGACCACGCCCATCGCGCCGCGGCCGAGCACCGACTCGATCGCATACCCGGCGACCTCGCGCCCGACGAGCGGATCGGCCTCCATGCCATGCATCATCCTCGACCGGGCGGTCCGCCGCTCGGAGGGCTATCCCTCCGGATCGCGCCCGCGGGCCTCGAGGATCTCGAAGGTGCTGACGGCGCCCGTGCGGACCGCCTCGTTCGCCAGGCGCGTCCGGCGCCCCTCGCGCTCGTGGATGCCGAACTTGTCGTACAGGCGCGACAGGTGCTGCTTCACGGCCGCCTCGGTCACGAACAGCTCGGCCGCGATCTGGCGGGTCGACGCCGCCTCGCGGAAGACCTCGCCCGAGAACATCGGCCGGCACAGGGCGACGAGGACCTCGCGCTCACGGCGGGTGAGCTCGGGGCCCGACTCGGCGACGAAGGTCTCGTCCTCGCGGACCGCCTGGTCCGCCAGCCGTGCGACGAGCCGGACGCCGCCGACGCGGATCTCGTCCCCCGAGCGGAGCGGGCGCTCACCCCAGATCCGCTCGCCGTTCACGAACGTCCCGTTGCGGGAGCCGAGGTCCCGGACGCACCAGCGCGCGGCGACCCGCTCGAGCACGGCGTGCACGTGAGAGACCGTCCGGTCATAGGGCAAGGTGAGGTCGTTCGAGGCGGACTGTCCGATCGTGAGCCGCTCACCCTCGAGCGGCACGCGCTCGCGGGTGCCCTCGACCCACCACTCGAGGTGGTCGTTCACGCATCCCCTCTCATGTCACCGACGGTGACGGAACCCTTACCTCGGGCAACGCGAGCATGGCGCACCCGCGCATGGTATCCGGCGCCCCCCGAGCGCACCATCGACTCAGCTGAGGAACACGGACGACGCCGAAGGCGCCGCGGAGAGCCCTCAGGAAGGGAGAAGGCCATGAAGACCCAGTCGGAGCAGACGCCGAAGGCCCCGAAGCTCGGGCGCGGTCGCCGTCGCTCGATCGTGGTGATCGCCGCGACGCTCGCGTTCGCCCTGCTGGCGGGAGGTGTCGTGGTCGCCGCCACCCTCGACCGGTCCACGGAGCAGGCTCCCACGGTCGTCGCCGATGGTCCGAGCGACGTCCCGACGGTCGCGCCGCCGACGACGGCGCCGCCGGAGCCCAAGCCGGAGCCCAAGCTGGAGCCCAGGCCCGAGCCCAAGCCCGAGCCCAAGCCCGAGCCGAAGCCCGATCCGTACGCGCTGGAGGACGGCGTGTACCCGACGTTCATCCGTGACGTCGACATCCAGGGTGCCGAGATCACCGTGGACGTCATCCAGCTCTACAAGCACGACGACGCGGTCCGTGCGGCCGTTCAGGACGGGATGGAGCGGCGCGACGCACGCTATCTCTCCATCTACGTGCGGAACGAGAACGACCTGCTCCGTACGATCCCTGTCGCGCGCGACGTGAAGATCCACTTCATGGGCGTGTGCGAGGTCCCGCCGAACCGTCACGTCGCGCTGACCGAGCTCTCGGACGCGACGACGCCGTACGACGAGACCTTCTACTACGCGATCAACGTGGTGGACGGCCAGATCCACCGCCTCGGGCAGCACCTCGCGATCTCGGCCTGCTGAGCACGGCTCGAACCGAACCGGAACCACACGTCGCCCGGCGTGTGGTTCCGCACGTCGGGACGGACGAACGTCCTCCCCCGGACGACAGGGCACGCTCCCGTCCGGCCTACGCCCAGGGTGGGGCGTTCTCCCGTCTTGACCCTCGCCGACGCGGATGAGAGGAAGGTACGTATGGTGCGAGAGGCCTGGGGGATGGCGAACGAGTACCCCATCGTCGAGCTGACGACGCACGGGGTCGAGACCGTGCCGCACGCCGGCGTGGATCTCGACACCCTGCGCGAGCAGCTCGTGCCCGTCCGGGACGCCTTGCTCGAGCTGTTCGAGGGCGGCACCAGCAAGCGGAGCGTGGTCATGCAGCGCCTCGAGGTCGGACTGTCGGTCACCCGGGACGGCCGGGTCGCCTTCGCCACGGGCAACGCGACCGCGTCCTTCACCATGACGTTCGAGCGCCGTCAAGCCACGGCGCGGACACCGAAACCCAAGGCGCCGCAGGCAGCCAAGCCGGACCTCGTTCAGCTCGACTGAGCGTTCGGCGGCCCGGCCCGATCCCGCGTGGGATCGCAACCGGGCCGCCAGATCCTCCGGTTCCCGCTACGGGATCTCGATCGAGTTCCCGTAGATGTTCTGGTCGAGGCCACCCAGGTTGAACTGACGGGTGAACGTGCCGTCCGGGTTCACGACCCAGTTCAGCACGTCGAACCCGTCCTGCGGGTCCTCGCGCGGGTCGTCGCCGGGCACGACGTCGCGGTTGTCGGTCCAGCTCAGGTAGCCGAAGAGCGAGCCGTCCCCCGTCTCGGCGAGCTGGATCCAGTTGTAGTCGCCGAGGAACGGGATGTCGGCGGCCCCGAACATCTCGTACTGGGGCATCTGGCTCACCGACGACACCTGCGTCGCGGGCCCGAAGGTCGCGCCATCGGTCGACACGGCGACGTACGAGTTCACCGACTCACCGTCTGCGTCATCGCACCGCGTCGCGTCGGCGGTGTTCGACGCGGGTCGCTGGACGCTGTAACAGTCGTCCTCTCGGCTGTCCTGCCACACGACGGCCAGTCGGCCGGCCAGCGCGTCACCGTCCGGGAAGAACGCGTGACCCTTGGACGGGTTCGAGACCTTGATCGGATCCGACCACGAGGTGCCGTTGTTCGTGGTCCTCGAGATGTACGCGAACGACTGGCCCACCATCCCGGTCCCGAATCCGGCAGAGGAGTACGAGGTCTCGGAGGCGACCATCGTCGACGGGTCGACGGCGTTGAAGATCGCGTAGACCCCGGGGAGCTCTCCCGTCGGGTCAGCCGTGATCCTCGGCTCGAGCGGGTAGCGGTGGAAGACGAAGCCACTCGGGCACAGGAACGGCCCGTCCCCACAGTCTCGAGCGGTGTCGAACGGGTTGTACGCGACCAGGTTGCGGATCTTCCGGTGCTTCGAGAACGTGAGCCCGCCGTCGGTCGACCTGGCGAACGAGACGCCGAAGTTCTTGTGCGACGAGCTGAACTCGAAGTCACGCCAGATCACGTAGACGTCGCCGTCGGACTCGACCGCGATGTCGCAGCCCTGGCCGGCGCCGCCCTCGGTGAGGTTCACGGGCGGTGAGAACGTCAGACCCTCGTCCGACGACGCCCGGAACCGGATCGTCGGCGTCCCGTTGCCCGGGAACTTCGTCCAGCACTCGTAGAGGTTGCCCTCGAACGGGCTGTCGGGCGCTCGGTCGACCTCGACCATCTCCTTGTCGTTGAAGATGCCGAGGAGGTTCGCTGCCGCGGGACCCCTCCCGACCCGTGTCGTGCCGAGGTAGTCGAGCGGGTAGGCCTCGTACCCGTCGTCGGTGGGTTGGAGGACGTCGTAGCGGGCCACCCACACGTCCGAGTTGGACTTCGGCCCCGCGAACTCGTTGAAGGAGATCGAGCCGAAGTAGAACTTCGTGCCGTCGGCGTTGAAGGCGGCGACCGGATCGCTCGCGGCGTTCGTCCGACCGAACTCGGGCGAGGCCATGCCCTCGGCCGAGGTGTCGCCCACGTACCCGGGGACGAGCGAATCGGTCCAGGTCTCTCCGCCGTCCGTGGAGAAGCCCAGGCCCATCCACCCCGAGCAGTAGTCGTTCCACCCGGCGATCACCAGGTCGGGGTTCGTCGGGCTGACGACCGAGAACGGCTCGTTGTTCTGCGTGTACGCGCCGAACGCGGCCGGGTCCTCGGTGTTGTTGCAGAGATCGATCGTCGCGTCCGAGAACAGGTCGTGCCGAACGTACTCGATCGGCGGGCCGGTGATCTTGTCGTCGTGGTCGGCAGGCGGAACGTCCGCGCTCGCAAGACCCGGTAGCGCGAGCGCGATCGCAACGGTGGCTGCCGCCAGGACGGACAGGCTCTTCCGCATGACTCCTCCCTTGCGGTCGGGGGACCTCGCCCCGGGTCCGACTGGGATATCACGCCCGCTCGGGACCGGACATCCGGCATCTGAGGTAGAAGGACGCTGGTCCGTCACCCGTTCGCACCGCAGGAGCCGGCGTCGCGAGCGTAGGTATCCTCACGACCGGTCCGATGATCACGTTCCGTGGACAGGTCGCGCTTATCACCGGCGCCGGACGAGGGCTCGGCGCGGCGCACGCGCGGCTCCTGGCCGAGCTCGGGGCGGCCGTGATCGTCCACGACGCCGGGGTCGAGCTCGACGGGACGGCCGGAGATCCCGCCGTGGCCGACACCGTGGTCGAGGAGATCCGTCGCTCGGCCGGCGTTGCCGAGCCGTCGTATGAGGATCTCACCGATCCACACGCCGCCGAACGGCTCGTCGCGCTCACGGTCGAGCGGTTCGGCCGCCTGGACGCGCTCGTCCACAACGCGGGGCTCCTCGTCTGGAGCGCGATCGAGGAAACGAGCGACGACGTGTGGGCTCGCATGAGGGCCGTCGGGGTGGACGCCGCGTTCGCCCTCGCCCGGGCGGCCTTCCCGGTGATGAGAGGGCAGGGCTACGGACGGATCGTCCTGACCGTCTCGGGGCGCGCGATGTACGTGGACGCGTCGATGCCTGGTCTCTCGGCCTACTCCGCGGCCAAGGGGGCGCAGCTCGGGCTCATGGTCGCGCTCGCGGCGGAGGGCGAGCCCCAGGGGATCCTCGTGAACGCGATCTCGCCCGTGGCGGCGACCCGGATGCTCCAGCACGACACCGAGGGCGACGAGCTACTCCCGGAGCTCGTCTCACCGGGGGTCGCGTTCCTCGCGTCGTCCGCGTGCGGTGTCTCGGGCGTGGTGCTCCGAGCCTCGGATGGCCGCTTCTCCTGTGCCAGGTGGCACTTCTCGCCCGGCGTCGACCTCGGGCGCCGGGCGGTGTCGCCTGACGTCGTCGCGGATCGCTGGCCGGAGATCCTGGGCGACGCTCCCGCCGGCCCGGCGCGGTAGCCCTGCTCGACCCGTGGGATGGCTAGCTCTCGGTGCCCTCCAGGCCCTTGAGCTCGGCGGCCAGCTCGTCGGCGCTCGCGTCGATCTCCGCCGAGACGTAGCGATTCACGGCCTTGATGTTCGCGGCGATCTGGTCGGCCATGTTGGTCGCGTACACGGCGATCAGACCGTAGCGCCCCTTCTCGAGGACCGCGCCCAGCTCCTTCAGGTCGTCGTCCCTCATGCCGCCCTTCATGTGCCCGCTGACGGCCCCGACCGCCGTCCCCGCGGCCCCGCCCGCCAGCAGCCCGCCGGCCAGGCCGATGGCCGGGAAGATCGCCGTCGCGGCGCCGATCGCCAGGCCCCACCCCAGGCCCCTCGCGGCGCCGTGCCTCGTCGGCTGCTCGTGCTTGCGCAGCACGTGCACCTTGCCCTCCTCGTCGCGCTCGAGCACTGCGGCATCGAAGTCGTGGCTCACCTTGACCTCGTAGTACAAGGCCTTGATCGCCTCGTAGTCAGCCTCGGCCTCCTCACGGGTGTCGTAGGAGGCGCCCAGCACCAGCAGGGTGTCGATCTCGCTCATCCCCGTCTCCTTCCTGCCCCGACGCGTGCGATCTGCGCGCGTCCGCGTCACATCATGTCGCAGATGAGCACGGGTCGAGGGGCAGACGTCCCGTCGAGGGATGGACGCCCGAAGGGCGTGCTCACCCGCAGCCGCTGCATCCGATCTCGCCGTGCGGCAGGATTGGCTCGAATCGGAAGACGGCCTGCTTCCGGACGCCGCGGGCCTCGAAGGAGTAGGTCAGCCCGTACGCCTGCTGGAACACGTCCCGCCTGAGCCCGGCGTCCTCGAGGGCCAGGGCGACCGTGCGAGCTTCGGCGGTCGCGAGGACCGAGCACGTCCCGCCGAACCCGCGGAGCCACCCGCCGGCGAACCGGACGTCGGCGACCCCTGCGCGGAGCAGGCTCTCGGCCAGTCGGGGGAGCCACGCCACGATGCGGGAGGGCGGGATGGCTCGCCACAGTGCCTCGTAGCAGACCGCGTACCGGGACGGCACGTACGGCCGGATCGTCCGGTCCTCCCATGCGCGCGGCGGCAGCCAGGACGCGGGGTAGGGAGGCCGCCACGGGAAGCCGAACAGGGCGGTCTCGGCGGAGCCACGCGACCGCAGCATCCGGACCCCTGTCCGGGTCAGACGCTGCTCGAGGAAGCCGGTCGAGGCCTCGTTCGCGCCCTCCCGCAGGTTCCCCTCGCGCTGCCAGATCATCCGGCCATCCGCGTACACCAACACCTGGTACCACGTCGCGAACCGCCGACCCTCGTACTCGAGGACGAGCTCGCCATCTTTGGGCTTGCTCGGCGTCGCGCTCGCGGACGGGATGCCGACGAACCCAACACGCGCCGAGACGGCGTCCTCCGGCGCGATCGGGGTCGGCGCTCCGCTCGGACGCGGCGGCTCCGAGCGGCTCGGCGTCCGTTTGGGCGTCGGGGTGCCGAGCGACCCGCCCGTCACGACGAGCCAGACTGCCCCGAGGAAGAACGCGATCCCGACGATGCCGGCCACGATGCGCTGGCGCTGGCCGCGATCCGGTTCCACGCCCTCCATCGTGCGCCTCGAACGCGCGAGGAGCCAGGGGGGGTGCATGCTCGCGGACCCAGGGACCGGGAACCGTCTCACCGGCCTCCGGAGCGCGGGTATCGGGGTCGGAGCGCATCGCGTCATAGTGCGTGGGAGGATGCGGGGGATGGATGACGCGCGCGATCGCGAGCCCGCCGATGCGAGCCGACGCACCTACCTCGCGGAGGAGCGGACGTATCTGGCGTGGATCCGGTCCGGCCTCGCCGCCCTCGGCGTGAGCTTGGCCGTGGGACGACTCCTGCCGGCGCTGCTGAACGCCTCACCGCTGCCGTACGTGACGCTCGGCATCGGGTTCGGCGGTCTCGGCCTGTTCTTCTTCGTGTTCGGCGCCGTACGCCTGCGAGCCGTCGGCCGCGCGCTCGACAGCGGTGGCTTCGCGCCGCTTTCGTCCGCCATCGTCGTCAGCCTCGCCGCGGTCGGGATCCTGCTCTCGTTCGGCACCCTGGTCCACGTAGCGACCGAACTCTGAGGCCGGCACGCCAGAGAAGGGAGAGCCTCCTCCTCCCCGAGCGCGAGGGCACCGGCTCGACCTCGGCCCGAGCCAGCGACACCCATCGGCGGAGCCGCGTATCCACCCGTCAGCCGGAGCCGATGTGTCACGCGTCAGGCGGAACCAAACAGCAGGTGGTGGGCCCCCGGGGACTCGAACCCCGAACCTGCGGATTAAGAGTCCGTTGCTCTGCCAGATTGAGCTAGAGGCCCGCCGCAGTGTAGCAAGCGGCGAGGCTCGGATCGGGGTGACCGAGGGGACTCGAACCCCCAGCCTCCAGGACCACAACCTGGCGCTCTAACCACTTGAGCTACGGCCACCACGTGCGTCCCGATTGTACCGGCCGCCGGTGAGGCGGTTGCCCGTCGGACGGGGCATCGGGCATACTTGAATCACCATTCAAACTGGTGGGGGAGATCGATATGGCGGTACGCGAGACGGTGGCGTTCGACCTCGAGAGGATCGACCGCCTGATCGAGGAGGAGGAAGCCAGGCTCGAGCCCAAGCACCGGGCCTCGCTCGAGTACCGCAAGATCGCCGAGCGCCACGTGGCGGGCGGGGTCGCCTCCAGCTGGCAGGACTCCCCGCCACACGCGATCTTCGTCGAGCGCGGGCAGGGCAACCGCCTGTACGACATCGACGGCAACGAGTACATCGACTTCCATCTCGGCTACGGCGCGATGGTCGTTGGCCACGCCCACCCCAGGATCGTCGAGGCGATCGAGCGCGCCGCGCGGAACGGCACGCATTTCGCGCAGCCGACGCGCGACCTCGACGTGATCGGCGAGAACCTCGCGGACCGATTCGGGCTGCCGCTGTGGCGGTTCTGCAACTCGGGGACCGAGGCGACGCTCGAGGCGGTCCGGCTGATGCGCGCGAACACCGGGCGCGACATGATCGTGAAGATCGAGGGCACGTACCACGGGCATCACGACTCGCTGATGTTCAGCGTCGTCCCCGACCCGGAGAAGATCGGCCTGCGCGAGCACCCCGTGACCGTTCCCCAGGCGATGGGGCTGCCCCAGGCGTTCGCCGACCTCGTACGCGTCGTGCCGTTCAACGATCTCGATGAGGCTCGGCGGGCGTTCGAGGAGAACGAGGGGCGGATCGCCGGCATGATCGTCGAGCCGGCGATGATGAACTGCGGCGTCATCATGCCCGAGCCGGGCTACCTGCAGGGCCTGAAGGACCTGTGCCACGAGCACGGCGCATACCTCGCGTTCGACGAGGTGAAGACCGGCGCGACGATCGCCTACGGGGGCGCGGTCGAGGTCTTCGGCGTCACCCCGGACATCGAGTGCCTCGCGAAGGCGATCGGCGGCGGGACGCCGTGCGGCGCGATCGGGGCCACCGAGGAACTGTTCGGGCCCGTCGTGCGCGGCGAGTACGACATGGCCGGAACCTTCAACGGCAACCCGCTCACGATGGCCGCGAGCCGCGCGGCGCTCACGCAGGTCCTCACGAGTGACGCCTACGCAACGTTCGACGCGGTCGACGCCGCGATGAAGGAAGGCCTGCGGGCCGTGATCGACGAGCACCGCCTGCCCGCGTACGTGACCGGCGTCGGGGCGAAGGGCTCGGTGATCTACTCGGCCACCCCGGTCCGCGAGTACCGCGACTCGATCGGCGTCGACGAGCGCATCACGTACTTGGCCTGGCTGTTCCAGCAGAACCGTGGAGTCTTCAAGTCCCCGTGGACGAAGCAGGAGACCTGGACGCTCTCGGTCTGGCACACGGACGACGACGCACGCCGGTACGTCGACAACTTCGCGGCCTTCGCTCGGGCGATCGCCGGTTAGCCGCCGCCACCCGGCCGGCCTATGCTTCGGCCGGCATCCGAGCGGGGGTGGAGGCATGAGCGTCCAGATCGACACGGCCCGGGTCGAGCAGCTGACGAAGGAGCAGGAGGCGCAGCTGGCCGAGCGCTGGCCCCGTTCGCTCGCCTTCGCCGAGCGCGCCGGGAGGTCGCTCGCCGGCGGGGTCTCGTGCGCCTGGCACGCGCTCGACCCGTACACGCTGTACGGCGATCACGCCGAGGGGTCCAAGCTGTGGGACCTGGACGGGAACGAGTACATCGACCTCCACAACGGCTACGGCGTGACGATCGTCGGCCACGCGCACCCGAAGGTGGTCGAGGCCGTCCGCCGGCGCGTGGCGCTCGGCACGCACTTCGCGCTGCCGACCGAGGACGCGGTCGTCGCCGCCGAGTACCTCCAGCAGCGGTTCGGCCTGCCGCTGTGGCGGTTCAAGAACACCGGGTCCGAGGCGACGATGGACGCCGTGCGCATCATGCGCGCCGCAACGGGGCGCGACCTCGTGATCAAGGTCGAGGGCGCCTACCACGGCAGCGCCGACGGGCTCGCGTTCAGCTACTGGATCGACCCCGCCGAGGGCGGACCTCGCGAGCGTCCCGTGCCGGTCGCGAACACCGGCGGCATCCCGGGCGCCTACGCCGAGCCGCTCCGGATCGTCTCGTACAACGACCTGGCCGCGGTCGAGCGGGTCCTGGCCGACGAGGGAGACCGTGTGGCCGGGATGATCCTCGAGCCGATCATGATGAACTGCGGCGTGATCCTGCCCGAGGAGGGCTACCTGGCGTCGCTCCGTGACCTCCTGCACCGGCACGGCGCGCTCCTGACGTTCGACGAGGTGAAGACCGGCGTGACGATCGCCCCCGGCGGTGCGGTCGAGTGGAGCGGCGTGACTCCCGACCTCGTGACGCTCGCGAAGGCGATCGGCGGTGGCGTCCCGATCTCGGCGATCGGCGGGACCGAGGAGGTCATGCGCGTCGTGACCGACGGCACGATGGAGCAGGAGGGCACGTTCAACGCGAACCCGCTCTCGGTCGCGGTGGCGCGGGTCGTCCTGGGCGAGATCCTCACGTCCGACGTCTACCGGCGCTTCGACGCACAGGAGCGGGTGCTCGCGGGCGGGATCCGCGACGTCGTCGAGCGGTACGACCTCCCCGCGACCGTCGCATCGGTTCGTTGCCGCGGCTCGGTGCACTTCCGCGCCCAGCCGGTGCGCGACTTCCGCGACCACACGGAGACCGACGGCCCCCTCGCCCACCTGGCCTGGCTCTACCAGCTGAACGGCGGGGTTCTCCCGCCCGCCGGCGACCCGTGGACGTTCTCGCTCGCGCACACCGATGACGACCTGCGCCGCTCGGTGGACGCGTTCGATCGCTTCGCGGCGGACATCTCGGCGTGAGCGCGACGCCGTTCGCGATCAGACTGCCCGACGGGCGCGAGCTCCACGCGCAGTCCGAGGGCGACCCCGACGGGGTGCTGCTCATCCTCCACCACGGCAGTCCCGGCGCGGCCGTGCCGTTCCCGACCTTCGATCACGCGGCGACCGAGCGAAGGATCCATCTGGTGACGTACTCGAGGCCCGGGTTCGGGGGATCGAGCCGGTACGAGGGCCGACGGGTCGTGGACTGCACAGCCGATGTCGCGGCGCTCGCGGACCACCTGGGCGTCGCCCGGTTTTCCACGGTCGGTTGGTCCGGCGGCGGCCCGCACGCGCTCGCCTGCGCCGCCCGCCTGTCCGACCGAGTGCTCGCCGCCGCGACGATCGCTGGCGTCGCCCCGTACGACGCCGAGGGGCTGGACTGGACCGCGGACATGGGGGAGGACAACCGGATCGAGTACCCCCTCGCGGCGACCGATCCTGCGGGGCACCTGGCCTGGATGCGTCCCATCGCCGAGGCGCTCGCCGCGGTCACGCCGGCGGAGGTCGTCGAGAGCCTGCGCTCGCTCATCTCCGAGGTCGACGAAGCATCGCTATCGGGAGAGCTGGGGGAGGTGGAGGCGGCCTCGTTCCGTGAGGCGTTCCGCCACGGCCTCTGGGGGTGGCGCGACGACGACCTGGCGTTCGTCGCGCCGTGGGGGTTCGACCTGTCCGAGATCCGGGTCCCCGTCACGATCTGGCAGGGCGACCACGATCTGATGGTCCCGCCGGCGCACGGGCGCTGGCTCGTCGAGCACATCCCGACGGCTCGCTCCGGGTTGCGATCGGAGCACGGGCACCTGTCGCTCGCGATCGGCGCCGTCGGCGACATCTTCGACGATCTGCTCGAGGCGAGCGGCCTCGCCCCCACTCAGACCCCCCGACTAGACTGAACCGCCAGTCAAGACCGAGGGGAGCGCCGTGTCCACGACCGAGCACGTCGAGATCGACCTCGAGCGCGTCGACGCCTTGATCGGCGAAGAGGAGCGCGCGCTCGCGGAGAAGCAGCCGCGCTCGATCGCGTACCAGAAGGAGGCGGCTCACCGCCTGCCGGGTGGCGTGTCCTCCTCGTGGCAGACGGCGCCACCGCACCCGATATACGTGAGCCACGGGAAGGGCTCGAAGGTCTGGGATCTTGACGGCAACGGGTTCGTCGACTACCACAACGGCTACGGCGTGATGGTCGTCGGCCACGCCCACCCCAAGGTCGTCGAGGCCGTGCAGCGCCGGGTCGAGCTCGGCACGCACTTCGCGCAGCCGACCGAGGACGCCCTCGTCGTCGCGGAGAACCTGGCCGACCGGACCGGCCTGCCGTACTGGCGGTTCGGGAACTCGGGCACCGAGGCGACGCTCGACGCGTCCCGTCTGATGCGCGCCGCCACCGGCCGCGACATGCTCCTGAAATGCGAGGGCATCTACCACGGCCACCACGATGCGCTGATGGTCTCGGTCTACCCGGGACCGGACGACTGGGGGCCTCACGAGCGCCCGAACTCGGTGGCGCAGACGCCGGGGCTGCCGCAGTCCTACGTCGAGCTCACGCGGGTCGTGCCGTTCAACGACGCCGAGGCCGTGAAGCGCGTGTTCGAGGAGTTCCCCGACCGGATCGCCGGGATGATCGTCGAACCCTGCATGACGAACCTCGGCGTGACGCTGCCCGAGCCAGGCTACCTGGCGTCGATCAAGGAGATCTGCCACGCGAACGGCGCGTACCTCGCGTTCGACGAGGTGAAGACCGGCGCGACCGTCGCCTGGGGCGGCGCGATCGAGGCCTTCGGGGTGACACCGGACCTCGCGTGCTTCGCCAAGGCCATCGGCGGCGGCCTCCCGTGCGGCGCGATCGGCGGCGTCGAGGAGATCATGGGCCTCGTCGTGCGCGGCAAGGTCGAGCAGGTCGGCACGTTCAACGGCAACCCGCTCACGCTCGCGGCATCCCGCGCTGCCCTCACCGAGGTCCTCACGAGGGACGCCTACGCACGCTTCGACGCGCTCCACGAGATCATCCGCGGGGGCGTGCAGGATGCGATCAACCGGTACCGGCTGCCGGCCACGATCACGACGCTCGGCGCGAAGGGCGGCGTGAACTGGAAGGCCGAACGCATGCGCGAGTACCGCGATGCGACCGACATCGACGAGCGTGTGAGCTACGCGGCGTGGCTCTGGCAGCTCAACCGCGGCGTGTTCAAGTCGCCGTGGGCGAAGTGGGAGAGCTGGACGCTCTCGGTGGCCCACAGCGACGCGGACGCACAACGGTACCTCGACAACTTCGCCACGTTCGCCGAGGCGATCACACAGGGGTAGGGCGCCGACGTCGACGGACGTCCACGCGCGAATCACCTGAACGGGATGAGGACGAGACCCAGGACCCTCGGCGAGCATCGGCGGAAGGGATAGGGTCGTCGGAACAAGGGAGGCTTGCATGAGCGCACGAGGGATCCTCTCGCCGGAGCAGTTGATCGAGGTGCTCGGGCTGATGCGAGGAGCCGACACGGTCGAGCTGAAGGTCACGGTAGGCGAGGGCCAGCGGAACGGGACGGCTGCGGCGCTCGGGATCGATGCGCTCGATGGCCGGATCCGTCAGGTCTTCTTCTTCGACACGCCGGACCTCAAGCTCGATGCGGCCGGCGTGGTGGTGCGGGCGCGCAGGATCCAGGGTGACGCGGCTGACACGGTGGTCAAGCTGCGACCGGTCGAGCCCGCCGACATCCCGAAGGAGCTCCGGCGGGAACCGACCTTCGGGGTCGAGGTCGATGCGATGCCCGGCGGCTACGTCTGCTCGGCGTCGTTCAAGGGGCCCTCGACGAACGAGGAGGTGATGCGGGTCGCGCTCGGCAAACGACCGATCCGGAAGCTCTTCTCGAAGGGGCAGCGGGCCTTCTACGCGGATCACGCTCCGGAGGGGCTGGGGCTCGACGATCTCTCGATCCTCGGGCCGATCAACCTCGTGAAGCTGAAGTTCCGGGGAGACCTGGGGCGGAAGATCGTCGTGGAGCTCTGGCTGTACCCCGACGGCACCCGGATCCTCGAGCTGTCGACGAAGTGCGCGCCGAACGAGGCGTTCCAGGTGGCGGCCGAGACGCGCGCGTTCCTGGAGGGCAACGGGGTCGACCTCACCGGCAAGCAGCAGACGAAGACGAAGGCCGCGCTCTCGTACTTCTCGCGTGAGCTGCAGGCGGCCGCCGCCCCGGCACCGGAGTCATGAGGGGAGGCGGCGGACACGGCGGCGCTCGGACAACGGTAGTCCGACCGTGACCACGGTGATCCCGCGCTGGGAGTGGCGGACGTTCGGAGCCCACTTCGGAGCCGCCGAGGACGCCTTCGCCGCGCTCACCCCCGGCCAGGAGCAGGAGAGCGACGAGCTCTACCTGCTCGCCGGGTCGGAGAACAACGTGAAGATCCGCGACGACCTCATGGACATCAAGGTCCTGCGCGAGGTCGGCGCCACGGGCCTGGAGCGCTGGGAGCCCGTGATGAAGGTCGGGTTCCCCCTGTCTTCCGCCGATGCGTCCCGCGTGTGCGAGGCGCTGGGCCTCGCCCCGCCGCGGGCCGGGGACGACTACACGCTCGATCGGTTCGCCGCGGAGCTGGTGGAGCCGAGCGACAGCGTCCGGCCCGTGCAGGTCCACAAGCGACGTGCGCGGTACATGGTCGGCGGCTGCATGGCGGAGCTGTCGGACGTCGAGGCCGGCGGACGATCCACGCGGACGATCGCGATCGAGTCCGAGGACCCGGCTGCGGTCATCGCCGCCGTCCGTGACGTCGGGCTCGACGGCTACATCAACACGAGCTATCCGGTGGGACTCGCGCGGCTCGTCGACGGAGAGGATCCGCGCTACGCGGTGATCGACGTGGGGACGAACTCGGTCAAGTTCCACATCGGGGAGCGTGACGCCGGCGGCGAGTGGCGCGCGGTCGTCGACCGCGCCGAGCTGACCAGGCTGGGTGAGGGTCTGCAGGAGGCTGGCGTCATCTCCCCCGAGCCGCTCGAGCGGACGGTCGCGGCGATCGACGGGATGGTCCAGGAGGCCACGCAGCACGGCGTGACGGCGATCGCGGCGGTCGGCACGGCCGGCTTGCGGATGGCCGGGAACGGCGAGGATGTCGTCGCGGCGATCCGCTCGGGCGCCGGGGTCGGCGTCGAGGTGATCCCCGGCGAGGAGGAGGGTCGGCTGGCGTACCTCGCGGTGCAGGCGGGTCTCGGGCTGGGCGAGGGGTCGCTGGTCGTCTTCGACACCGGAGGCGGGAGCACCCAGTTCACGTTCGGGCGCGGCGCGCAGGTGGACGAGCGGTTCAGCGTGGAGGTGGGTGCCGTCCGCTACACGGAGCGGTTCGGGCTCGACGGCGAGGTCTCGCCCGAGGTGCTGGACGAGGCGCTCGGGGCGATCTCGGCCGACCTGTCCCGGATCGACGACCGGCGAGCGCCGGACGCGCTCGTGGGGATGGGCGGAGCCATCACGAACATCACCGCGGTGAAGCACGGCCTGGCCACCTACGATCCCGACGTCGTGCAGGGAACGGTCCTCGACCGAGCCGAGATCGACCGCCAGATCGAGCTCTTCCGCGCCCGCCCCGCCGAGGACCGTCGCGCGATCGTGGGTCTCCAGCCCAAGCGAGCGGACGTGATCCTCGCGGGCGCCTGCATCGTTCGGACCGTGATGGAGAAGCTGGGACAGCGGGCTCTGACGGTGAGCGACCGCGGGCTGCGTCACGGGGTGCTGATCGACCGGTTCGGCGTCTGAGGCGCCCCCCTCCGTGACCACCGGTCACGCGACCGACGTCGCTCGCGGAGCCCGTCCTCCGTAAACTCCGTGACCTCACGTTACGGGAAGGGGTCGCGCCACATGACGAGGGGCATCCTCGAACGCCTCGCCGAGGGCCCGGTGCTCGGCGACGGCGGCTACCTGCTTGAGCTCGAGAAGCGCGGGTACGTGCAGGCCGGGCCGTTCACCCCCGAGGTCGCGATCGAGCACCCCGAGGCGCTCGAGCAGCTCCACCGCGAGTTCCTGCGGGCGGGCGCCGAGTTCCTCACGACCATGACGTTCTACGCGAGCGACGACAAGCTCGAGACCGTCGGGATGAAGGACAAGGTCGACGAGATCAACCGCAACGCGGTCCTCGTGGCTCGCTCGGTCGCCGACGAGGGGGACGCGCTCGTGGCCGGAGACCTGTCCCTCACGTGGGCGTACGACCCCGCCGACCCCTCGAGCGCCGATCACGTCCGCGAACTGTTCGACCGGCAGCTGCAGGACATGCTCGACGCGGGCGGCGTGAACCTCTGGGTGGGCGAGACGTTCTCGTACCTGGGCGAGGCGCTCCTGTTCGTCGAGCGCGCGAAGGCGACCGGCCTGCCCGTGATGGTCACGATGTCCTTCGAGCAGCCAGAGCCGCGAGCGTACGAGGGCGACGACCCGGGGGCGTGCGCCCGCAGGCTGGCCGACGCCGGCGCGGACATCGTCGGCGTGAACTGCCTGAACGGACCCGAGCAGCAGCTGCCGATCGCCGTGCAGATGCGTGCGGCGACCGACGCGTACGTCGCGGCGCAGCCCGTCGCCTACCGGACGACCGCCGAGCGGCCCGACTTCACCGCGTGGCCGAGCTTCCCCTACGCGCTGTCGCCGATGCAGCTCTCTCGCGGCGAGATGGCCGAGTTCGCGGTGGAGGCGCGGGACGCAGGGGTGAACGTGATCGGCTCGTGCTGCGGCTCGGTCGCCGAACACGTCCGCGCGATGGGCAAGGCGATCGGCAAGGTGCCGGTGGCCGAGCGCGAGTGGAAGAGCCCGACCGGCAGGCCGATGTCCGGCTACGAGTACCACGCCCACACCGAGACCGAGGTCTGATTGACGATCCGACGCGAGTTCCAGGTCGCGATCGTCGGGCTCGGCGGCATCGGCTCGTCGGCCGCCTACTGGGCGTCCCGCCGGGTGGGGGCCGACGTCCTCGGGCTGGAGCGGTTCGAGCTCGGCCACGAGCGCGGCGCGTCGCAGGACCACTCGCGGCTGATCCGGCTGAGCTACCACGCGCCGCACTACGTGCGGTTCGCGCAGGAGGCCTACCGGGCGTGGGACCAGGTCGAGGAGGACGCCGGCGAGCGGCTGATCGTGAAGACCGGCGGCGTCGACCTGTACCCGGAGAGCGCGTACGGCTGGATGGACGACTACACGACCTCGCTCGACGAGGTCGGCGTGCCGTACGAGTGGATCGGGGCGGACGAGCTCATGCGGCGCTGGCCGCAATGGGTCGTGTCCCCGGACGTGCGGGCGATGGTCCAGGCGGACACGGGAGTCCTCGCCGCGGCCGCCGCCAACGCCGCCCACCGGCGCCTCGCCGTGCGGGCCGGCGCGACGCTCGTGGACCGCGCGCACGTGCTGACGATCCACGAGGTCGGCGGGCTGTACGAGCTCCAGACCGAGGCCGGCACCTACCGCGCCGAACGGGTGATCCTGGCGGCCGATGCGTGGACCAACGAGCTGCTCGCGCAGCTCTGGCGGCCGATCGACCTCACGGTGACCCAGGAGCAGGTGCACTACTACGCCTCGCGTGACGCCGACGCCTTCGCGCCCGAGCGCTTCCCGGTCTGGATCTGGCAGGGGGTCCCGTCCTTCTACGGGCTGCCGGCGTTCGACGGGCAGGGGACGAAGATCGGTCAGGACGTCGGGGGCCCGCAGGTCACCGGCGATACGCGCTCGTTCGAGCCCGACGCCGCGTACTCGGCCCGGCTCGACGCCTTCATGCAGGACCGCCTGCCGGGCGGGTACGGCGCGTACCAGACGCGGAAGACGTGCCTGTACACGATGACGCCGGACCGGGACTTCGTGATCGATCTCGTGCCGGGGCACGAGCGTGTGGCGATCGGTCAGGGCGCGGCCCATGCGATGAAGTTCGCGAGCGTGTTCGGCCGCTCGCTCGTCGAGCTGGTCTTCGACGGTCACGCGGCGTCGGACCTTTCGTCGTGGTCCGTCCGACGCGAGGTCCTCACGATGGAGGACCCCCCGAAGAGCTTCTGGATGTAGCCGAACGTCGGATGACCTGCGGGAACACGTTGGCTACCGTCGTCGTATGAGGATCCGCCTCGTCCTCGTCGCGCTGCTCGTCGTCGTGGCCGGACTGCAGACGACCCCTGCGTGGGCCGTCGAAGGCCCGACGGTGGAGGTCAACGGCGGCAAGCTCACCGTCACGGGAACCGCCAAGATCGACTTCGTGGAGATCGGGTGCGACGGGGGCGACGTCCAGGTCACGTACGCGACCGTCGACCCGACCGCCTGCTCCTCGATCGACGAGATCGTCGTCAAGGCGCAGGGCGGCGGGGACTGGGTCGACCTGGAGGGGGTGCTTCCCGAGGACTTCACGTCGCTCCCGACGATCGACGTCAACGGCGGCCCGGGACTGGATGCGTATCACGGCTCGCCCTTGGATGACGCGTTCGACGGCGCCGGGGAGACGGACCGCTTCTACGTCTCGGCGGGGGACGACAGCTTCGTCGGCGACGCGGGGCTGGACGAGATCCACCTGACGACGACGGGGGACGTGACGCTCGGGCTGAGCACGCTGCAGTCCGAGTTCGGGACGGTGTCCTTCTCGAGCGTCACCAAGGCGGTCATCACGAGCGAGGGCAGCGGCGTCCGGTGGGATGCCCGGGGCTTCACGGGCATCACCTACCTGACGGGCGCTGCGGGTGAGGACGTCCTCCTCGGCGGCCGCGGGCGGGACTGGCTGGTCGGGGGAGGCGGTAACGATCGTCTCCTCGGCAACGCCGACAACGACCAGATCTCCGGCGAGGGCGGGAGCGACACGATCCGCGGCGGTGCCGGCAACGACCGTCTGTTCGGTGGCCCGAAGCGCGACGACTGCTCGGGCGGGTCCGGGCAGGACTACGTCTACGCGGACTGCGAGTAGCCCCGACCGGGAGGGCGACCGCCAGTAGGATGCGCTCGATGCGCGCGAGCGACGACCTGCTCCCCGCCGAGCGCAAGGTGCTCGAACAGCTCGGGGACCTCCCGCTCGACTTCCGGGCGATGGCCGCCGTCTCGAACCTGTTCCGCGCCTCGGCCGCGATCCGCCGGCACATGGAGCGGGAGGTCCTGGCCAAGGACCGGCTGTCGTGGACGTCGTTCGTCGTCCTGTGGGTCCTGTGGGTGTGGGGCGAGATGGAGTCCCGCGACCTCGCGGCGGCGGTCGGGATCAGCCGGCCGACCTCGACGGGCGTCGTCACGACGCTCGAGGGTCGGGGCCTGGTCCGGCGGCGCCGCAACACCGAGGACGGCCGGATGGTCCGGGTCTCGCTCACGAGGCAGGGGCAACGACGGATCGAGGAGCTGTTCCCCCGGTTCAACGCGGAGGAGGTCGCCGTCACGGCGGGCCTCGGGCCCGAGGAGCAGGAGGCGCTGGCCACGATGCTCCGGTCGATGCTCCGGTCGGTGGGGGACCCCGATACGCCGAACGGCGGGCGCTAGGTCGGCTCCACCCGCACCGGCATCCGCTTGATCCCGTTCACGAAGTTCGAGCGCATGCGCTCGACCGGACCGACGATCTCGATCGAGCGGACGCGGGGGAGCAGCTCCTCGAGCAGGATCCGCGTCTCCAGCCGCGCGAGGTGCGCGCCGAGGCAGAAGTGCGGGCCGCCCGGGCCGAACGTGACGTGCTCATTCGGCTCGCGCAGGAGGTCGAGGCGATAGGGGTCGGGGAAGACGGTCTCGTCGCGGTTCGCGCTGATGTACCAGGTGACCACCTTGTCGCCGGCGCGGATCCGCTGCCCGCGGAGCTCGGTGTCCCGCGTGGCGGTGCGCCGGAAGTGCATCACCGGCGTCGCCCAGCGCAGGATCTCCTCGACGGCCACCGGCACGATCGAGGGATCGCGCCGAAGGAGGTCCATCTGGTCCGGGTGCTCGACCAGCGCCTGGATCCCGTGGCTGATCGTGTGCCGGGTGGTCTCGTTGCCGGCGATCATCAGCAGCGAGAAGTAGTTGTGGAACTCGTGCTCGTTGAGGACGCCCTCGGACTGGGCGACCGTGAGTGCGTTGATGACGTCGTCCTGCGGCTCGGCCAGCCGCTCGTCGCGCATCCGGTCCGCGTAGGCGAAGACCTCGAGCGCGGCGGGGGAGCGGAACGGCAGGTACCGGAACTCCTCGGTGTCACCGCGGTCGACGACCACGTCGGCGTAGTCCGGGTCCTGGTTGCCGATCATCCGGTCGCCCCATGCGATGAGCCGGGGGGCGTCCGCCTGCGGCACCTCGAAGATCGCGCAGAGGAACCGGATCGGGAGCTCGCGAGCGATCTGCGTGACGAAGTCGAACTCACCCTGCGGGAGCGCCCGGTCGAGCACGCCGCGGGCGACCTCTCGGATGAAGTCCTCGTACCGCCCGACCGCGCGTGCCGAGAACCGCTTGTTGCAGATGTTCCGCAGCTCACGGTGACGGGGCGGGTCGGTCTCGAGCATGGTCTTACGGACGTCCAGCTGTCGTTCGTCGAGCTCCTCGAGGGAGACGGCCCCCGTCTCCGAGGAGTACGTCTGCCAGTCCATGTGGACCGCGACGAGGTCGTCGTACCGCGTGACGGCCCAGAACCCCGAGTTGGGCTCGGGCTCGTCGTGCCAGACCACCGGCGCGCGGCTGCGGAGCTCGTCGAACCACTCGAACGGGATCCGGTCGACGTACCGGTCCGGGTCGGCGAGGTCGATCCCGTTCAGATCCGTATCGGTCGTCACCACGCTCACGTCGCCGCACCCTCCTCCGCGTGTGCGAGGCGCGTAGTTTGGCACCGAACGACCGTCGCGGGCAACGAGGACGGGGCGCGCCCGGGTGGGCGCGCCCCGTCGGGTGAGGTCCGGTGGGGGTTGGACCTCAGGTCTTCGGAGTCATCTCGCGCATGGCCCACGGGAACCCGAGGGTCGGCATGCGCTCGAGGAACGGGACGGGATCGAACGCCTCGGGACCGAGGACGCCGGCGCCGGACCACACGCCCTCGGCGAGGAGCTCCATCCCGATGACGGCGTTGACGGCGGTCTGCGAGACGACGGCCTGGACCCCCAGCCGGTCCATCGAGTCCTGGCTGTCCGTCACCTGGTGCAGGAACACCTCCCGCGGCTCCCCGTCCTTCTCGCCACGGACCCATGCGCCGACGCACGTCTTGCCGTGCATCCGGCGGCCGAGGTGAGCGGGGTCAGGCAGGACAGCGGAGAGGACGTCCCGGGGAGCCACCTTCATGCCCTTGACGTCGACGAGCTCCTTCGAGTCGAGCCCGAGCAGCTCGATGGTCTTCAGGATCTGGATGAACGTCTCGCCGAGGCCGTACTTGAAGGTGACCCGGTCGACGTCGATCCACCGCGGGACCATCAGCACCTCCTCGTGCTCGACGTTCACGCACTCGACGGGGCCGATGCCTTCGGGGAACTCGAACACCTCCGGGTCGCTGAAGGTCTCGGTCGTGAACCAGCCCCTGTCGCGCTCGTATACGACCGGTGGGTTCAGGCACTCCTCGATCGTCGTCCACGTCGAGAAGTCCGCAGCGAAGGGGTAGCCTTCGATCTCGATGTTCCCGCCGTCCCGAACCCCGATCTCGTCGATCCGGTCGAACAGGTGCTTGCTGGCGTAGGCCGCGAACACGTTGGACATGCCGGGGTCGGCGCCCATCCCGACGAGCGCGAGCAGCCCCCGGTCCTCCCACCTGGCCGAGCGCTCGAACTGGTAGTCGCCGAGCTTGAGATCGGGGACGTGGTACGGGTCCTCGGGGTGCCGCCGGGACAGCGTGAGCGCCATGTCCACGTAGGTCGCGCCGACCTGGAGCGCGGCGTCGAAGACGGGTTCGTTGAAGTTCGGGGCGACCGCGTTCATGACGAGGTCGACGTCGTGTCGGTGGGCGAGCCGGACGATCTGCTCCTCGTCGGCGGCGTCCACCCACTCGACGGGGAACCGCGCATCGTCGCCCAGCCGTTCCTGCACCTCGTGGGCGCGCTCCAGGCAGAAGTCCGCGAGGACCATCTGCTCCAGGAATGGCCGGTCCTTCCCGATGAGCGCGATGGCCTCGCCCACGCCGCCGACCCCGACCAGCAGCACCCTCATGGCCTCGCCCCCCTCTCGCTATCGACGAACCGCGTGACCATCGTGCTCGGGATCGGCCTCATGCGTCCGGGCCACGGGTCCCGCCTCGGCGGGGGCGTACGGCGGTCGGTGGTCAGACGAAGCGCGTGAGGAGGCGCACCGTCGCGCCGCCGTCGACCGTGAACGGCAGGATCAGGGCGAAGCAGCTCCCGGCCCAGGATCGCTCGGTCCGCCAACGGAAGCGGTACTCGCCGTTCACGACCCGGAAGTCGGGCCCCACGGGGGTGGCGGTCGCGACCACGGCCGCCGTCGAGATGCCGGAGCCGCAGTCAACGGGGTCGACGTAGGGCGCTGCGGGCTCGAGGATCTGGCCAAGGTCGCCTCCGATGTCGAAGCGGAGGTCGGCGGGCTGACCCGCGCGCAGGGTCGCCACCTCCGGCGGCAGCACGAGCCTGCCCTCCCACGAGGCGAAGACGACGTAGTCGTGGACCACGGTGGTCGTGTTCCCCGCGCCATCGGTGGCCGTGACCTCGAGGTGCCGGACGCCGGACGATGACGTGTCGAGCGTGCCGCCATCCGGGACCGTTCCCACGCACGACGCGATGCCGGAGCCGCCGGTGTCTCCGCAGACGTACGAGGCGTGGACCGTCTGTCCGACCAGGTACGTGGCGCCGTCCGCCGGCCGCCGGATCTCCGCGGTGGGCGGCTCGGTGTCCGGGCCCACGAGCTCGAGCCGGGCGACGGCCGAGACCGACGACTCGGTGAACCACAGGTTGCCGTCCGGACCCGCCGTGATCCCGTGTGGCCCGCTCCACCCGGTGGGCGGCGCGAACTCGGTCATCGTGCCGTCCGACGCGATCCGCGCGACCTTGCCCGCAGCCTGCTCCGTGAACCAGACGGCGCGGTCGGGCCCGAGCGCGATCCCGGTCGGGTTGCTGTTCGGCGTGGGGACAGCGAGCCCGCCCACGGCTCCCGTGGTCGTCATGATCCCGATGGCGTTCGTCCCCGGAGCCGTGAACCACAGGTCGCCGTCGGGGCCGGCGACGATGCCGGTCGGCAGGCTGCCGCCGGGCACCGGGAACTCGACGATGGTGCCGTCGACCGCGATGCGGCCGATCTTGGCCACCCGCGTCTGCGCGAACCACATCGCCCCGTCGGGTCCGAGCGCGATGCCGCTCGGCCTGCTGTTGTTGCTGGGGATCGGGTACTCGGTCACGGAGCCGTCCGTGGCGATCCGGCCGATCCGGTTTGCCCCGTTCTCCGTGAACCACATCGCCCCGTCGGGTCCGAGGGCGATCCCCGTCGGCATCGCGCCGCTCGAGAGCCCTCCGTACTCGGTCACCGTGCCGTTCATGTCGATGCGGCCGATCGAGTCCGTCGTCTGCTCCGTGAACCACATCGCCCCGTCGGCACCGAGCGCGATCGAGGTCGGACCACCGCCGGCGGGCAGCCGGATCTCGGCCAGGTCGCCGAGCGTCGTGATGCGGCCGATCCGGTCGGCCCCGCGCTCCGCGAACCACAGGGCGCCGTCGGGTCCTGCCGCGATCCCGGTGGGCGACCCGCCCGGGATCGTGGCCCATTCCGTGACGTCCCCCGCACCGGCCCCCGCGCCGGATGTCGCGCCGAGGACGACGACGATGGTCGTGACGAGCGTGGCGATGTGCATCGCGGCCGACCTGCGCACGGTGGGCCCCTTCCTCGTGCGAACGAGCGCGTTCCCTTGCTGCAGGTATCGGCCGCGGCGAGGTCCGAACTCATGCGACGAAGGGCGCCGCGTCCGCTCCCCCGAACGGGGGATAGGGGGCGGTTCCCTCAGAAGAAGGGCGTGTAGTACTCGAGCTCCCAGGGCGTGGGGTCGGTCGTCGAGGGGTCCTCGACCGCCGCGACGTATCGGTCCCACTCGACCCGCTTCAGCATCGTGAACGCGGTCACCAGATCGGAGCCGAGCGCCTCGACCATCGCCTCGTCGCGCTCGAACGCGTCGAGGGCGTCCGACAGGCTTGCGGGGACGTGGGCCGACGCCACGGGATCGGCGCCGACCGGCTGGGGGTCGGGGCCGTCCATCTCGCCCTCGACGCCGAGCCGGCAGGCGTGGAGGAGCGCCGCGGCCGCGAGGTACGGGTTCGACGCCCCGTCGGGGACGCGGTTCTCCAGGCGCGTGGCCGGGCCGCGATCGGGAGAGATGCGGATCGCGACCGTCCGGTCGTCATGCCCCCAGTTCGCCCAGTAGCCGTTCATCATGTCGGGCAACAGGCGCTTGTACGCGTTCACGGTCGGCGCGCAGATCGCGGCCGTACCCTCGTGGTGGGCGAGCATGCCCGCCATGCACCGGTGCGCCAACGTCGAGAGCTGCTCGTCACGCGACGGGTCGTACAGAGCGTTCTCGCCGTTCGCGTCGCGGAAGCTGATGTTCACGTGCAGGCCGTTCCCGCCCCGGTCGGCGAACGGCCGGCCGATGAAGGTCGCCCGGTGGCCGTGCCGGGCGGCCACCTCGTGCGCGAGCACTCGGAACAGGAACGCGTCGTCCGCCGCGGGGATCGCCTCTTGGTACCGGATGTTGATCTCGAACTGGGCGTCGTCGAACTCGGTGCACCAGGCCTCGATGTCCAGCCGGCACGCGGCGGCGGTGTCGACGATGTCGTCGACCACACCGTCCGGATCCACGGCCATGCCCGTTCCGTACACACGCGACGCGGGCGTGTGGATCGACCGCCACCCGCCGCCGCCGTCGGGCGCCAGGAGGTAGAACTCGAACTCGAAGGCGAGCTGCGGGATCAGCCCCATCTGCAGCCAGGGCTCGACCGCCATGCGGAGCACGTACCGGGGGTCGACCGGGACGGGCACGTGCCGGTGGAACGTGTCCCCGATCCCGACGACCGTGTTGGGCTCCCAGCCCGGGCGGAGGGTCGTCGGGTCGAGCAGAGCCTCGAGGTCGGGCAGGCCAACGTCGAAGGCCAGGCCGGGGATCGGCACGATCTCGCGGTCGAAGGTGAGCGGGTACGTCGCCAGGCAGAAGTTCGCCTTGCCGCGCTCGGACCAGTCGCCGTAGAGGTACTTGCCCCGCTCGATCCCGTGGAGGTCCGACCACAGCAGGCGCAGGCGCTTGCCCTCGGTGTCCATGCGACGTCTCTCCTCCCGTTCGTGCCCGACCGAACGTGCCGCCGAGGATAGTCCAGGTGCTCGGACGGCGGGAACCGAGCGCTCAGCCGCGGCGGGGCGGCCGGATCCCGCGGAACTCCCAGTCGCCGCCGAGCGCCGTCGAGACCACCTCCTCCGACGCGCTCGGCTGCGCCCCGACGTCGGTCCGGACAGGCAGGTCGCCTTCGACGACCGTGTTCCGCAGGGTGCCCAGACCCTCGACCTCGACCTCGACGACGTCCCCGGGCTCGACCGGGCGCGAGTTCGCGGGAGTTCCGGACAGGATCGCGTCGCCCGGCTCGAGCGTGATCGTGCGCGCCAGGTCGGCGACCAGGTAGTGCATGTTCCAGACCATCTCGTCGGTCGTGCCGTCCTGCCGGACCTCGCCGTTCACGAGCGTGCGGATCCGTTTGCCGCGGAAGTCCCAGTCGTCGACCAGCCCCGGGCCGAGCGGGCACAGCGTGTCCGAGCCCTTGACCCGCAGCATCGACCCCGCGTCGGTGTCCCGGAAGTCGTGCAGACCGAAGTCGTTCGCGATCGTGTAGCCGGCGATGACGTGTCCCGCATCCTCGGGCGCGATGCCCTTGGATCGAGCGCCGATCACGATGGCGATCTCGCCCTCGTAGTTGAGGAAGCGGCACCCGGGCGGGCGCACCACGTAGCCGCCGTGCACGTTCAGCGCGCTGATCGGCTTGTGGAAGTAGGTCGGGGCCGGGCCGAGCGTCGCGCCGAACTCCTCGACGCGGCTCCGGTAGTTCAGGTGCACGCAGACGATCTTCGTCGGGTTGCAGGGCGCCAGGTGGTCGGCCTCGTCGACGCGCGCCCTCCGTCCGTCGGTCGAGACGAGGACGTCGCCCTCGCGCACCACCGTCGTCGGGAGGCTGTCCATCAGGATCCGGCGGGTTTCCATCGCTGCTCCGGGTCGGTCCGAGGTCGAGGGGTAGTATGCCCCGATGGCCGAGCTGAGGGGCTTCCTGCCGCCGCGCTCGCCCGATGGCCGCGCCTCGATCGTGCCGGGACCGCCGTGGCACTACTCGGGAGACCTGCTGACGGTCGAGTACCGAGCGGCGCCGGGGGCCGTCGCCCGGTGGCTCCCCGCTCCGCTCGATCCGGCGGAGGAGGACCCCGACGCCGTCGCGGTGATCTTCGCCGACTGGCAGTCGTGCTCGGACGCGTTCGAGGAGCTGCTCGACCCTGTCCGATCGCAGTACAAGGAGTGCTTCGTCGTCGTCCGGTGCCGGTACCGGGGCCAGCACTACTCGCGGTGCATCGCGATCTGGGTGGACAAGGACTTCGCGCTGGCGCGCGGCTGGCACCAGGGGTATCCGAAGAAGCTCGGCTCGATCTGGCTCACCCGGCCGATCGCGCACGGGAAGGCAGGCCCCCGACTCGAGCCCGGCGGGCGGTTCGGCGCGAGCGTCGCGGAGCACGACCGCCGGATCGTCGAGGCGCGCTTCACGATCTCCGGACCCTCACAGACGAACGGCTTCGTGAACGCACTGCCGATGCTCCACCACCGGTCCTTCCCGTCGATCGTGGAGGGCGCCCCGGCGTCGATGGACGAGCTGGTCACGATGCGCAGCTTCGACTGGGAGGGCTCGCCCGCGTGGACGGGGGAGGCGGAGCTCGCCTTCGGCGACTCACCCGTGGAGGAGCTGCAGAGCCTGGCCCCGCACGAGATCATCGCGGGGTACTGGCGCTCGGTCGGCGTGACCTGGGGCGAGGGCACCGTCCTCGAGGGCTGAGGGCGGTCCGACCGCGCCCCGAACCGCACCTGCAACGAGGAAGCGCCTCGCACGAGCCCGACCTGCCGTTCCCCCAGGTGGACGCCCCCTCCGTCCAGGTCCATCGTTGAGGAAGGGCACGATCGGGGGCCGAACGGCCCCCGGAGGCCGGGACCTTGGGGAGAGGGTTCTTAGCCCCGGCTCGTACGATAAGTGTGGAGCTAAACGTAGAGCTGATGCCCGAGACGGGAGGTCGGTCGGATGCGCAGGTTCGTGATCGCCGGGGTGTTCGTGGAGGTGGCCCTGCTCATCCTTGGGCTGACGTGGATCGGGCCCCTCAGCGCCCGCGAGGATGGCTCCGGGGAGGCCGCGCCCCCGGCCGACGCCGGGTCCTACCGGATCGAGGGTTCCGGCACCGGCAACGTCGTCGAGGTGG
>DASTHN010000140.1:0-29374 GCA_035718185.1 Actinomycetota bacterium
GGCCTTCTTCATCGGGAACGCGATCTACAACCTCGTCGGCCTGGCGAGCAACCTCCCGCTGGCGGCCGCGTTCGCGACGGTCCCGATGGTGATCATGGCCCTGTACCTGGCGATCGCGCGCCGGTTCGGCGCCTTCGAGGCGATGTAGATGGAGTCCCGGATGGTGCGCTTCCTCATCAAGGGCGGGACGGTGATCACGCTGCTGTTCCTCTACGTCCCGATCGTCATCCTCGCCCTGTACGCCTTCAGCAAGGGTGTCGCGCGGAGGTGGCCGCCGGAGCTGTGGACGACGCGGTGGTTCACCGCCGCGTGGGACGACCCCGACCTGCGTCCGGCGATCGTCGGCTCGCTCCAGGCGGCCGTCGGGGCCACCATCATCGCCCTCCTTCTCGGCTCGTGCGCGGCGTTCGCGGTGCACCGGTTCCGGTTCTTCGGACGGCAGACGATCTCGTTCGTCCTCGTGCTGCCGATCGCGCTGCCGGGCATCGTCACGGCGATCGCGCTGTCGTCCGCGGTCGACTTCGGCAACCGGCTGTTCGGGCTCGAGTTCGGGATCTGGGCGATCATCATCGGTCACGCGACGTTCTGCGTCGTCGTCGTGTTCAACAACGTCGTCGCGCGGCTCCGCCGGACGCCGACGTCGTTCGTGGAGGCGTCGATGGACCTCGGGGCGGACGGCTGGCAGACGTTCCGCCACATCACGTGGCCGGCGCTCCGGACCGCGATCGTCGCCGGCGCGCTGCTCGCGTTCGGGCTCTCGTTCGACGAGATCGTCGTGACGAACTTCCTCGCGGGACCGAAGCTCACGCTCCCGATCTGGATCTTCAACAACATCAAGCTGCCTCGGCAGCAGCCGATGGTCAATGCGGTCGCCCTCGTGATCATGGTGGCCTCGGTGATCCCCGTGTATCTGGCGCAGCGGCTCACCGGTGGCGTCGAGGAGGCACGGCGGACCGGCACTCGGCAGGCACGGCTCGCGCCCGAGGAGACCGGGGCGGGTTAGAGGTACTGGCCGGGCGGCTTGCCCTGTTCCATCGGGCCCTGCCCGGCGGGGAGCCCTCGACGCCGGAGCTCCTCGAACTGCGCCCTGGCGGCGGCCTGTTGAGCGAACAGCGCGGCCTGGATGCCGTGGAAGAGACCCTCGAGCCAGCCGACGAGCTGCGCCTGGGCGACCCGGATCTCGGACTCGGTCGGCACGCCCTGCATCGGCGGCGCCAGCGAGTCGAGCTCCTCCTTCAGGTCGGGGGAGAGCACCTCCTCGAGCTCGCCGACCGAGCGCTCGTAGATCTGGGCCAGACGCATCCGCCCCGGCTCGTCGAGCGAGGCCTGGCGCGTCTGCTCGAGCAGCTCACGGACCATACTGGCGATCCGGAGCAGCTTCGCGGGGTGGACGACCGCCTCCTGTGGCTGCTCGGAGCCCTCGACGACCTCGGCCGGCATCGACGGGATGGCCTGCGCTTCGGATGGGTTCTCGGGATCCATGGGCTCCACGGTAGCAGCGGCCCAACGCGCTCGCTGGCGCCTCAGCCGGCCAGTCCCTCCCACAGCAGCGCCTCGGCCAGGCACGCGCGCTCGAGGTCGGCCAGGTCCACGCTCTCGTCGACCGAGTGGTACTGGCTCCGCTCGTCCGAGGCACCGTAGATCAGGATCTCGGCGTCGGGGAACGTCCGCGCGAGCACCGGCACGAGCGGCACGGATCCGCCGCTGCCGCTCTCGACCGCCGGACGCCCGTACGCGGTCTCCATCGCGCGCCGCATCGCGCCGAACGCGGGTCCCGCGTTCGAGACACGCAGGCCGCGGCCGCCCTCACCACGCCTGACATCGACCTCGACGCCCCACGGCGCGTTCGCCTCGACGTGCGCCGCCAGCAGGTCCATCGCCCGATCGGGATCATCCCCCGGTGCGATCCGCAGGCTGATCTTCGCGCGCGCGACCGGGACGAGCTGGTTCGACGCCTCCCGAACGCGGGGCGCATCGATCCCGAGCACCGAGATCGCGGGCGCGCTCCACAGGCGCTCGGCGATCGTGCCGGTGCCGATCAGCCCCACTCCCGGCCGGACGCGGGCGTCGCGCCGGAAGTCACCCTCGGGCATCTCGACGCCATCCCATGGCCGGCGAGCCAGCCCGTCGATCGCGACGTTGCCGTCGCCGTCGTGGAGCGTCGCCAGGATCCGCGCGAGCGCGCTGATCGCGTCCGGCGCGACGCCGCCGAACACCCCGCTGTGGACGGCGAGGTCGAGCGTCCGGACGGTCACCGTCACGTCGACGACCCCGCGGATCGAGGTCTCGAGCGCGGGAACGCCCGTCCGCCAGTTGCCGCCGTCCGCGATGCACAGGACGTCGGCCGCCAGGAGGTCGCGGTGGCCTTCGATCAGGAAGGGGAGGTGCTCGGTGCCGGCCTCCTCCTCGCCCTCGACGATGACCTTCACCGAGACCGGCGGTCGAGCGCCGAAGGCGCGCATCGCGACCGCGTGCAGCACGATGCCGCACTTGTCGTCGGACGATCCCCGGCCGTACAACCGGCCCTCACGGACCGCGGGCTCGAACGGCGCCGAGGTCCACTCGTCGAGCGGTCCCTCGGGCTGGACGTCGTGGTGTGCGTAGAGCAGGACCGTCGGCGCGCCGGCGGGGCCGGCGACCTCACCGTAGACGGCGGGGTGATCGACCCCGCCTGGGAGCTCGATCAGGCGGACCCCGCCGTAGCCCGCAGCCTGGAGGATCTCGGCGGTGGCCTCGGCGGAGGCGCGGACCGGCGCCGGGTCGTAGTCGAGGAACGCGATCGAGGGGATGCGCACGAGGCGCTCGAGATCGGCGGTCGCCTGCGGCATGGCCTCGGCGACGGTCGTCCGGAGGTCGTCGGTGCTCGACACGGGGGTCCTTTCGCGGTCGGGACGCGGCGGAACCATACCGAACCGGTCGAAGGTCCCGCGGGAACCCGGGCGTCCGGCCCACCCCCGGAGGACGCGGGACCCCGACCCTCGCGTTGGACCGAGGGAGAGCGTCGAACCGCGCCGGAAGGATCGGGAGATGAACGGGATCCGCGTCCGCCACGAGGGCGGCGACCGCTACCGCATCGCGATACGAGGGCACGAGGTGCTCGTCGACCAGCCCGTCGACGACGGAGGGGAGGACACGGCCCCGACGCCGACCGAGCTGTTCGTCGCCGGCCTCGCGAGCTGCGTCGCGTTCTATGGCGGCCGCTACCTGCGTCGGCACGGGCTGCCGACGGAGGGGCTGGCGGTCGAGTGCGGGTTCGCGTTCGCACCGGACCGGCCGGCCCGCGTGGGCAAGGTCGAGATCGTCGTCCGCCTGCCAGAGGGCTTCCCGACCGACCGGAGGAAGGCCTTCCTGTCGGTCGTCGAGCACTGCACGGTCCACAACTCGCTCGTGCAGCCTCCCGAGGTCGGCATCGCGCTCGAACCGTAGCGCTGGCTCACCGCGAGAGCCGGCGGGAGAGCTCCTCCAGCATCGCCGGCACGTGCTCGGCGAGGACCTCGTAGACGAGATGCATGCCATCGATCCGGTCACGCACATCCGGATCCTTCGCGACCGGGAGCCGCAAGCCGCGCTCGGCGACCAGGTGCATCTCCTCGTAGCCGCGGAGCCGGGCGGCGATCAGCCGTTCCCACGACCCCCGCCGGATCCGGAAGAAGTCGCGGCGCTCGCCAGGGACGCCGACGCGCTCGACGAGCCCCAGATCGATCAGTTGGCGCGTCATCGTGCTGATCGACCCCTTGCTCGCGCCGAGCGACGCGGCGAGCTGGTCCGAGGCCTGATCCGCGGGGACCGCCACGAGGAGGCGTCCGACGATCCGACCGGCCATCCTCGGCAGACGGAAGTCCTCGAGGAGGATCGCCACGTCCTCAACGAACCGCTGCTCGTCGTCGCTCCGGCGTTTCGGGGCTGCGGTCACGGCGCCCTCCTCGGCGTGATTGACAGGTCAAGTTTGTTCAGTATATCCTGAACCCACAGAAAGACGCAACGAGCACGACCTCGTTCCTCGAGGGACGCCCGCACCGGAGGAAGGCCCGCATCGAAGGAGGCGGAGGTGGAGACCCGCCCGCACCCGTCGAACCCTGGACCTCGGCACGTCGGTCATCGCGAGGGCGTGCCCACCACGATCCTGCTCGAAGACGTCGGCCGGCGCTACGACGGTGGCGGCCTGCTCGAGGTGACCGCGCTCGAGGGTGTGGACCTCGAGGTCGACCAGGGCGAGTTCGTCGTGGTGCTCGGGCCCTCGGGGAGCGGGAAGACGACCCTGCTGAACATCGTGGGGGCGCTCGACGTCCCCACCTCGGGGGAGGTGACCGTCGACGGGCAGCGGGTCACCGGAGCCGGCCGCCGCGATCTGTTCCGCTTCCGGCGCGAGCACGTGAGCTTCATCTTCCAGAGCTTCAACCTGTTCCCCGCGCTCACCGCGCTCGAGAACGTCCGGTTCGGCATCGATGTGGTCGGCCGCGCGAATGGCGCGGCCGAGGCGACGGCCCGGCGGGTCCTCGAGGACGTCGGCCTCGGCGAGCGCGCCGAGCACTTCCCGCACGAGCTCTCCGGGGGTGAGCAGCAGCGCGTCGCGATCGCGCGGGCGCTCGCCACCGGCAACCCGATCCTCCTGGCCGATGAGCCGACGGGTGAGCTCGACTTCCGTACCGGGGTCCAGATCCTCGGGTTGCTCCGGGCGCAGGCGGAGGCCGGCAAGACCGTGCTGGTGGTCACCCACAACCGCGAGATCTCGCGGAGCGCGGACCGGGTGGTCGAGCTCTCGAGCGGACGGGTGGTCAGCGACGGCCCGCCCGCCGGCGGCCGGGCCGACGTGTCCGAGCTCCACTGGTGAGGTGATCGCGATGCGTCGCACCGGGTTCTGGCTCCGCTGGTCCGCGCGCGAACTCCGCCGCCGCTGGCACCAGGTCGCCGTCACCGCGCTCGTCATCGCGATCGGCACCGGCGTGTGGGCGGGCCTCGGGAGCACGGGGGCCTGGCGCATCCGCTCGTACACGGCCAGCTTCGAACGGCTGTCGATGCACGACCTGCGCGTGGTGCTCCAGCCGGGGAGCTTCGCGCCGGCCGGTTCCCTCTCGGGCGCGCTCCGGAGCATGGAGCACCCGGACTGGGTCGAGGCGGCCGAGGAGCGCCTCGTCGTCTCGACCCAGCTCGACGCCTCGACACCGGGCCGCACGGTCCTGGTCCGCGGCCGGCTGATCGGCGTGGACGTCTCGGGCGGCGGTCCCCGCATCGACGCGCTCCAGACCACCGCCGGCCGGGCGCTGGTGCCTGCGGACGACGGTTCGGCTGTCGCGGTGCTCGAGGATCACTTCGCCCAACGGCACGAGCTGCCGGACTCGGGCCGGGTCGAGCTCGCGGGCGGGCGAACGGTCCGGTACGTGGGCGCTGCCCTGACGCCCGAGTACTTCGTGGTGATCGACGACGCGGCCGTCATGTCCGTGATGGCCGAGTCCGCGTTCGGCGTCGTGGTCATGCCGCTCGCGAGCGCCCAGGCGGTGAGCGGGCACGTGGGCTCGGTCAACGACCTGGTCATGCGGCTCGCGGACGGCGTGGATCCGCTTGCCGCCCGCGCGGAGGTGGAGCGCGCGTTCGCCGAGGGCCTGCCCGAGCTCGCGGTGACGGTGAAGACGAAGGCCGAGGACCCCGCGTACGAGATGCTCTTCGGCGACGCCGAGAGCGATCGAGCGACGTTCGACGCGCTCGCCGCGCTGGTCCTCGCGGCCGCGGTCTTCGCCGCGTTCAACCTCACGAGCCGGATCGTGGAGGCGCAGCGGCGCGAGATCGGCATCGGGATGGCGCTCGGCGTCCCGCGACGGGGTCTCGCGATCCGGCCGCTGGTGATCGGCGCCGAGATCGCCGTGCTCGGCGTGGTGTTCGGCATCGGCATGGGGTGGCTGGTGGGCCGCGCGATGTCGGGGGTGATGAACGACATGCTGCCGATGCCCGTGTGGGAGACGCCGTTCCAGCTGGGGCGGTTCGCCGGCGCCGCGGCGCTCGGGTTCGCGCTGCCGCTGCTCGCGACGGCCTGGCCCGTGTGGCGCGCCGTCCGGGTACCGCCGGTCGACGCGATCCGCACCGGGCACCTCGCGGCGAGGGGGGGCGGCCTCGCCCCGCTGCTGAAGCGGTTGCCGCTGCCGGGCGGCACGTTCGGGCAGCTGCCGTTCCGCAACCTGCTCCGCGCCCCCCGCCGGACGGTCGTCACAGCGCTGGGAGTGGGGGCGGCGATCACCGCCCTGATCGGGTTCATCGGGCTGCTCGACTCGTTCAACGCCACACTCGACCGAGGCGAGCGCGAGATCGTGCAGGGTCGCCCGGAGCGCGCGATGGTCGAGCTCACGGGGTTCGTGCCGGTCAACGCCCCGGTCGTCACCGCAGTCCGGTCGGCCGCGCCCGTCGCCGCCGCCGAGCCGGTCCTGCGGTTCCCCGGTCTCCTCGAGGCCCGCGGGACCGAGATCGCCGCGATCGTCGAGGTCCTGGATCTGGGGAGCCCGATCTGGCACCCGAGCCTCGTCGAGCGGGTCCCGGCCGGCGACCTGCCGTCGATCGTGATCGCCGAGCAGGCGGCCGAGGACCTCGGCGTCACCGTGGGTGACACGGTGCTGCTGCGGCATCCCCGTCCCACGGGACCCGATTCGCTCCGGGTCGGGACCACCAGGCTCCGGGTCGTCGGCGTCCACCCAGGCCCGCTGCGTCCGTTCGCCTACGTCGAGATCGACGACGCGGGTGCGCTCGGTCTCGCGGGCGTCGTCAACGGCCTCCAGGTGCTCCCGCGCCCCGACGCGTCGGTGGGGCAGGTCCAGCGCGCGCTGTTCGAGATCCCGGGCATCGCCTCGGTCCAGCCCGTCGACACGACGGTGGTCGTGCTCCGCGATCTGATCGACCGGTTCGCCGGCATCTTCCGTGCCGTCGAGGTGTTCGTCGCGCTCCTCGCGCTGCTCGTCGCCTTCAACGCCGCGAGCATCAACATCGACGAGCGCGCACGGGAGCACGCGACGATGTTCGCCTTCGGGCTCCGGCCCCGGACGCTGCTCCGGATGACCGGGGTCGAGGGGCTCCTCGTCGGATGCGTCAGCGCCGCGGTCGGTGTCGGGATCGGGATCTTGGCCCTCGGGGGGCTGCTGGAGGTCGCCGTGGCGGACTCGCCCGAGGTCGGCCTTGTCCGCGCGCTCGCGCCCGGGACGATCCTGATGGCGGTGGGCATCGGAGTCGTGGCGGCGGTGGCGGCCGCGCTCCTCACGGCCCGGCGGCTGCGGCGGATGGACGTTCCCTCGACGCTGCGCGTGATGGAGTAGGGAGCCCTCGCCCTATGGGTACAGGCGTTCGATCCGCCAGCCCACCTCTGATCGGAGGTAGCGGAACCGGTCGTGCAGACGGTGGCGACGGCCCTTCCAGAACTCGAACTCCTCGGGGAGGAGCCGGTAGCCGCCCCAGCTCGGCGGGAGCGGAACGTCGTCCTGCGGGAAGCGCTCCGCCATCCGGCGGAAGGCGTCATCGAGCACCTCCCGGGAGCTGGCCGGCGCGCTCTGCCGGGACGCCCACGCGCCGAGGCGGGCCTCCCGCGGACGCGTGCGGAAGTACGCGAGCGACTCCTCGTCGGGGATCGGCGTCACCGTCCCGACTACGCTCGCCTGCCGGTGGAGCTCCCGCCACAGGAACACGACGGCGGCACGCGGGTTCTCGGCCAGGTGGCGGCCCTTGCGGCTCAGCCGGTTCGTGAAGAAGGTGAGCCCGCGCTCGTCCAGGCCCTTCAGCAGCACGTGACGCACCGCGGGGCGACCCGCCGCGTCCGCCGTGGCGAGCGCCATCGCATCGTGGAGCTCGATCCCGGCGCGCTCGGCGTCCGCGAGCCACGAGCGGAGCTGGGCGACCGGGTCGGGGTCCAGGTCGTGCTCCGGGAGCGGCTCGTCGGCGCGCTCGAGCCCCGTCACCGCAAGCCCCGAGGGGCGACGAGGTCCTCCAGCACGGCGCCGCCCGGCCCGAGACCACTCCACGGTCCCTCGAACACCAGGGTGACGAGGGCTCCCGTCGGCAGCTTCTCGCGCAGACGGTCGAGGCCCGCGCCGCTCGAGGCGAGGTCCAGCGCCAGGTCCTGCAGCGTCGGGTTGTGGGCCACGACCATCGCGGCCGCCGTCCCCACCGGCAGCGAGCGCAGGCGCTCGAGTAGACCGTCGGCGTCGGTGGCGTAGAGCGGGTCCTCGACGAGGACCTGCGGCTCACTAAGCGCGGCCTGCACGATCTCGAGCGTCTGCCGCGCACGGACCGCGGGGGAGCAGAGCACCACGTCGGGACGGACGCCCGCGGTGCGCAGGTGCTCGGCCATGCGTCCGGCGGCCCGCTCCCCGCGCGGCGCGAGCGGCCGGTCGCGGTCCGACAGGCCGGGCTCGTCCCAGCTCGACTTCGCGTGGCGGAGCAGGTAGAGCCTCGTCATCGTCCCCCCGGGGGTCGTCGCCCCGCGGCCAGCGTCTCGCACCCTCGGAGGAAGCCGCCCTCGGCTCCTCGGAAGCAGGCGTCGGTGCCCTGGCTCCCGAACAGCCCGTCGTACCCCGCGCGTCCCCGGAGGGTGTCGTCGCCCTCCGCCCCGACGATGAGATCGTCGCCGAGCTGCCCGTCGACGGTGTCGTCGCCCGGGCCCGCGAGGACCAGGTCCCACCCGTCGCCGGCCCGGATCTCGTCGCTCCCGTCGCCGCCGCAGATCACGTCCGAGGTGGTGGTCCCCTCGAGCGTGTCGTCGCCCGGCGTACCGCTGACGGTGCACGTGGGGACCGCCTCCCACGAGGGGGCCAGGTCTGGCGCCGGGTGCGTCGTGAGACGGGTGGCGTTGCCGCCGTCGGCGTCGATCGTCCAGACGTCGACGTTGCCGCCGCCGGCCGGGAAGGCCACGTAGGCGAGCCGGGTGCCGTCGGGGGACCACGTCGGATCCGTCTCCTCGGCCGGTGAGTCCGTCAATCGGACGACGTTGGATCCGTCCGCGTCCATCAGGTACAGGTCGTGGTCGCCGCCCGGGCAGCACCGCGTGAACGCGATCCGGCTCCCGTCGGGGGACCACGCGGGGTTCGCGTCGATCAGGGTGTTCTCGGTTAGCCGACGGTGACCGGACCCGTCGGCGTCCACGACGTAGATCTCGGGGAAGCCGCCGACGCGGTCGCTGACGAACGCGATCGTCGACCCGTCGGGCGACCACGCGGGGTCGGCGTCGTAGCCGCCCATCGGGTGGCTCGTCAGCTGCGTGCGGTCGCGACCGTCCATGTTGACCGCGAACAGCCGGAACGGTCCCGCGCGCGAGGCCCGGGCCGTGTACACGATCCGGGTCCCGTCCGGCGACCACGCCGGGTGCCGCTCGGGCACCGGTGTGGCCGTCACGCGCACGGGGCCGCCCAGACCTCGGACGAACAGATCCGACCCGGACCCCGATCGCGGTCGACGCGCGAACGCGATCCGGCTGCCCTCGGGCGAGACGGCGGGGTCGAGCTCGTCGGTCGCGGTCCGCGTGACGCGCGCCTCGCCGGTCCCGTCCGCCGAGATCGAGAACAGGTCCGCGCCGCCGCCGCGATCGCTGCGGAAGACGATCCGGCCGTTCGTCGCCGGGAACGCCCGAGCGGCTCGCGGCTCCATCGGGACGAGCGCGACCGCGATGGCGAGCACGCTCACGACGGACGCGATGATCCTGCGCATGACGACTACGATGGGGCCTCCGTGGAACCTAGCAGCCTCCGACGGTCGCGGCTCTTCGCCGCCACGGTAGTCTCCGCGGCGCTCCTCGCGTCGTCGCTCGGGACACCCGCGTCGGCCGATCGGCGCGAGCGGTACGAGCCGACCGAGCGGGAGATGCGCTTCGCGGACCGCCTGTCGCGGCGGACGGCCGGACCGCGGACGAGGACCGTTCGCCGGGAGGTCGCGCCGGGCCTGACGTTCGTGAAGATCGTCGACCGCAAGATCCCGCGTCGCGTCTTCGTCCTGCGCGCCGACGTCGCGACCTATCCCCTGACGTTCGACGTGACGCTGGCCGGCGAGCGCCTCCCCGCGCGGGCGACCGTCAGCGCGATGGCGGACCGCCACGGGGCCCTCGCCGCGATCAACGGGGACTTCTCGGATCGGAGCACCGGCCGTCCGATCCATCCCTTCGTCGCCGACGGATCGTTCCTGCATGCACCCGTGGTGCGTGGGAACGCGTTCGTCGTGCCCCGGAACGAGCTCGGAGCGTTCGTGGCTCGTCCGGAGCAGACGGTCGTCGTCGAGGGCTCGATGCACGGGCTGCCGTGGACGGTCGATCGCTGGAACGACGGCGATCCGGGCATCGGCGAGATCGCCGGGTACTCCGCCCCCGGCGGCACGCTCGCGCCGCCGCCCGCCGATGCGTGCTCGATCCACCTGGAGCCGACGGGCGCCGTCACACCGTCCCCTTCCACGGGGCTGGAGCGGTCCTTCGTCGTCGACCGGAGGGCATGCTCGACCGAGCCCATGGACGTGACGTCGGGCGTGGTCCTGTCCGCGACGCCCGGAACGGACGAGGCGACGCAGCTGTTCGCCACGGCGGTCGGCACGACCCTGACCGTCCGGTGGGACACCGGCTTCTCGGACGCGTTCGACGTCCTGGGAGGCGGCGCGCGGCTCCTGGACGGCGGCGCGCTCGCCCTCCCCGAGGGCTGCCGGGTCGGTAGCTGTCACGCGGATCCCCGAACGGGCATCGGCATCCAGGGTGACGGCCGTCTGCTGCTCGTCGTCGTCGACGGGCGCCAGCCGAAGTACTCGATCGGCCTCAGCACGAGGGCGTTCGCGCGCCTGATGCGGCGGCTGGGGGCCGTGGACGCCGTGAACCTGGACGGCGGCGGCTCCAGCGCGATGGTCGTCGAGGGCGAGGTGGTCAACCGTCCGTCGGACGGCCGCGAGCGTCCCGTCGGCGACGCCGCGCTGATCCTGCCCGGCCCCGACCCGGGTGAGTAGCCGACGCTCCGAGCGAGGGTGGGTGCCCTCGGCAGGATTCGAACCTGCGCACCCGGCTCCGGAGGCCGGCGCTCTATCCCCTGAGCTACGAGGGCTCGCAGGCCGAGTCTAGCAACGGACCCGCCCTCGGCCGAGGGCGCCTATGCTTGCCGCCCGTGGAGGCCGAGACGCACACCGTGCCGCGCGTGCTCGTCGTCGACGACGAGCCGATCATCCTGCGCCTGATCCAGGTGAACCTGCGGCTGGAGGGGTTCGACGTGGTCGGGTGCTCGAGCGGCGAGGACGCGCTGCGCGAGGCGAGCGAGCGCCCGCCGGACGTCGTCGTGCTCGACGTCGTGCTGCCCGGGATCGACGGGTTCGAGGTCTGTCGTCGGCTCCGACTCGCGCCCGAGACGGCGCACGTGCCGGTCGTCATGGTGACGGCGCAGGCCCAGGACGAGGACCGGGAGCGCGGCTACGCTCTCGGCGTGTTCGAGTACGTCACGAAGCCGTTCGAGCCCCCGGTCCTGATCGCGATCGTCCGGGCCGCGCTCGAGAGCCAGGCCCGCTGAGGCCCCGCCGCCATGATCGAGGAACGCCTCATCGCCCTGGTCGAGGAGGCGCTGCGCGCGTCCACGGGCGAGCTCGGCCTGGAAGGGGAGGCGCCGCCGGTCGAGCTCTCGACGCCGAAGAAGAAGGAGCACGGCGACTTCGCGACGAACGTGGCCCTGGCGCTGGCCGGGCGTGTCGGTCGCCCGTCGCGGGAGGTCGCGGACATCCTCGTCCGTCACCTGCCGCAGGCCACCTTCGTCGAGCGGGTCGAGATCGCGGGCCCGGGGTTCGTGAACTTCTTCGTGACGGACGAGTGGCTCCACGACGCGCTCCGCGAGGCGGTGCGGCGCGGTGCGGCGTACGGACGCGGCGAACCGCTCGAACGCTCGATCCAGGTCGAGTTCGTGAGCGCGAACCCGACCGGGCCGCTCCACATCGGGCACGCCCGGAACGCCGTCATCGGCGACGCGATCGCCGCGGTGATGGAGGCCGCCGGGTGGAGCGTGCAGCGCGAGTACTACTTCAACGACGCCGGCCGGCAGATGGACCTGTTCGGAGCGTCCGTCGAGGCTCGGTACCTCCAGCGGCTCGGCCGCGACGCCGAGGTCCCGGACGAGGGGTACCACGGTTCGTACATCGGCGACGTGGCGGAGGATCTGGTCGCGGCGTTCGGCGACGCCCTCGCGGACCTGGAGCCGGCGGAGCGACACGCGCGGATCCTCCACGAGGGCGCGGAGCGGATGCTCTCGGGGATCAAGGGCACGCTGGAGCGGTTCGGCGTGCGCTTCGACCGGTACCTGCACGAGAAGGAGCTCCACGCGTCGGGCGAGGTCGCGCAGGCCGTCGAGCGCCTGCGCGCCGGCGGCCACGCCTACGAGGCCGACGGGGCGGTCTGGTTCCGATCGACGGCCTTCGGGGACGACAAGGACCGGGTGCTGATCCGCGCGAACGCCGCCCCGACGTACTTCGCGGCCGATTGCGCCTACGTCTGGGACAAGTTCGGGCGCGGCTTCGACCACCTGATCTACGTATGGGGCGCCGACCACCACGGCGACGTGGTTCGCGTGAAGGGCGCCGCCGAGGCGATGGGGTTCGATCCCGACGCCGTCGAGATCATCCTGTACCAGTTCGTCACCCTGTTCCGCGGCGGCGAGCTGGTCCGGATGAGCAAGCGTGCCGGCGACATCGTGATGCTCGACGAGCTGCTCGACGAGGTGGGTGTGGACGCCACGCGGTTCACGCTCCTGTCCCGTTCGAGCGACTCGCCGATCGACTTCGACATCGAGCTCGTGAAGCGCCAGACGATGGACAACCCCGTCTTCTACGTCCAGTACGGACACGCGCGGATCGCGAGCATCCTGCGGCACGCGGCCGAGCGCGGCGTGCCGCTCCGCCCGGTGGAGGACGCGGACCTCGCTCTCCTGTCGACGGAGGCCGAGGTCGAGCTCCTGAAGGCGGTCGCGGAGGTCCCGGCGCGCGTCGCCGAGGCGTCCGAGCTCCGGGCGCCACACCGGCTGACGTACTTCTCGCAGGAGCTGGCGTCGCGGTTCCATCGCTTCTACACGGAGTGCCGCGTGGTGACCGAGGACCAGGACCTCACCCAGGCGCGCCTGTGGCTCTGCACCGGGGCCAGGCTCGCGATCGCGAACGTGCTCGGCCTCCTCGGCGTCTCGGCCCCAGAGGCGATGGAGCGCGTGGATGCCTGAGCGCGCCGTCGGCCCCTGGCCGGCGAACGCGACGTTCGACGATCGAGGGCTCTCGGTCGCCGGCGTGACCGCCGAGACGCTCGCCCGCCGCTACGGCACGCCGCTGCTCGTGGCCGACGAGGCGCACCTGCGCGAGCGCGCCCGGACCTTCGCGCGGCTGTTCCCGCACCCCCTGTACGCGGTGAAGGCGTTCACCTCGCACGAGATGATCCGGCTCGTCGCCGCCGAGGGGCTGGACCTGCTCGCGGCGACCGACGGCGAGCTTGAGGCCTGCCTGCGGGCCGGTGTCCCCGCGCCCCGGATCGTCCTGCACGGCAACACCAAGAGCGACGCCGAGCTCGCGCTGGCCGTACGCGAGGGGGTCCGGCTCGTGAACGTGGACAACCCGCAGGAGCTCGAGCGGCTCGAGGCGGCCGCGGCCGCGGTGCCCGTGGTCCAGCCGATCCTGCTCCGCGTCGTGCCCGAGGTCGCCGCCGGGGCGCACGGCGCGATCCGGACCGGCGGGGCCGGCTCGAGATTCGGGACGCCGCTGCCGCTCGTGCCCGGGACCGTCCGCCGCGCGATGGAGCTCGCGCACGTGGAGCTCGTGGGGATCCACGCGCACATCGGGTCGCAGGTGCTCGAGGTCGAGCCGTACCTCGCCGAGATCGACGTGCTCCTGGACCTGCTCGTGCGCCTTCGCGAGGAGACCGGCTTCGAGGCGGACATCCTGGACGTGGGCGGGGGGTTCGGGGTCGCGTACACGGACGAGGCGCCCACCAGCCTGGACGAGATCGCGCCCGCGGTGCTCGCCCGGGTCCGGGAGGGCGCGCAGGGCCGCGGCCTCCGAGCGCCCCACACGCTCGTCGAGCCCGGACGCTCCGTCGTCGGCCAGGGGATGCTCACCCTGTACCGGGTGGGGACGGTGAAGCGCGCGGCCGACGGGCCGCCGATCGTCGCGGTCGACGGCGGGATGTCGGACAACGTGCGGCCGATGCTCTACGGCTCCCGGTACTCGGTGGCGCCCGCCGGCCCACCCCGAGCCGGTCAGCCGATGGTCGTCCAGGTCGTCGGCCGACACTGCGAGTCGGGAGACGTGCTCGCCCAGGAGGTCGAGCTGCCGCACGAGCCGGAGCCGGGCGACCTGCTCGCGTTCGCGGGGACGGGGGCGTACACCTACTCCATGGCCAGCGTCTACAACCGCGTCGGCCGGCCGGCCGTCGTCGCCGTCGCCGACGGCCGTTCGTGCGTGTGGGTCCGGCGCGAGGACGCCGCCGACCTGGACCGCCTCGAGCCCGCGATCGTCGCGGCGCCCGGTGACGCCCAGCCACCGGAGGGCGTGACGATCCGCGCCGCGTCGCCGCGGGACGCCGACCGGTTCCTCTCGCTGTACCGCGACATCGTGGCCGAGGATCGGTTCCTGCGGATCGAGCGGGTGCTGCGCTCGACCCGCGAGACGAAGCGCCGGTTCCGGCGCTCGAGGACGCCGAACGAGGCGTTCCTGCTCGCGGCCGAGGACGACCGGATCGTCGGGTGGATCTCGATCGCGCGCGAGCCGTTCGCCGTGATCCGGCACGTCGCCACGTTCGGGATGGCGGTGGCGGCCGACCGACGGGGCCGCGGGATCGGCGCCGCGCTCCTCGCCGAGGCCCTGAGGTGGGCTCGGGACGTGGGGGTCGAGAAGGTCGAGCTCTCGGTCTTCCCCGAGAACCGCGCGGCGCTCCTCCTCTACCGCCGCTTCGGGTTCGTCGAGGAGGGCCGGCTGCGGCGGCACTCGCGCAAGTCCTACGGTGACGTGGACGAGATACTGATGGGCCTCTGGCTGGGGGAGGACGGGTGAGGGCGGGCGCGGTACGTGTCGGGTTGCTCGGCTGCGGCAACGTGGGCGCAGCCGTGATCCGGCTGCTCGACGAGCACGCCGAGGACATCGCGCGCCGCGCCGGCTGCCAGCTGGAGATCGCGGGTGTCGCCGTCCGGGACCTCTCGAAGGCACGCGACGTGCCGCTCGACCGCGCACGCTTCACCGGGGACCCGATGGAGGTCCTCGAGGATCCGAACGTCGACGTCGTCTGCGAGCTCATCGGAGGCGACGAGCCGGCCGGCGCCCTGATCCTCGCGGCGTTCGAGCGCGGCAAGCCGGTGGTCACCGCGAACAAGGAGCTCCTGGCGACGCGGGGGCGGGAGCTGTTCGACGCCTCGGACGCCAAGGGGCTCGACCTGTATTTCGAGGCCTCGGTCGGCGGCGGCATCCCGCTGATCCGGCCGCTGAAGGAGTCGCTCACGGGGGAGCGGGTACGCCGCGTGCTCGGGATCGTGAACGGCACGACGAACTTCATCCTCACGAAGATGGCCGAGGAGGGACGGCCCTTCGGCGACGTGTTGGCCGAGGCGCAGGCGCTCGGCTACGCGGAGGCAGATCCGACCGCCGACGTCGATGGGCACGACGCGGCGGCCAAGTGCGCGATCCTGGCCTCGATCGCCTTCAACGCCCGTGTCACGTCGGCGGACGTGTTCCGCGAGGGGATCGCTCGCGTCTCGCCCGAGGACATCGAGTTCGCGCGGCGTCTGGGCTACGTCGTGAAGCTCCTCGCGATCGCCGAGCTCGTCGAGGGTGAGCGGATCGCCGCGCGCGTGCACCCTGCGATGATCCCCGCGATGCACCCGCTCGCCGCGGTTCGCGACGCGTACAACGCCGTGTTCGTGGAGGGACCGCACATCGGCGAGCTGATGTTCTACGGTCGCGGCGCCGGCGGCGATGCCACGGCGACCGCGGTCGTCGGCGACCTGGTGAGCGTGGCGCGGAACCTCCGGTCCGGGGCTCGGGGCGTGGGCTGCACCTGCTTCCACGAGCGCACGATCCGCCCGATGGCCGAGATGGAGGGGCAGTACTACATCCTCACGAGCGTCGAGGACCGTCCGGGCGTCCTGGCCGAGATCGCCGGTGTGTTCGGCCGGAACCGCGTGTCCCTGAAGAGCATGTGGCAGGAGGGGATGGGCGACGAGGCCAGGCTCGTGTTCGTTACCCACCGCGCGCGCGAGGGCGCCTTCCAGGACGCCGCGACGCAGATCCGCGCCCTCTCGTCCGTGCGCGAGGTCCGCTCGATCCTGCGCGTCGAGGCCGAGGAGTGACCGGATGACGCACCAGTGGCGCGGCATCGTCGAGGAATACCGGGACCGGCTCCCGGTCACGGACGACACGCCCGTCGTCACGCTGCGAGAGGGGGGCACGCCGCTCGTGCGTTCGGAGGTGCTCTCGCTCGAGACCGGGTGCGAGGTCTGGCTGAAGTACGAGGGTGCGAACCCCACCGCGTCCTTCAAGGACCGCGGGATGACGCTCGCGATCAGCAAGGCCGTCGAGCAGGGCTCGAAGGCCGTCGTGTGCGCCTCGACCGGCAACACGAGCGCGAGCGCCGCGGCATATGCGGCGAAGGCCGGCATGACGTGTGCCGTCCTGGTCCCGAAGGGGAAGATCGCGATGGGCAAGATGGCGCAGACGCTCGTCCACGGCGCCCGAGTCCTGGAGGTCGAGGGCAACTTCGACGCCTCGCTCGAGCTGGCGCAGGACCTCTCTCGGCACTACCCGGTCACGCTCGTGAACTCGGTGAACCCCTACCGGTTGCAGGGCCAGAAGACGCTCGCGTTCGAGGTGTGCGACGCGCTCGGCCGCGCCCCGGATCTGCATTGCGTACCCGTCGGGAACGCCGGGAACATCTCGAGCCACTGGATGGGCTACTCGGAGTACCTGGCCGATGGGGTGATCCACGAGCCGCCGCGGCTGTTCGGGTTCCAGGCCGCCGGCGCGGCGCCGCTCGTGCTCGGGCACCCGGTGAAGGACCCGCAGACGATCGCCACCGCGATCCGCATCGGGAACCCGGCGTCGTGGGACAAGGCCGTCGCCGCGGCGACGGAGTCCGAGGGCGGCATCCTGGCCGTCACCGACCGCGAGATCCTCGCGGCGTACCGTCGCGTCGCGCACGAGGGCCTGTTCGCCGAGCCGGCGTCGGCCGCGAGCGTCGCCGGGCTCCTGCACCTGGGCGCCGAGGGGACGCTGCCGGCCGGCGCGACCATCGTGTGTGTGCTCACGGGCCACGGCCTCAAGGACCCGGAGTGGGCGATCACCGGCGCCGGCCACCCGCCGAGCGTCCCCGCGGACCCGGCCTCGGTGGCCGCGCAGCTCGGGCTGTAAGCTCCGGCGCCGTGAAGCTCACCGCGCGCGTGCCCGCCACCTCCGCCAACCTGGGGCCGGGGTTCGACTGCTTCGGCCTGGCGCTCGACCTGTGCAACGAGGTCACGATCGACACCGAGGGGGAGGCGGGCGTGTCGTGGGAGGGCGAGGGCGCCGACGAGCTCCCCACCGACGGCACCGACATGGTCAGCCGCGCGATGCGGTTCGTCGAGGAGGCTGCGGTGCAGACACGTCGCCTCGCCCTTCCGCCGCTGCATCTCCACGGCGTGAACCGCATCCCGCTCGCGCGTGGGCTCGGTTCCAGTGCAGCGGCCGCGGTCGCGGGGGTCGCGCTCGCGTCTGCGCTGTTCGATCTCGTCGAGCGCCCGCACGATCCGTACACCACGTTCTCGTTCGCCGCGGAGCTGGAGGGACACCCGGACAACGCGGCCGCCGCGGCGTTCGGCGGCTTCACGATCGTGGCGGGCGACGACGTCGAGCGGCTCGAGCCGCATCCCGATCTCCGTCCGGTGCTCCTGGTCCCCCAGCAAGTCCGGGTCTCGACCGACGAGGCCCGCCGGGTCCTGCCCGCGACCGTCTCCCGCGAGGACGCGGTGTTCAACATCGGCCACGCGGCGCTCACGACGGCCCGGATCCTCCACGCCCCGGACGACCTGCGTCTCGCGATGGCGGACCGCCTGCATCAGGACGTCCGGCTCGCCCTCGTGCCCGAGGTCCGGGAGGTGTTCGACCGGCTCCACGCAGCCAACGTCCCCGTGTGTGTGTCGGGGTCCGGCCCCACGCTCCTCGCGTTCGAGCGCGACCCACGGCCCATCCCGGATCCGGGCGAGGGCTGGCGCGTGCTCCGGGTTCCCGTGCGACGGGACGGCGTCCAGATCGTCGAGGGCTGAGCCTCCAGGCCCGGGGGGATGTGACCGATGTCATCGCACGAGCCCACCGCCGACCCGACACTCGGACCCGTGAGCACGAACCCCGAGCCTCATCCGACCCTGGAGCGCGCCGTCGAGGGCGCGGCGCCCGTCCTCGTCACCGACCTCGCCAGCAAGACGCTCGCGGTGAAGGAAGGCGACACGTTCCTGTACTCCGACCTGGAGGGCAACCTCGACCACGGCGGCAGCTACGGGCTCGGGCTCTACGCCCGCGACACGCGGTTCCTCTCGCACTTCCGCATGACGGTCGGCGGGCGAGACCCGGTCCTGCTGTCCTCGTCGTCCGAGCGCGGCTACATGTCGCACGTCGACCTCACCAACCCCGACCTGTACGAGGGCGACCGCATCGTCGTGCCACAGCAGACGTTGAACATCCGGCGGGTCCGCGTCATCAACGGCCGGCTGTTCGAGCGGGTCCGCGTGAAGAACTACAACGCGTTCCCGGTCTCTCTGGAGGTGTCCTTCGTCCTCGGGGCCGACTTCGCCGACATCTTCGAGGTCCGCGGGATGCTCTCGCCCGAGCACCCGATCCCGGAGACCCCGACGCTCGAGGACTCGCGCGTCGTGTTCGGCATGATGGGACGCGACGGCGTCCGGCGCGAGACCCACGTCGTGTTCGCCGGTCGGCCGGACGAGTTGCGCGCGGAGGGCCGGATCGTCCACGCGACGTTCCGGCTGACCCTCGGCCCGTATCAGACGAAGCTGATCGGCCTCACCATCGAGCCGATCACCGGCTCGCGGACGCCTTCGGAGCTCGAGTTCGACGCCGCGGTCCACGGCGTGCGCCGCTCCTACGAGGAGTGGGAACAAGCCTCGACGCAGGTGGTCACCGACAACGAGCTATTCAACGAGTTGCTCGACCGCAGCCTGCGGGACCTCCGAGCCCTGGACACGGGGACCGGGGACGGGCACATCATCGCGGCGGGGATCCCGTGGTACGTGACGGTGTTCGGCCGCGACGCGCTCATCGCCTCGCACCAGCTCCTCAGCATCAACCCTCGGCCGGCGCGGGAGACGCTCGCGTTCCTCGCACGGCACCAGGGCTCGCAGGTCGACGACTGGCGGGACGAGCAGCCGGGGAAGATCCTGCACGAGATCCGGCGGGGGGAGCTGGCCGGGGCTGGGGTCGTCCCGCATACGCCCTACTTCGGCTCGGTCGACTCCACGCCGTGGTTCCTGATCCTGTACGGACAGCACCTGCGCTGGACGGGCGACCTTGCGTTCGCCGAGGAGCTCCTGCCGGCCGCCGAGGCCGCCCTTGGGTGGATCGACGGGTACGGAGACCTGGACGGGGACGGGTTCGTCGAGTACCTGTGCCGGTCGGCCGGGGGGATCCGCAACCAGGGCTGGAAGGACTCGCACGACTCGATCGTCCACGCCGACGGCCGGATCGCCGAGCCGCCGATCGCGCTCGCCGAGGTCCAGGCCTACGTCTACATGGCCAAGGAGCGGATGGCGGACGTGTACCTGGCGCTCGGACGCGAACACGAGGCCGACCGGCTGATCGCGCAGGCAGAGGAGCTCCGTCAGCGCTTCAACGACGCGTTCTGGATGGAGGACGAGCAGTACTTCGCGACGGCGCTCGACGCCGACAAGCGGCAGGTCCGCACGGTGACCTCGAACCCCGGGCACGGCCTGTACTGCCACATCGTCGACGACGACAAGGCCATCGCCCTCGCGAAGCGGCTCCTCGCGCCGGACATGTTCTCGGGATGGGGCGTCCGCACGATGAGCAAGTCGGCCATCGCGTACAACCCGATGAGCTACCACAACGGGTCCGTGTGGCCCCACGACAACGCCCTGATCGCGGCCGGCCTCAAGCGCTACGGGTTCGTGCGCTCGACGAACCGCGTCGCCACGGCGCTGTTCGACGCGGCCATCCAGGCCGACTACATGCGTCTGCCCGAGCTCTTCTGCGGATTCACCAGGCGGACGCCGAATCGCCCCGTCAGCTACCCGATCGCCTGCTCGCCGCAGGCGTGGGCGGCCGGCTCGCCGTTCCTGATGCTCCAGGCGATGCTGGGGATCTCGGCGCGCGCGCACATGAACCTGCTCACCGTGAACAAGCCGCACCTGCCGACCTGGCTCAACACCGTCGAGGTCCGCAACCTCGTCGTCGGCGGCAGCCGCATCTCGCTGCTGTTCCGACGCGAGGGCGAGATCACCTCGTTCTCGGTCCTCTCCCGCGAAGGCGACGTGCGCGTGGTGATGGAGGAGTAGCCGCCCGGGGGCGACCCATCGCAGTGACGCTCACCGCAGGCAGGGGCCGGTGTCGACCGGGGTCGTGCGCGAGGTCGCGACCCGGATCTCGTCCTCGAGCTCGCTCGTGCGGATCGCGTACCCGATCTCGGGATCGACGCTCGAGGCCGCGAACACGAGGCCCGCGACGGTGCCGTCCACCAGGACGAACGGGCCGCCGGAGTTGCCCGGCCGGACCTCGACCTGGAGCTCGTAGACGTCCCGCTGGACGTCGGCACGGCCGTAGATGTCGTGACCGAGGGCGGCGATCGGCTGGCGCACGGCAGCACCGGTGCCGGTCAGCCCCCCGCCGCCGGGATAGCCGAGGACCGCGCCCACCGACCCGCGCTCGACGTCGGAGGGTGCGAGCGGCAGCGCCGGCCCGAGTGGCGCGCCGCCGAGGGGCGCGTCCACGCGGAGGACCGCCAGGTCGAGCTCCGGGTCGAAGAACACCGTCGTCGCGGTGCCGCCCGCGCCGTCGGCGTCGCTCACCTCGAGATCCCGCACGCCGGCGACGACGTGCGCGTTCGTGATCACGTACCCGTCGTCCACGATGAAGCCGCTCCCCTCCTGGATGTGTTCGCATGCCCGGCCGATCACCTTCACCGTGCTCCGGGCGGCGAGGTCCACGGCATCCTGTGTCTCGGCGCGCGAGGGGCCGGCGACCGGCTCCGCGGGTTCGGGGGGGATGCCCTCGAACACCTCGGGGAAGCCGAACCGGTCGAAGAGCCGGCGCACCTCGCCCACGACCGACGGGGGGTCCGGCAGGGCGACGCCGAGCCCCCGCACGATCGCGGAGTCTCGGACCTCGGACGACAGGCGAGGGAAGGGTCCGTTCACGAGGTTGAGCGCGACGAACCAGATGGCGAGCAGGGTCGCGACGGCGGCGACGAGGACCCCGCCGAGCGCGTCGGCCCGCCGGAACCTCGATCCGCGGGCATGCCGCCGGACGCGCGAGCCGACCAGCCGCCCGGCGGTGTCTCCCGCCACCGCACCGACGAGCAGGGCGGCGACGGCCGCGATGGCCTGCGCCGAGGCGCCGTCCACCAGCGTCGCCACGCGCGGCGCGAGGAGCGCCCCCGCCATGAGCCCGAGCAGGAGACCGCTGTAGGAGAACAGCTGCAGGGCCGCGCCGCGGCGGTGTCCTGAGACGACGGCCGCGACGAGGACCACCACGAGCACCACGTCGAGGCCGTTCACGTCCGCAGTATCCTCGCTCCAGCCGCGAGCTGCGCCGTGGGACGCTGAACCGCCGAGCCGGGCCTCCCCGATAGACTGGCCGGGTGGTCACGATCGCCCACATCTCCGACCCGCATGTCGGGTCGCCCTACTTCGTGCCGAACATGATGCAACGCGTCATCGTGGAGCTGAACGAGTTGCAGCCGGACGTCGTGATCAACACCGGCGATCTCACGAGCGAGGGGTATCGGCCGGAGTACAAGAACTGGCTCGCGTACGCCGAGCGCATCCAGGCGCCGATGCACACCGTCCCGGGCAACCACGACGCCCGCAACGTCGGGTACCTGCACTTCGAGGAGCTCATCGGGGCGCGCACGTGGAGCGTGGATGTGCAGGGCGTCCGGATCGTCGGCGTGGACTCGAGCGAGCCCGATCTCAACGAGGGCATGGTGGGGCGGATGCACTACGGCTGGATCCAGGAGCAGTTCGCCCCGCCGGCCGACGTGAAGATCTTCGCGCTCCACCATCACCTGCTGCCGATCCCCGGGACGGGGCGGGAGCGCAGCACCGTGATGGACGCCGGGGACGTCCTCGAGGAGCTCGTGACGGCCGGGGTGAACATCGTGCTCTCGGGCCACAAGCACGTGCCGTACGTGTGGCGCCTGGAGAACCTGTGGATCGCGAACGCCGGCACCGTCTCGTCCCTGCGCGTGCGCGGGTACACGAAGCCCTGCTACAACGTGCTCGAGGTCGACGGCGAGGAGGTCCGCATCATGCGGCGCTACCCGTTCGGCGGCGCGTCGATGATCGCTCACTTCTCGTTGTCGAGCGGCGAGCAGTTCTATCGGGAGTTCGAACCGCCGGTCCAGCAGCGGGCTCCCGCCCCGTTCGGCGAGTAGCGCCGGTCCGGGGCGCGAAGCCGGGAGATCCCGTTCCGATGAAGGTCCTCGTTCTCGTCGATGGTGAGCACTACCCGCCGGTGACCCGGTGGGCGCTGGAGTCGGCCCGGGCGGCGGGCCACGACGTGCTCGGCGCGCTGCTCGTCGGCGGAACCGAGAAGCTCGCGGCCGACGAGCTCCCCGAGCTCGGCGTCGAGGTGCGCCCCGCCGGCCGGGAGCCCGCCTCGGCGCTCGCGGAGGCGCTCGAGGCGCTCGGCCCCGATGGCGTGCTGGACCTGTCCGACGAGCCGGTCCTCGGCTACCGCGAGCGCATGGAGCTCGCCGCCGTCGCCCTCGCCCGCGGCGTCCCGTACCTGGGCGCGGACTTCCGCCTGGACCCGCCGATCTGGGGGCCGCCGCTGCCGGCGCCGACGCTCGCCGTGATCGGGACGGGCAAGCGGACGGGGAAGACGGCGATCGCCGGCGAGGTCGCCCGGGTGGCGGCCGGGCTCGGTCTCGGGCCGATCGTCGTCGCGATGGGCCGCGGCGGCCCGGCGGCGCCGCAGGTCGCCGAGGCCGGATCGGTGACGGTGGAGCGGCTCCTCGAGCTGGTCCGTCGGGGACAGCATGCGGCGTCCGACTACCTGGAGGACGCGGTCACCACCGGGGTCACGACGGTCGGCGCGCGCCGCGCGGCGGGCGGTCTGGCCGGGGCGCCGTACGTGTCGAGCGTCCGGCCTGCCGCCGAGCTCGCGCTCCGGCTCGGGGCCGGCATCGTCGTCCTCGAGGGCAGCGGGTCCTCGGTCCCGCCCGTGCCCTGGGACGCCGGCATCCTCGTGGTGCCGGCTGCCCTCCCGCCCGAGTACCTGGGCGGCTACCTGGGCCCCTTCCGGCTGTTGCTATCCGACGTGGTCGTTGTTACGATGGGCACCAGCCCAGCCGGGCTCGAGAACCTCCCTACCCTGCGATCCCACGTTCAGCGGCTCCGCAACGATGCCCGGCTCGTCGTGACGGAGTTCGAACCACTGCCGTTGGGCGACGTGCGGGGGAGGGACGTGTTCTTCACCACGACGGCGCCGGGGCAGGTGGCCGAGAGGCAGGCCGAACACCTGGAAGAGACCCACGGGTGTCGCGTGGTGGGTTGGAGTGCCAGTCTGGCCGACCGTGCCGGGCTGGCGAAGGACATGGAAGGTGCGCCCGGATACGACGTGCTCCTCACCGAGCTGAAGGCCGCCGCGGTGGACGTCGCGTGCGATCGGGCGCTCGGCAGGGGAGCGGAGGTCGTGTTCTGCGACAACCGCGCCGTCGTGGTCGACGGGGATCCCGACGACCTCACGGCGGCGATCCGACAGGCGACACGGCTGGCGGAGCAGCGTCACGAACGACGGCAGTAGGAAGCGATGACGAGGGACACGAAGAGCCCCCACATCCTGATCTCCGGACGCGAGACCGGACTCCCGTACTCGAAGGGCCTGATGGCATCACAGGTCATGGTCACGGGTCTGTCACCCGTGCGCGCCTACCAGGTCGCCGAGGCCATCGAGGACCGGCTGATCGAGCTCGGGAAGCCGTCGGTCACGGATGAGGCGCTCGACCGCCTGGTGCTCGAGGTCATCGAGGACATCGCCGGGGATCGCTACGCGAGGAACTTCGTCCGGTGGCAGGAGGTCGAGGCGCTCGACATCCCGTTGGTCGTCCTGATCGGGGGGACGACCGGGGTCGGCAAGTCCACCATCGCCACGCAGCTCGCCGCGCGCCTCGGCATCGTCCGGGTCGTCGCGAGCGATGCCGTGCGGGAGGTCATGCGCGCGATGTTCTCGCGCGAGCTGATGCCCTCTCTCCACGCCTCGTCCTTCGAGGCCGGGGCCGCCCTGCGCGAGCCGCCGGGTCGAGAGGCCGCCATCGTGGGGTTCCGCGAGCAGACCTCCGCCGTCGCCGTCGGCCTGCAGGCGTTGGTCGAGCGCGCGGCGCTCGAGGGCACGGACATCGTGCTCGAGGGCGCGCACATCGTCCCGGGGTTCGTGGACGTGTCCGCCTGGGAGGAGCGGATCCTCGTCGTGCCGGTGGTCGTCACCGTCGAGGACGAGGACGTGCACCGCAGCCACTTCGTGGCGCGCTGGGCCGACCAGGGCGGTCGGCCGGCGTCGCGGTACCTCGATGGCTTCGAGAACATCCGCCGGATCCAGCGCTACATCAAGAGCCAGGCGCTCTCGCACGGCGTGCCCGTCGTGCCCAACTACGACTTCGACCGGTCCATCGCCGCCGTCATCGACATCGTGATGGAGCGGGCGATGGAGCGGGCCGCCCAGGTCCGGCCGACGGCCGACGACCCGCGCGTGAAGGAAGGGAGCCGCACGTGAAGCTGTTCCTCGACACCGCAAGCATCGACGAGATCCGTGAGGTGAACCGCTGGGGCGTCCTCGGCGGGGTCACCACGAACCCGTCGCTCGTCGCGAAGGAGCACGCGGACCCCGACCAGGTCTGGAAGGTGATCCTCGAGGAGGTCGACGGGCCGATCTCGCTCGAGACGACCGAGCTGGAGGCCGAGGCGATGTACGAGCAGGGCGTCGGGCTCGCGCAGATGGCCGCGAACGCCGTCGTGAAGGTGCCGATGACGCCGGACGGCCTCACGGCGGGCACGCGTCTGGTGAAGGACGGCATCCGGGTCAACGTGACCCTCGTGTTCTCGCCGGCCCAGGCGATCCTGGCGGCCGAGATCGGCGCGTACATCGTGTCGCCGTTCCTGGGGCGCCTGGACGACGTCGCCTCCGACGGGATGGACCTGCTGCGGCGGATCTGCGAGATCTACGAGGTCCAGGGGTACGAGACGAACGTCCTGGCCGCGTCGCTCCGCCACCCGATGCACGTGGTGGAGTCGGCGCTCGCGGGGGCCGACATCGCGACGATGCCCTACGCGGTGTTCGCGCAGCTGGTGAAGCACCCACTCACCGATATCGGGTTGGACAAGTTCCTCGAGGACTGGAAGGTCCTGCATGAGGAGCTCGAGGAAGGAGCCTAGGTTGGCGACGATGGACAAGAGCGCCCTCGAGGGGAAGGTCGCTGCGGAGCTGCATCAGATGGCGACGGACCTCGGCATCGAGGGACACCAGCGCCTGAAGAAGGCGGATCTGATCGACAGCATCCTCGCGCACGAGAACGGGGAGGCCTTCGACTTCCCGGCACGGGAGCGGACCACGGCCGTGGAGTCCCCCGCCGCCCCCGAGCCCTCCGCGCCGGCCGACGCCGGCGGCAACGGCGAGGTGACGAGCGAGGCGCGAGCGGGAACCCCGACAGCGACGGCGACCGGCGAGACCGAGCCCGCCGAGCGGCCCCGACGGGACGATGTCTCCGAGCGGACCGACCGGACCGACCGGACGCAACGCGACCGGACCGACCGCCAGGAACGCCAGGACCGTCCCGATCGTCAGGACCGGCACGAACGTCCCGACGGCCAGCGCCCCGAGGGCGGCCGCCGGCGCCCCTCGCGCGAGGAGCGCCGCCGTCAGCGTGAGGAGCGGCGCCAGCGCGAGTTCGAGATGCGGGAGGAGGAGCTCGCGAACGCCCCCACGTCGACCGGGCTGCTCGACATCCTGCCGGAGGGGTACGGGTTCCTCCGGACGTCCGGCTTCCTGCCCGGGCAGCAGGACATCTACGTGTCGCTGTCGCAGGTCCGGCGGTTCATGCTCCGCAAGGGTGACACGGTGACCGGCAAGGTCCGGCAGCCGAAGGACAACGAGAAGTACTTCGCGCTCCTGCAGATCGACACGGTGAACGACCTGGACCCCGAGACCGCGAAGTCGCGTCCCGTGTTCGAGAAGCTCACGCCGCTGTTCCCGCACGAGCGCTTCCGGCTCGAGACGGGGCCGACCGACGTGACGGGTCGGATCATCGACATGGTCGCCCCGATCGGCAAGGGGCAGCGCGGGATGGTCGTCTCGCCGCCCAAGGCCGGCAAGACGACGGTGCTGAAGAACATCGCGAACGGGATCATCAGCTCGAGCCCCGAGACGCACGTGATCATCCTGCTCGTCGACGAGCGTCCCGAGGAGGTGACCGACTGGCAGCGGACGGTCACCCCGGCCGAGGTCGTCTACTCCACGTTCGACAAGCCGCCGGACCAGCACATCCAGGTCACCGAGCTCGTCCTGGAGCGCGCGAAGCGACTCGCCGAGATGGGCCGGGACGTCGCGATCATCCTGGACTCGATCACGCGGCTCGCGCGGGCGTACAACCTCGCGGCACCGGCCTCGGGCAAGATCCTGTCCGGTGGCATCGACTCGACCGCGCTGTACCCTCCGCGGCGGTTCTTCGGGGCCGCCCGGAACATCGAGGAGGGGGGGAGCCTCACGATCATCGCGAGCGCCCTCGTCGAGACGGGCTCGCGGATGGACGAGGGGATCTTCGAGGAGTTCAAGGGGACGGGCAACATGGAGCTGCGCCTGGACCGGCAGCTCTCCGAGAAGCGCCTGTTCCCGGCGATCAACGTCGAGGCGAGCGGAACCCGCAAGGAGGAGCTGCTCATGCCGACCGAGGAGCTGGCGCTCGTGTGGCGCCTGCGGCGCGTGCTCCACGCGCTCGAGCCGGCGGCCGCGCTCGAGCTCCTCACGGACAAGATCCGGACCACGAAGTCGAACGAGCAGTTCCTCAAGGAGATCGAGAAGGTCAAGGCGTAAGGTAACTGTCCGACCACCAGACCGAGGAGTCCCAACCGATGAAGCAGGGCATCCACCCCGAATACGTGCTCGCGACCGTGCACTGCTCGTGCGGCAACACGTTCCAGACCCGCAGCACGAAGCCGGAGCTGCGCGTCGAGATCTGCTCGAACTGCCACCCCTTCTACACGGGCAAGCAGAAGCTCGTCGACACCGGCGGCCGCGTCGAGCGCTTCCAGCGCCGGTACGGCAAGCAGGCCCCGTCGTAAGGCCCGCCGCCCGCATGGCGGAGGAGGCGACACGGCAGAACCACTTCTACGGCGGCCAGGCCGTCGTCGAGGGTGTGATGATGCGCGGCCGCGACGTCTGGGCGGTCGTGATCCGCAGGCCCGACCGCTCGATGCACGTGGAGTCGCACCGGATCGACTCGATCGCGGCCCGGCACCCGATCCTCACGAAGCCGCTGCTGCGCGGCGTGATCGCGCTGGGGCAGGCGCTCGCGATCGGCTTCCGCGCGCTCTCGGTCAGCGCGCGCGAGTCGGCCCCGGAGGAGGAGCAGCTGTCCTCGCGACAGATGGCGGTCTCGATGGCGGTCGCGGTCCTCGTGTTCCTCGGCATCTTCATCGTGCTGCCGGCGGTTGCGTTCCGGTGGGTGGGTACCGAGGTGGAGTCGAGCTTCCTCGTGAACGCCGGCGAGGGGGTCTTCCGCGTCCTGCTGTTCCTCGGCTACCTGGTGCTGATCGGGCAGATGAAGGACGTCCGCCGGGTGTTCGCCTACCACGGCGCGGAGCACAAGACGATCGCGGCCTACGAGCACCAGGAGGAGCTGACGCCCGAGAAGGTCGACCGATTCTCGACGCTGCACGTCCGGTGCGGGACGAACTTCCTGCTCCTCGTGATGGTCATCACGATCTTCGTTTTCGCCGTGTTCGGCAACCCAGGGCTCTGGTGGCGGATCGGGTCGCGGATCGTCGCGATCCCCGTCATCGCGGGCCTCGCGTTCGAGATGCTGCGGCTGGGAGCTCGGTTCCCCAACTCGCGCGTGATCCGCGCGCTCATGGTGCCCGGCCTGTGGCTGCAGAAGATCACGACCCGACCCCCGGAGCACGACCAGATCGAGGTCGCGATCGCCTCGTTCAACGAGGTCCTGCGGCGCGAGGCGGAGGCCGAGCCGGAGCCATCCGGCGCCTGAGCGTTCGACCGAGCGCCGGGTCCTTGCATCGGGCGCGCCTGGGGCTAGCATCATTGCGATTCCCGAGTCGATCGAGGAGGCTTCCCCATGTCTACCGACCTCGACCTGCCGGTGCTCATGAACCCTGACCACATCCGCCGTCGCGAGTTCGTGGCGATCCGCCGCGGCTACGATCCGGCGCAGGTGCGCGAGTTCTTGGAACGGGTGGCCGACCAGGTGCAGGAGATGCAGGATCTGATCCGCGACGCCCGTCTGGAGGCTGACGCCGCAACACGCGCGGCGTCTCCGCGCGTGGATCCCTACGCGACGCTCGCCGAGCGCGTCGCGGGCGTGATCAAGGCGGCGGACGACGAGGCCGAGCGGAGCCGGCGCGAGGCCGCGGGCGAGGCCGAGCGGATCGTCGCCGAGGCTCGTGCGGCGGCCGAGCGCCTCCGCGTCGACGCCGAGGCGGAGGCGGCCGAGACGCGGGCGACCGCCGAGGCAGAGCTCCGCGATGCGCGCGAGCAGGCGCACCGCGCGATCGCCAGCCTGTCGACCCGTCGCGAGATCCTGATCGAAGAGCTCGCCTCCATGCAGGAGCGGCTCGTGGGGGTGGCCAAGGACCTGGGGTCGACGATCTCGCACCCAGAGCCCGCGGACGTCGAGACGATGGACGCCGAGTCCGAGGCCTTCCTGGCCCGGTCCCGGTCCGAGGCGTTCGCCCCTCCCACCGAGCGGCCCGCAGAGCCCCCGGAACAGCCCGCCGCCGGCGCCGCGGAGGAGCCCACCAGCGAGGCAGCGGAGCCGCCCGCCGACGAGACGGCCGAGCAGCCCGAGCAGCCCGAGCAGCCCGAGCAGCCCGAGCGGTCCGAGCGGTCCGAGCGGTCCGAGCGCACGATCGTCCTCGGCGAGGCATCGACCGAGGCGGACGAGGGCTCGCCGGACGAGCCGCAGGCGTCGGAGGCGGATCCGTCGTTCGAGAGC
>DASTHN010000141.1:0-2354 GCA_035718185.1 Actinomycetota bacterium
CCCTGCATCATTCAGGCCCTTCACCATCCTTGCCGCCAACGCGCTCCTTGAGCGGAGACTGCGACCGCCCCCCTTGGCCAGCCACGTAGCAAGAGCCACCCGGGTTGGCGCATGATGGTGGCGGAGCTGCTCCCGGAGGGACGCCTGGATGAAGCGTTCGTTCGAGATCAGGCACTTCGCGGTCGTCGCCTGGATGCTCGTCTGCGCCCTCGTCGGCGCGTTACTCGCCAGCCACCGTGCGTGGGTGCCGATGACACCTGGGGTCGGTGACTGCCCCAGCGCTCCTTGCCTCGTGTTTGGTCGTCCGTTCCTTTGGCTCGCCATCCTCGTCTGGATAATCGGAGTTGTGGGGGCGGTGATCGGCGAGGCACTCACGCACCTGAGGTCCGGCACCGGGGGCTAGGCGAGAGCTCAACGACCGCTGCCGTTGGTCCCCGTGTATGGGTGGTCCACCACCCTCACGTCGGCCGACAAAGCTCCACGTAGACGTCTCAGTGCATGCCGCGGACGCCGGGGCGCGTGAGGCAGGCGTCATCCAGGTTCTTCACCATCTCGGCCGCGGAAGACCATCCTCCACGTGGACCCTCGTCTGCTGCGGGGCGCTCGCCATGCGTGGACGGTATGTCCCGCGGGTAGGACGGAACAACGACAATCCGCGAGGAGCTACCCATGGAGCCGGAACGGGCTGAGGAGCAGATCGAGGACCTCAGAAGGGCGCGCGATCGTGGCTTGGGGGAGGAGGGGCGTACCAAGGAAGAGCAGGACCGCGCGATGATGGGAGATGCGGCGCCGGACGAAGGGGATCCCGAGCCCGGCGCCGAGGAGGCCGGCACGTCGGAGGGGGATGAGTAGCCGGAGCGTTGAGCGCGGCCGAGCGTTCGTCGGCACGAGCGGGTGGCAGTACCGCGACTGGCGGGGGCGGTTCTACCCCGACGGCCTGTCGACGGCGCGGTGGCTCGAGCACTACGCGGGGCACTTCCGGACCGTCGAGGTCAACAACTCCTTCTACCGCCTGCCGCGACGCGAGACCGTCGAGCGGTGGGCGGCCACCGTCCCCCAGGGCTTCCTCCTCACGATGAAGGCGAGCCGGTACCTCACGCACATCCGCCGGCTGCGCGATCCCGAAAACCCGCTCGCCCGGATGCTCGAGGTGTTCGAAGGCGCCGGGTCGAAGCTCGGGCCCGTGCTGTTCCAGCTCCCGCCGAACCTCGAGGCAGATGTACCGCGCCTCGAGACCCTCGTGCAGGCGATCCCGGCCCGGATCCGCGCCGCGTTCGAGTTCCGGCACCCGTCGTGGTCCACGCAGGAGGTGTTCGAGGTGCTCGATCGCTCGGGTCTCGCTCTCGTGCACGCCGACCGGCCGGGGACGCGCGTCGAGCCGATCCCGACCGCGGGGGGCTGGGCGTACTTGCGCTTCCACCAGGGCGGCCGGAAGCGGCCGGGCTACGAGCGCCGGAAGCTGAAGGCCTACGCGGACCGCGTCGCGGAGTGCGGGAACACGCAGGTCTTCGCGTACTTCAACAACGACACGGACGGCGCGGCGGTCCGCGACGCCCAGACCTTCATGGAGCTGCTCGAGGACCGTCACGTCGCCGTCGCGGCCTGAGCTGGGTCAGCGGTCGAGCTCCCCGAGCGTCTCGCCCAGGATCCGGATCGAGCGCTCGGTGATCGGCGAGACCACCAGGATCGCCTCGTCCGCGCCGGCCTCGGCCATCGAGCGCAGGCCGTCGGCGATCGCCTCAGCCGAGCCCTCGAGCGGCGGGCACCCCTCGGGGATCGCGCGCTCACCTGCGGACCGATCCAGGACGACCAGGCAGCACGCGCTCCGCTCGATCTCGGCCGGGTCGCGGCCGAGGCGCTCGGCGGCGGCGGTGACCTTCGCGCTCTCGGCGCCGAAGCCCTCGGGCGTGTTGCCGTACAGGTCGAACCACGTGTTCCACGCGTCCACGTGGGGGAGCGCGATCCGCATCATGCGCTCGCCGGTGCTGCCGAGCATCAGCGGCACGCGACTCGCCGGGCGGGGGAGCAGGACGACGTCGTCCACGCGCTGGTACCGGCCGTGGAGGGTCACGCGCTCGCTCGCGAGGAGGCGCCGCACGATCTCGAACGCCTCAGAGAAACGCTCGACGCGGTGATCGAACGGGAAGCCGAACGCACGGAACTCGGTCTCGTTCCATCCGGCGCCGATCCCGAGCACCAGCCGCCCGCCCGAGACCTCGTCCACGGTCGCCGCCAGCTTCGCGAGCATCGCCGGCGCGTGGAACGCGGCGCTCGCAACGAGCGGGCCGAGCGTGACGCGCTCGGTCACGGCGGCAAGGGCGGCGAGCATCGTCCAGACCTCCCACGGCCCGCGC
>DASTHN010000142.1:0-32826 GCA_035718185.1 Actinomycetota bacterium
CCGCCGATACCCGATCCGCGCGTGGAAGACCTTCACGCACTTCCCCGACTTCTTCGAGCCCGGCGGCGGAGCCTGGTGGCTCGACGACCACGAGCGCGGTCTCCCGGCGGTCGGCGGGCCGTTCATACGCAAGAGCGTGGAGATCGGGATCCGCACGATCTGCGTGCACAAGGGGTTCAGCGGCGGCAGCCGGTACTCGTCGCCCGAGGACGTCGGGCCTGCCGCGCGCATGTACCCCGACGTGAACCTCGTCGTCTACCACTCGGGATACGAGTCGGGGACGGTCGAGGGCCCCTACCGGTCCGGGACCGCCGACCTTGGCGTGAACCGGCTCATCGCCTCGCTCGAGCGCGCCGGGATCGGTCCGAACGAGAACGTGTACGCCGAGCTCGGGTCGACATGGTGGAACCTGATGCGCTCGCCCAGCCAGGCGGCCCACGTGCTCGGCAAGCTGCTGAAGCATGTGGGCGAGGACAACGTCGTGTGGGGGACCGATTGTCTCTTCTACGGTTCGCCGCAGCCGCAGATCCAGGCGTTCCGCGCGTTCCAGATCTCGCGGGAGCTCCAGGAGCGCTATGGGTATCCGGAGCTCACGAAGGAACGCAAGGCCAAGATCCTCGGGCTGAACGCGGCCCGGCTCTACGGCATCGAACCGGTCCCGCCGCGCTGCGACTTCACACGCCGCGAGCTCGCGCAGATCAGGCAGGAACTCCGCGACGGCGACCGGCTCCTCGGTCCCTCGACGATGATGGCCTCCGCGGACGTCCGAGAGCACCACCACGCCGAGATCACGAGCTTCATGTGACGGCGCCGCAGTGTCGTTAACCGGCGGGCAGGACCTCGGCGTCGGGACGGAGGGCCTCGATATCGCGCTCGAACCCGGCGCGGAGGCGGCGCTTCTCGTCGTCCTCGAGCCACGTCGCCTCGACGCCGTCGAGCGCGATCGCGGCGACATCGTCGAACGACAGGTCGAAGGCCTCGGCGACCGAGCGGTACTCCTTGCCCAGGTCCAGGTCCGTCATCGCCGGGTCGTCGGTGTTCAGCGTGGCGAGCAGGCCGGCCTCGCGCATCTGCATGTACGGGTGCTCGGCGAGGGTGGCGACCTTGTTCGCGATGAGGATGTTGCTGTTCGGGCAGACGTCGAGCGGGACGCGGGCCTCGGCGACCCGCGCGGTGAGCTCGGCGTCCTGGAGGATCGACAGGCCGTGGTCGATCCGCTCGGCGCCGAGCGCCTCGAGCGCCGTCGCGATGTTGTCCGGCCCGGTGTCCTCGCCGGCGTGCGCGGTGCACCGCAGCCCCGCGGATCGCGCCAGCTCGAACGCCGGCGCGAAGTCCCTCGGGTCCACGCCGAGCTCGGTCGAGTCCAGCCCGAGTCCGATCACGCGGTCGGCGCGACCGGCCTTGCGGAGCTCGACGAGCTGCTCGACCAGCGCGAGGCCGGCGCCGCCGCCGAACGCGCGGTCCAGGTCGCAGATCGCCGCGCAGCGCACGCCGGTCTCGGCCTCGGCGGCCTTGAGCCCGCGCGCGACGCCTTCCACGATCCCGCCCAGGTCCTGGCCGGCGTCCAGATGCCGTGCCGGGGTGAAGAACGTCTCGCGGTAGCGGAGGCCGAACGGCGCCGCCTGCACCACGGATTCGTAAGCGGCCCGCTCCCAATCTTCGGGGGTCTCGAGCAGCGACTGCACGAACCAGAAGACCTTCAGGAATCCGTTGAGCGAGTCGTATCCGTACAGGTCCTCGACGCGCGGAACGGGCAGCTCCCGGCCGTTCTTCTTCGCGAGCTCCGCCACGGTGCCCGGCGCGATCGTCCCCTCCAGGTGGCAGTGCAGCTCGACCTTCGGGATCAGGTCGTAGACGTCGGTCATCCGGGGCATGGTACCCGTGCGCCGGGGCTCAGCGCTCGGCTTTCTCGAGGTCGCCGAGCCGCTTCGCGGTCTTCGACGGCGAGGGCACCTTCCCGTCCGGGGTCAGGTAGTCGACCACCGCCGGCAAGAGCTGGGCGATGCCGGATGCGGCCTCGTCCTCGGAGATGCCGGCCTTCTTCGCGGCGGCCGCGACCCTCTCATTGCCGAGTGCCTTCTTCACCTTCGCGCCCGAGACCCGCTCGTTCGGCCCGGTGCCGACCCACGAGGACGCCTGCTCGGCCAGCCCGGCCAGGTCCAGGTCGCCGAGGAGCCCGGCCAGCCCCTCCTTCGGTTCCGCTGCCCCCGTGCCCTTCTTCGCGGCGGTCTTGGCGCCCGCCTTGGCCGGGGTGCTGCCCTTCTTCGCGGGCGAGCGCTTCTCCGTGGAGGACTCGTCCTTCCCGCCGACCCTGCCCTTCACGAACCCGACCACCTGATCCAGCAGCTCCGGGTGCTTCTTGGCCTCCGCGACGGCCTTGCCGAGCATGTCCTGCAGCTCCATGACGACCTCCCGGGTGCGACCCCGACCCCGAGCCTATGCGGTTCGGGCGGCTGGGTTCGCGGTAGGGCTCATCGGGGACCGACGTTCGACCGATACCGAACCATGCTCACGTTGCGACGATCACGGCGGACCCGGACGGGGACCGTGTGCGTCCCGCTCAGCGGGTGGCGCGGCGAGCGCCATCCCGACGTGCGCGAGCCCACGCCGGCCGAGCTCCTGCGCCGGTGTCCGTTCTGCGGGCAGCTGCCGGGACCGACGGCGACCGAGTGGTGTCCGTCCTTCGACCAGATCGTCCTGAGCGCTGCGAGCGGCGCGGCGGACCGGTAGCCGAGCCAGCACCACCACCCCGTCCATCCAGCCCATCCACGCAGAGCTTCGGTCCCGGCCGGGATCGGCCCGTGGCGGAAGCACTCGCACGCTGCCTTGCCCGTCCGGGGGCGCGAGCGTACCCTACGCGCACACGTTCGGGGTGCGAGAGGGGGACACGGCGTTGAACGTCGACGAGGTCATCAGCAGGCGCGAGCTGCTCCGTCGTGGGGGACTGGCGGCCGGGGCGCTGTCTCTGGGGGGACTGCTGGCCGCATGCGGCTCCGAACCCCCGGCCGAGCCATCCGGCCAGACCGGTGGGTCGCCGACGCCGCAGAGCATCGAGGGCGCGGAGATCAAGGTCTCGACGTATGGGGGGTTCTTCGAGGAGAACTTCGCGAAGATGTACCCGGCGTTCACCGATGAGACCGGTGTCAAGGTCGAGTCGATCGCCGAGCCGACGTCGGAGGCCTGGGTCGTCCAGCTCCAGCAGGCGATCGACTCGGGCGCGCCGCCGCCGGCGGACGTCTCGATGCTCTCGGGCGTCGGGATCCAGCGGGCGATCAAGGGCGACATCCTGGTGACGTACGACCAGGCGCTGATCCCGCAGGCGACGAACCTCGCCGAGGGCTACATCCGCACGGACGCCGCCGGCAAGGTGGCCGGGGTAGGCGGCGTGTCCTGGTACATCACGCTCGTCTCGAACACCGACCGGGTGGCCGAGAGCCCGGACTCGTGGACGACGTTCTGGGACCCCAAGTGGGAGAACGAGCTGGCGCTGTTGAAGAACGCCGCGAACTCGTACCTCATCGAGACGACCGCGGCCTGCTTCTTCGACGGCTACGACATCCTCGAGACACAGGACGGCGTACTCCAGGTGCTTACCAAGCTCCAGGAGGTCAAGCCGAACGTCAAGCTGTGGTTCCGGGACGAGGCGCAGGCGCAGCAGGCCTACAACACGGGCGAGGTCTCGATCGGGCAGTTCTACCACGACATCACCACGTACGCGGCGTCACAGGGCGAGCCGCTTCGCAGCGTGTTCCCGGTCGAGGGCGCGATCCTGGACTCCGGGTTCTGGGCCGTCTCGAAGACGGTCGAGAACGTCGCGGCGTGCCAGGCGTTCATCGACTACATGTGCCGGCCCGACATCCAGGCCGAGCTCGCGCGGACCCTCGGCACCACGCCCACCGCGAAGAGGGAGACGATGGACCTCACCGACAAGGAGTACGAGGCGGTCGGCGGTCCCGGTCCGGAGGTCGCGCTGCGGCCCAAGTACGAGATGTACGACGAGTGGGAAGACTGGATCGACCAGCAGTGGACCGAGATGATCCTGTCCTGACGGGCGCCCGGTCGTGCAAGCTCGCGGGGGTCTGAGGCTCGAGGGCCTCGTCAAGCGGTTCGGCGACGTCCTCGCGGTCGACGGCGTCCACCTGGAACTCCCCCCGGGACAGCTGATCTCGTTCCTCGGCCCGTCCGGCTGCGGCAAGACGACGATGCTCCGGATGATCGCGGGGCTCGAACGCCCGACCGAGGGCCGCGTCTACCTGGACGGCGAGGATGTCACCGACCGACCGCCGCACCTGCGCGACATCGGCATGGTGTTCCAGACGCTCGCGCTGTTCCCGCACCTGTCGGTGGCGGGAAACGTGGCGTACGGGATGCGGATCCGCGGCGCGCCGAAGCGCGACATCGACGCGCGGGTGAACGAGCTCCTCGACCTCGTGGACCTGCACGGGCTCGGCGACCGGCGGATCCTGCAGCTCTCGGGCGGCCAGCGGCAGCGGGTGGCGACCGCGCGGGCGCTGGCGCTCGAGCCGCGCCTGTTCCTCTTGGACGAGCCGCTCTCGGCCCTGGATGCGAACCTGCGCGAGCAGCTCCAGGTCGAGCTCCGGCTGCTGCAGCAGAAGCTCGGCATCACGACGATCATGGTCACGCACGACCAGCGCGAGGCGATGACGATGTCGGACCTCGTCGTCGTGATGAATCAGGGCCGTGTCGAACAGGTCGGGGAGCCGCTCGAGGTCTACCGCCGCCCCGAGACGCCGTTCGTCGCCAGCTTCATCGGTCGGACCAACATCCTGCGCGGCCAGGTCTCCGACGGCGTCGTGCGGATCGCCGGGCGCCCGTTCGAGGTCGACCGGCCGCTCGAGCCCGGGCCGGTCGCGATCTCGGTGCGGCCGGAAGACGCGCATCTGCAGACGACCTCGACGCCCGAGACGAATGCGCTCCCCGGGCGCGTCGTGTTCGTCCGCGACCTGGGCGAGCTGTTCGAGTGCTACGTGGATTGCGGCCTGGACGAGCACGTGGTCGTGGCCGGGTCGCCACGCGAGCGCGTGAACGTGGTGCAGGGCCAGCCGGTCAGCGTGTCGTTCCCGCGCGAGGCCTGTGTCGTGGTCGAAGGATGAGCGAGCTCCGCCGTCCGACGGCCGGGACGCGAGCCGTCCTGGTCTTCCCACTCGCGATGCTGGGCATCTTCTTCCTCGCGCCGTTCGGCATCATGCTCGCGACGTCCTTCTACCACCGCATCGAGGGCGGCTTCTACGAGCCCGCGCTCGAGCTCGCCAGCTGGCGGCGGCTCCTGCAGCCGGTGTTCGTCGAGCGCACCCTCTTCTCGGTCGGGATCTGCCTGCTGGCCGGGGCCGTGTGCATCGTGATCGCGTTCCCGTTCACGTACTTCCTCACGCGGATGCGGCGGCGGCCGCACGTCACGCTGCTCGTGCTCATCATGTCGGCTCTCGCGCTGTCCGAGGTCATCGTCGGGTTCGCGTGGAGCGTGCTGCTCGGGCGGGCGGCCGGCATCTCGAACGTGCTCGTGTGGCTCGGCGTCATGGACGAGCCGGTCGCGTATCAGCCGGGGTTCATCGCCGTCCTGCTCGGCCTCTGTTACATCGCGTTCCCGTACTGCATCCTCACGCTCTACCCGCAGCTCTCGCGTCTGGACCCCGAGCTGACCGAGGCCGCACAGACGATGGGCGCCTCGCCATGGCGCACGTTCTGGACCGTCGTCGTGCCGATCGGCCGGCCGATCATCATGGCCGGGTTCCTGCTCGCGTTCGTGTTCACGCTCGGCAGCTACCTGATCCCCACGTTCCTCGGCCGCCCCGAGCACTGGACGCTCTCGGTGTTCATCTCGGACCAGGCGACGTTCAACGCGAACGTGCCGTTCGCCGCGGCGATGGCGCTGTTCCTGACCGCCCTGTCGCTGGTGGTCGTCGGCGTCGTGACGTTGGTCGAGTCCCAGACGCGGCGGTGATCGGATGCGCGCGCTGAAGTGGATCGTGACGACGATGGTGGTGCTGTTCATCCTCGCGCCGCTCGTCGTCGTGGCCGTGGTGTCGATCAACGCGAACCGGTACATGGACTTCCCGCCGCAGGGCTTCTCGTTCCACTGGTACGCGCAACTGTGGAACGACCTGGGGTGGCGCGAGGCGATCGTCACCAGTCTGATCGTCGCGACCCTGAGCGCCGCGCTCGCGGTGGCGATCGCGACGCCGATGGCATACGTGCTCCGCGCGTACGACGTCCGGCTGGCACCGGTACTCTACTCGCTCGGGATCCTGCCGTTCATGCTCCCGCCGGTGATCAGCGCGCTCGGCGCGCTCGTCTTCTGGAACTCCATGGGCCACTCGGGCCGGATCGAGAACATCATCATCTCGCACGCGATCTTCTTCTCGACCCTGCCGCTCATCACGGTCAGCCTGGCGATGGAGTCCATGGATCGCTCGCTGCCCGAGGCGGCGCAGACGCTCGGCGCGAACCCGCGGACGACGTTCCGGACGATCACCCTCCCGCTGCTCGTGCCCTCGATGATCACGGGCTACGCGGCGGCGTTCGTCCTGTCCCTGAACGAGTACATCATCGCGTTCATGGTCTCGCGCTTCTCGGTCGTGACGTTGCCGATCAAGATCGTGAACGACCTGCGGTACGGCTTCACGCCGACGATCGCCGCGGTCGCGGTCGTGTTCATCCTGATCGCGGCGACGACGTTCTCGCTGTTCGCGTTGTTCGGGAACCTGCTGAAGTTCCTGGGCGCCGACCCCGCGATCCTGGAGCGCGAGCGTTAGGAGGAGGGCGGCGGGTCGCTCCGAACGCCGCGACGCCAGGTGACGGGGACCCGCGGCGTCTCGTCGACCGTGACCGAGAACACGTCCGGCCGGTGGTAGTGACCGGCGGTGTCCAGGGCCTGCTGCTCGGCGGCGATGCGGTCGAGGTCGACCTCCCCATAGACGATCTCCTCTCGGCCCGCCACGGGGCCGGCTACCCACTCGCCGTCCGGTCCCACGATCCCGGACCCGCCCCAGAGGACGAGCGAGGGGTTGGGGTTCTCGGCCGCCACCCGCTCGAGCGCGTCGCGGACCTCGAGGTCCTGCGGCACCGCGTCGAGCGGCAGGTACATCCCGGCGCACAGCACGTAGCAACGCCCCTCGAACGCGTAGGCTCGGCTCGCCAGATGGTGGATCTCGGGGAGGTCCGGCCACGCCGCGACGTGGACCTGCTCGCCCTTCGCGTGCATGGAGAAACGGGCGAGGGGCATCCAGTGCTCCCAGCAGATCAGGCCGCCCAACCGGCCGAGACCGGTGTCGAAGACGTGGAGGGTGCTCCCGTCGCCCGCGCCCCAGATCACCCGCTCCGAGTGCGTGGGCACGAGCTTGCGGTGGACCCCGAGGATCTCGCCCGCGTCGGAGACGAACAACAGGGAGTTGAAGAGCGTGCCGCGCGAGAACTCGGCATCGCGCTCGGTCATACCCATCACCAGGTGGATCCGGTGACGCCGCGCCGCGCGGCACAACGCCTCGGTCGCGGGGCCGGGAACCTGGACGGCGCTGCGGTGCAGACGAGCGAAGGCAGCCTTCGCGGCCGGGTCCTCCCACGGGATGCCCGCGTCAGCCCAGGACGGGTACCCCGGCAGCCAGGTCTCGGGGAACGCCACGAGCCGGGCCCCGGCTCGCGCCGCCTCGGCGATCGTCTCCTCCGCGCGGCGGAGCGAACCCTCCAGATCCAGGAACGCCGGTGCGACCTGCGCCACGGCCACCGTCGAGACGCCGGTCATCCGTCTGCCGGGCCGAGCCGCTTCAGCCGTCGCCCGGCCTCCTCCAGGGTCTCGAGGCGCTTGCAGAACGCGAACCGGACCCGCGTATGGCCCAGCTCCGGCTCCGAGTAGAAGGACGAGCCGGGCACGGTCGCGACGCCGACGTGCTCGACGAGGTGCTCGGCCGTGCGGGTGTCGTCGCCGAGGCCGAGGTGCGACACGTCGGCCATGACGTAGTAGGCGCCCCTCGGGGCCGAGGCCTCGAACCCGGCCTCGGCAAGGACGTGCAGCATGAGGGCTCGACGCTCGTCGTACTCGCGCGCGATCTGCTCGTAGTAGGTGTCTGGGAGCGAGAGCGCGACAGCGCCCGCGTGCTGGAGCGGCGTCGGCGCGCCGACCGTGAGGAAGTCGTGCACCGTGCGGATGCCGTTCGTGAGCGTCTCGGGCGCGATCGCCCACCCGACCCGCCAGCCCGTGACCGCGTACGTCTTCGAGAGCGCGCTGATCGTCACGGTCCGGTCCTCCATTCCGGGGATCGTGGCGAGCGGCACGTGGACGGCGCCGTCGTACGTGATGTGCTCGTAGATCTCGTCCGTGAAGGCGACGACGTCGTGCCGCTGGCAGAGCTCGGCGATGAGCGTCAGCTCCGCGCGCGAGAACACCTTGCCGGTCGGGTTGTTCGGCGTATTGATGACGATGCCGCGCGTCCGGTCGGTGAACGCCGCGTGGAGATCGGCCTCGTCGATCGTCCAGTCGGGCTCGCGGAGGGGGACGAATCGCGGCGTCGCGCCTGCCAAGATCGCGTCCGGCCCGTAGTTCTCGTAGAAGGGCTCGAACAGGATCATCTCGTCCCCGGGGTCGAGGATCCCGAGGATCGACGAGATCATCGCCTCGGTCGAGCCGCACGTGACGCACACGTTCCGGTCGGGGTCGACGACCATCCCGTACGTCCGCTCGTACTTCGCGGCGATCGCCTCGCGCAGCTCGGGCTCGCCCCAGGTGATCGGGTACTGGTTCAGGTCGGCCGCCACGGCGTCCTGCGCGGCGCGCTTGATCTCCTCGGGCGCGGTGAAGTCGGGGAACCCCTGCGCGAGGTTGATCGCGTCGTGCTGCATCGCGAGCCGCGTCATCTCGCGGATCACCGACTCGGTGAACGACGCGGCGCGTCTCGAGGGCCGTACGGCGGAGGACATGCGGTGCATGCTAGCCGGGTCGATCTCCGAGCACGATCACGCGACGGAGCCCACGGCCGGTGCGGAGCGCCTCGAGCGCCCCGGCGACGTCGTCGAGACCGATGCGCTCCTCGATCAGGCGATCGACCGGGAGCCGCCCCTCGAGCGCGAGGCGGGCCAGGCGCGGGAAGTCCTCGGAGGGGGTCGACCACCCGTAGTTGCAGCCGACGATCCGGGCGCTGCGATCGACGAGCAGGCCGACGTCGAACGACGCGCGGTGGCCGTGCGGTGGGATGCCGACGACGAGGGCCATGCCACCACGCCCGACCACGTCGATCGCGAGCTCGACGGTCGCGCTCAGGCCGATCGCCTCGAAGGCGAAGTCCGGGTCGCCGCCGACCGCCCGCCGGATCGCGTCGAGCGCGTCGTCACCCGCCAGGACGCCGTGGGTCGCGCCGAGGCGCTCCGCGTGCTCGAGCTTCTCGGGCACGCGGTCGACGGCGACGATCGGCGAGGCGCCGGCGATCGCGGCGCCCATCACGACCGAGAGTCCGACGCCGCCGATGCCGATCACGACGACCGAGGCGCCCGCGGGGACCTCGGCCGCTCGGAGCACGGACATCACGCCGGTCGTGACGCCGCAGCCGATGAGCGCGGCGACCTCGGGCGTGGTGCCCTCGGGCATCGGGACCGCGGCCTCCGCGCCGACCACCGCGGCCCCGGCGAACGTGCCCAGGCCGAGCATGGGCGCGACCTCCGACCCGTCGGCCCGGCGGAGCGGCCGGGAGCCGTCGGGGAGCCGGTCCTCGAGCGCGAGCGTGCCGGTGCACGTCCACGGCCGGCCGGCGCGGCACGAGACACACGTGCCGCACGGCGCGTACCAGTTCAGCGCGACCAGGTCGCCTTCGCGGATCCCCTCGACGCCCGCGCCGACCTCCTCCACGAACCCCGCGCCCTCGTGGCCGAGCACCATCGGGCCGGGATCGCCCCAGTCCCCGTCGGCCTGGTGCAGGTCCGAGTGGCAGACGCCGCTCGCGGCGATCCGCACGAGGACCTGTCCGGGACCGGGGCCGACGAGCTCGAGCTCCTCCGTGCGGATCGGCGTCCCGGGACGGTCGAGGACGGCGGCGCGGATCGTGCGACCCATCCGCCTAGTCCGCCGGGGTCGGCCGACGCGCGAACAGGGCGAGGAGCTCGTACGCGACGTGCGAAGCGGCCATGCACGTCATCTCGGCGTGGTCGTAGGGCGGCGCTACCTCGACGATGTCGGCGCCGACGACGTTCGTGCCGACGAGCGCGCGCAGGATCCCGAGCAGCTCGCGGGAGGTGAGCCCGCCTGCCTCGGGCGTGCCGGTGCCCGGCGCGTGCGCCGGGTCGAGCACGTCGATGTCGACCGAGACGTACACCGGCGCGTCGCCGAGGCGCGCTCGGATGTGCTCGGCCGCGGCGCGCACGCCGTGCTCCTCCAGGTCCATCGCCGTGACGATCGCGAAGCCGAACCGCGCGTCGTCGACCAGGTCATCGGGCGAGAACAGCGGTCCGCGGATGCCGACGTGCGTCGCGTGGTCCTCGAGCAGCAATCCCTCCTCCCACGCGCGGCGGAACGGCGTGCCGTGCGTGTACGCCGCGCCGAAGTACGTGTCCCACGTGTCGAGGTGCGCGTCGAAGTGCAGGAGCGCGACGGGCCCGTGGCGCCGCCGCATCACGCGCAGCAGTGGGAGCGCGATCGTGTGGTCGCCCCCGAGCGTCAGGAGCGCCCCCGAGCCGCCGAGCAGGTCCTCGGCGGCGGCCTCGATCTGCGCGATCGCCTCGGCGAGGTCGAACGGGTTGCACGCGACGTCGCCGGCGTCCGCGACCTGCTGCTCGGCGAACGGGTGCACGTCGAGCCCCGGATGGTACGAGCGCAGGAGCCGGGTGGCGTTGCGGATCGCGTGCGGGCCGAACCGCGCCCCCGGCCGGTACGTGACCCCGCTGTCGAACGGGATCCCCACGACCGCGACGTCGCAGCGCTCGACCTCGTCCCGCCGCGGCAGTCGCGCGAACGTCGAGCGCCCGGCGAACCGCGGGACCTTCAGCGGGTCCTCGGGCCCGACGGGCCCGCTCTCCTGGCTCACGGGCGCATCGTAGCCGAGGGCGCGTCCCACATCCGACGCTCGCGCGACGAGCCGTCACCCGGTGGCCGGTAGCACGGTGACCTGCGCGTACGGCGGGAGCTCACCGGGCGCGGTGTCGATCTGGCCCTGCTCATCCGGAGGCAGACAGGCGATCACCCACGCCTTCCCAGGAGGCACCGACACGACGAACGTGTCGGGTTCCGATCCCGCCGCTACGAAGGCCTCGGTCGAGCCGTCCTCGGAGACCAGGTGCGCCGCCATCACATCGGAGGTGGTCGCCTCGACGTGCAGGCCGTCGGCCTGGAGCCGCACCACCTCGGACTCGAGCACCGGCCGAGCGCCCTCGCACCGCACGACGAGGACGTCGGGGATCAGCTCGGTCGCCCCGGTCGCCCCGGTCGACTCGGGCGGAGCGGCGCTCACGGCCCCCGAGAGCGCGATGCCGCTGCCCTCGCACGTCCAGAGCGTCGCCGACCACGTGTCGGCCGGCGCGCCGAGGGTCAGCCGGGCGATCGTCTGCCCGCCACGCTCGATGACGTACGTGGGGCCGAGCTTGAAGTCCTCGGCGTCGTAGCCCCCGTCGCGGAGGCGGTCGTCCGGTCCGAGCCCCGTCGCGAGCTCGGATGCGGCCTCGTCGGGCGGGACCGACATCGAGATGTCCGACGGGGACTCCTGTTGCACGGGGTCGGGGCAGGGGAGCTCCAGCGGGGCGTGGAAGTCGTCGGGGTCGACGAGCTCGAACGGCGTCGTCCCATCGCCGGCGCGGACGGTCTCGCCGCGCTCGTAGCACCCGACCTCCCACCTGCCCGGGTCGATCGGCCACGAGCGGGCTTCGGTCGGGAGGTTGCCGCCGACGCCGAAGAACTCCTCGGGCGGGGTGCCCTCGGGCGTCACGAGCTCGAAGCCCGCGTAGCCCTCGGTCCCGCGGAACGCGACGTGGAGCCCGTCCGGCTGCGTGCGGACCACGGCCGAGTCGAGCGTCGGCCGACCGTACGAGCAGTCGACATGCAGGACGTCGGGCGCCTCCGCAGGACTCGAGAGCACCTGCACTCCGAAGAAGAAGTTCGCGTCCCCGTCGGGCCACGTCGCCTCCGCCTCGAGGGCGTAGACCCCGTCGGCATCCGGGGCCGAGTCCGTCCCGGCGGCCGGGATCCGCTCGCCGTCCGGGTCGGTCACGTGGAGCGCCGAGAGCGTGCCGTCGCCGGTCACGCGGATCGGCGTGCCCGGCGGGACGACCACGTACTCCCATACCGGTGGGTACCTCACGAAGTCGGCGATCCCGCCGACGCAGTTGTCTCCCGAGCACCAGTTGTAGGACTCGCGCTCGCCGACCTGCGTCTGGTCGCCGTACCGGAGCGTCGCCGCGGGCGCCTCGTCGCTCGCGAGCAGCTCGATCGTGAGGGTCTCGGCGCGGACGCCTTCCTCGGTCGCGTTCGGGGCCTCGGACGGAGCAAGCGCTCGGACGACGAGGACCGCTGCCGCGGCGAACACGACGAACGCGGTGACGGCCGCGGTGACTCGATGACGAGGCGGGGATGGCGGCTCTCCGCGCGGTCCCTCGGACACACGGTCCCGCAGCCCTTCGGACGGCTCGAGCGCGCGCAGCTTCCGGACCTGTCTCTCCCATCGTTCAGGCATCGTCGGTCTCCTCGGTCCCGAGCAGGTCGCGCAGGCGGTTCCGGCCGCGGTGGAGGTGGACGCGCACGGTGGCGGCGCTCGTCCCCATGCGGCTGGCGATCTCGGCCACGGGCAGGTCGGCCTCGTACCGCAGGACGATCGCCGCGCGCTGATGCGGCGAGAGCCGGCGAAGGGCTCCGATCAGCTCGCCGAGCCCTGCGGGGACCTGCTCGGACGATCCAGGTTCCGGCGGCGTCCGCCGCTCGCGCCGAAGCTCGTCCGTGGCGATCCGGAACGCGGTCCGGTAGATCCACGGCAGCGGATCGCGGATGCGCTCGGCGTGGGCGATCGCCCGCGCGAACGCCTCGGCCGTCGCCTCCTCGGCGACGCCGCGCCGACCCGCCGTGAACGCGTACATCGTTCGGAACACCTCGGCCGCGTGGTCGCGGAAGAGGGCGTCGAAGTCGTGCTCGCCGGGCGGCGCCGAGCGCGTCACGCCCTCCATCGTGGCGGATACCACGGACGATAGAGGGAACAGCCGCCCGGATCGTTTACACGGTCTGCGCTACGAAGGCGGTTCGACCGTGATGGTGTCTCCCCCCGAGATCACGACTCGACCGCGAGGGAGCGCCTCGCCGTTCAGCAGCGCTCCCGGCTCCGAGGGGCGGACCCGGAGCACGGTGAGCCCGCTGGCGACCTCGACGCGGATCTGGCCCGGCTCGGGGAACGGCTCGGGCCGGAAGCCACCGTAGTAGAACGCGAGGATCTGGTCGGCCGAGAGCCCTCGACGCGCCTTGCCGTAGGCGCCCCACTGGACCATGCCGGCGCCGTGCCCCCAGCCCCGGCCCTTCACCGTGACCGAGTGACGGCCGCCCTGCATCGAGAGCCACCGCGAGGGGATCGTCGTCGGCATCCCGTGCTCGGGGTATCGGCTGGGGATCAGGCAGTGCGCGTACGTGTTCACGGCATCGCGGAACGTGCCGAGGTCCATCGCGCGCGTCCGGCCCTCGCCCGAGACCCGGACCGTGCCGCCCTTCAGGCGGACGTCGGAGATCCGGCGGTGGCCCGCCCACTCGCCGGCCTCGGCGAGGAACCGCGCGAGGTCCGCGAACCGCAGGTCGGTCGTCCAGTGCGAGAGCGGCGAGGCGCCGTCGTCGCGCTCGACCACCGGGCGAAGGTAGGGGAGCGGGTCGCTTCCGAACACGTCCTCGTTCCCGTACGTGTGTCCGTTCGAGGTCGAGAAGTAGACGGTTTGCGCCGGCCGGCCGTCGAAGACGATGACCTGCCCGTCGGTCCACCGCACCGCCCGGTACCACCGTCGCGTGTCGGGCGAGCGCTCGAGCGGGATCCCGCCGTAGACCTGACAGGCGGTCGTCGCGCAGATCGGCTCCTCGAGCGGATCGCCCTCCTCGCCCTGCCAGCCGGTCGTCGCGAGCGCGTACGATCGGGCCGCGATCGCCTGGGCCTCGAGCGCGGCCATCGGCCACGACGCCGGCATCTCGGCGATGCCCTTCAGGTACTCGTCGAAGGGGAGCGCGACGGTGAGCGCAAGCGTCCCCTCGTCCGAGCGCTCCACCTGCAGGGTGCCGGGGTAGCGGGCGCGCAGGCGCGGCTGCTCGGCGCCGACGCACCGGGATCCGACGTGCGGGTAGCGGCCCACCACGAGGAACGAGGCGTCGAGCGGCGCCTCGAGCGTGACCTCGTCCAGCTGCGGTGCCGTCTCGCTGGGGCTCGCCGCCGTTCCCGAGGCTTCCGGCGGCGGCGTCGTCTGTTGACGTGATGGCACCGGCGGCTCGGTCGACGTGCATGCGACGCCGAGGACGACGAGCGATGCGACGAGGACGGACAGGCGGCGCGCGGCCCTCACCCCAGGGCGATCACCCTCGGCACGCGCACGCGCCGCCGCAGGCGCATCCGCCGCCCGCCGGCGCGGAGCCGAGCGCGTCGGCGGCGCCCGTGCTCGCGGCGAACGCGAACCGCCTACGGACGCGGTCGCTGCCGCAGGAGGGGCAGGCGAGCGCGGTGTCGACCGACGCCCCCATCGGTCGCCGCTCCTCGAACCGTCGCTCGCACGCGAGGCACACGTACTCGTAGAGCGCCATCCGTCAAGGATAGCCACGCATCCGACAAGGGTCGATCAGTACCTGCCGGACTCGACCTCGGCGATCCGCGCCTTCACCAGCTTGCGGATCAGCGCCGCGGAGGGTGCCTTGCTCGGCTGGAACCGGATCGAGCCCTTTCCGGTCTCGTAGGTCTCGAGCTCCTCGGCGAAGGCGTCCGTCACGTCCGTGCTCATCACGTAGAAGGTGCAGTGCTTCTTCGTCACCCCGAACCCCACGAGCGGATGGCTCCGGTACTTGAACGTCGGGACCCGGTAGCTGATCCCCTCGGTCACGTCCGGGGCGGCGGCGTGGATCGCCTTCCGGATCTTCTCGAGCGCCTCGCGCTCCGCCGCCGGGATCTCCTCGAGGTACGCATCGATCTCGGTCGCCACATCCCCCTCCCTCATGCGATCCTCCCCGACCGATGTTTCCGAGCGATACCCGTAGTCTCCATCATGAACGACCGCGAAGGGAGGGCGGTATGGACCTCAACGGCATCCTCATCGGCAGCGAGGATCCCGAGCGCCTGGCCGGGTTCTACACGGGGCTCTTCGGCAAGCCCGTGATGGAGGACGCCGGCTACACGAGCTGGCAGCTGGGCACGGGATGGCTCACCGTCGGCGGACACGATCAGGTCACCGGGAAGAGCACGCACCCCGGCCGGGTGATCTGGAACCTCGAGACGGCGGACGTTCGGGGGGAGTTCGAGCGCCTGAAGGCGGCTGGCGCGATCGTCGTGCGCGAGCCGTACGACCCCGGCGGCCCGCCGGAGGGCCCCCAGATGCTGATCGCGACGCTCGCCGACCCCGACGACAACTACTTCCAACTGATGAGCCCGATGTAGCACGAGGGGTTCGCGTCCACCCGCACGGTCCTGACCCCGGGACTCCCCGCTCTTGACAGCGGTCGCCGCCGTTGGTATTTTACCCCACGGTTATTTAACGGAGGGGTTCAATGCCCACGCTGACCGAGGAACGGCTCGACCGGACGTTCGCGGCGCTCGCCGATCCCACCCGTCGAGCGATCCTGGCTCGCCTCGCCGCGGGTGAGGCCACAGTGACCGAGCTCGCCTCGCCGTTCGACATGAGCCTGCCGGCCGTCTCGAAGCATCTGAAGGTGCTGGAGCGGGCGGGCCTGATCGCCAGGGGGCGTCAGCGGCAGTGGCGGCCGGCGCGCCTGCAAGCGGGGCCGCTCGAGGAGATCGCCGAGTGGACCGAGCGGTACCGCCGCTTCTGGGAGGAGCGGTACGACCGGCTGGACGCCTACCTGGAGGAGCTCCAGGGCAAGGGAAGGGAGGACGACGATGGGCGGGAACGGTAGACACGAGCTCCGGATCTCGACGCCGACCGAGCGCGAGATCGTGATGTCCCGCGAGTTCGACGCCCCACGCGAGCTCGTGTTCGAGGCCCACAGCTCGTGCGAGCACATGTCGCGGTGGTGGGTGGGGCCGGACCACGAGGTCGTCGATTGTGAGATCGACTTCCGGCCCGGAGGGGCATGGCGGATGGCGCACCGGGCGCCCGACGGTCGCGAGATCAGGTTCTTCGGCGAGTACCGGGAGATCGTCCCGCCCGAGCGGATCGTGTGGACCTTCGGCTTCGAAGGCATGCCGGGCGAGCCCGCCCCAGAGACCTACGTCTTCGATGAGCGCGACGGCCGAACGACGATCACGTCGACGGCCGTGCTCGGCTCGAAGGAGGAGCGCGACGCGCTGCTCGAGTCCGGGATGGTCGAGGGGGCCACCCGAACATACGAGCGGCTCGACGAGTACTTGGAGGTCCTCCGGGCGGCCCGCGCCGCGAGCTGACAGGTTGCCGGCTCCGGGGTCGGGTCGGACCCACGTGAGATATCGCGTCCTCCCATAGCCTGGAGGATCAGGCGGCGGATCCGATCGGGATGACGACGCCGCTGGAGGTGTGATGGGCAAGGTCATCTTCGACACGAGTATGTCGCTCGACGGCTTCATGACGGCATCGAACGTAACGCCCGGGGAACCGATGGGCGAGGGCGGCGAGCGGCTGCACGACTGGGCGCTCGGATCCGACCCCGTCGGGAGCGAGATCCTCGCGCGAGGCGTCGGAAGCATCGGCGCCGTGATCTGCGGCCGCCGGACGTACGACCTTCCTCTCGATCCACCTCGTCCCGGTCCTGCTCGGCGACGGCATCCGGATGTTCGAGGATCACGGGGACGGCCATATCGAGCTCGAGTCCGTCGAGGTCATCGAGAGCTCGCACGCGACGCACTTCCGGTTCCGCGTTCGCAAGGGATGATGGCCGGATGGGCACCGATCTGACGTGCGAGCACTCGATCACCATCGCCGTTCCGGCGCGGGCCGTCTGGAACGCGCTCACGACGCCCGAGGTGATCAAGCGATGGTTCTTCGGGGTCGACACGGTCACGGACTGGGCCGAGGGCAGCCCGGTCGTGCACTCGGGCACGTGGCAGGACCGGCCGTACGAGGACAAGGGGACGATCGTGCGGTTCGAGCCGCCGAGGCTGCTCGTGCACACGCACTGGAGCGCGCTGTCCGGGCTCCCCGACCGGCCCGAGCACTACCAGGAGGTCCGCTGGGCGCTGACCGGGTCCGACGGCGGGACCGTCCTGACCGTGAGCGAGACGAACCTGCCCTCGGAGGAGGCCAAGGCCACCTCCGACCGGACGTGGCCCGTCGTGCTCGAGAACCTGCGGCGGGTGCTCGAGGAGGAGCCGTCTCCCTGACCACGTCCCGACCGTCACGAACGGACGGGCGAGCGGCATAGGGTGATGGAGGCGCGGTGATCCCCGCGTGTCCGCGAAAGGGGGCCGTGGTGAGGCGGTTCGTCGTCGCCGTCGCATGCGTCCTGCTCGTCGTCTCCTGCACGACCTCCACGACGTCGGCCCCAACGGCGACCCGAGAGCCGCCGGGTCCGTCCCTCGAGGGGTCCGAGGGGGAACTGCTCACCGTCGATGTCCCACGTGCCGAGACCGACGGCGCAGACCTCGACGCGCTGGTCGGCGGGATGACCCGGTTCGGCATCGAGCTCTTCGACCAGGTGGCCGAGCCCGGCGCGAACGTCGTCCTGTCGCCCACCAGCATCGCGATGGTCTTCGGGATGGCGCGCGCAGGGGCTGCAGGCACGACGGCCGAGGAGATCGACCGGGTCCTGCACTTCCCCGGCGGCGCCGAGACGACGCACGTCTCCTTCAACGCGCTCGATCGTCTCCTGGCCGAGGCCGCGCCGGAGGGCCTCGGGAGCCCCGACCCCGAGGCCACCCGCGATCCGGGGGAGGAGTCGCCCCCCGCGCTCGAGATCGCGAACGGCGTCTTCCCTCAGGTCGGCTTCCCGGTCCTCGAGTCCTACCTGACCACCCTCGGTGCGCAGTACGGCGCCGGCGTCATCCCGGTCGAGTTCGGCACCCCTCGGGCGACGCAGATCATCGACGACTGGGTGACCGAGCAGACGCGCGGACGGATCGACCGGCTCTTCGACAGCCTTCCACCCGAGACGAAGCTGGTGCTCGCGAACGCCGTCTACCTCAAGGCCGACTGGGCGGTCCCGTTCGCGAAGGATCCGACCGAGGACCTGCCCTTCACCCTCGCGGACGGCTCGGCGGTCGTCGTGCCGACGATGCAGCAGCTCGGCCCGATGCGCTACGCGGAGGGCGACGGATGGCAGGCGGTCGAGCTGCCCTACGTCGGCGAACAGTTGGCGATGTGGGTCCTCGTCCCGGCGGGCGACCGAGAGCCCGCGGACGTGCTCACGCCGGATGTCCTCGGGATCGTCGGGACCGGGTTGACCGAGGGCACGGTCGAGCTGCACCTGCCCCGCTGGGACTTCGACACCGACGTGCCGCTGATCCCCGTCTTGCAGGCGCTCGGGATGCACGCGCCGTTCGACGCGGCGGCCGACTTCTCGGGCATCAGCCAGATCCCGCTCTGGATCGGCGACGCGATCCACCGCGCGACGATCACGGTCGACGAGTGGGGGACCGAGGCCGCCGCCGTCACCGGACTGGGCTTCGCTACGTCAGGACCGCCGCCCCCCGATGTGGTGATCCGCGCCGACCATGCCTTCGCGTTCGTGATCCTGGACACGCGGGAGCGGGTACCCCTGTTCCTCGGCCAGGTCGCCAACCCCTCGGCCTGAGCTCCGTCGGGGGGAGCTACGCGGGCGGCGCCGTTCAAGGTGCGAGGCCGAGCAGCCGAGGCCTCAATCGTGAGCTGGTTCGTTCTCCTCCTGCCGGTGGCCGCGATCGCGGCGGTCTGGTGGCGCCGTCGCACGCAGGGCTCCCGGCAGCGCGAGCTCATGCTCCTGTGTGAGCGTGCGGGCCTCGAGTTCGCGCCGCTCGATCTCCGGGAGGACACGGCGTGGCTGCCCTTCCCGATGTTCGGCAAGGCGCGGAGCGGCACCGAGAACGTGATCTGGGACCCGCGTCTGGGGGACGGAACGTACGTCTTCGACTACTGGTACGAGGACGACGCCGAGGAGCCCACGATCTCGGGCCGGCGTTGGCTCACGTGCGCGGTGATCCCGCTGCCGTCCACCGGCCCGCGGCTGTCGGTCGTCCCTCGGGACGCGCCCGTGGGTCTGACGATGGCGCCGGCGTGGACCGAGGTGCGGCTGGAGCTCGATGCGTTCGACCGCCGGTTCCGCGTCGGGTCCGAGGACCGGAGGTTCGCGGTGGCCCTCCTGGACCAGCGCATGATGCAGGCCCTTCTCTCGCTACCCGAGGCCGTCGTGGCCGACGTGAGCGAGGACGTCCTCCTCCTCCGGGGTCCGCGGATGCCGGCGGGACAGATGATCTTGCTGCTCGACACCGCGTCGAGGCTGCATCGTGCCATCCCGCGCGTCGTCTCGAGCCTGTTCCCACCCCGTCCGAGCGAGGGTGGATTCGAGGACCGATGGCTCCAGGGGCGATGGAGCCCGGCGCCGACGGAGGCGGCCGTGCTGCCTCGCGCGTCGTCATCCTGAGCCGCGCCCGGATCGCGGTCCTGCGATGAGGGCTGGTGGCACGTCACGCACGCCGCCCGTGACCCGAGCGTGCAGATCCTCGATCAGCGTGCCGAGCGCGCCCCTGGCGTGCCGCGGCAGATGCCCGAGACGATCAGCCCGAGTCCGATCCCGCCGACGATGTCGAGCGGGAGGTGCGCGCCCACGTACATCCGGCCGAAGCCCGTCGTCGCGACGATCCCCCCGAGGGCGAGCCGAGCGGGCCCGCTCACGTGGGGGGCGACGAGCGCAGCCAGCGTGGTCGAGACCGTGGCGTGACCCGAAACCCAGCCGAGGTTCCCCTCGATCCCCTCGCGGATCCGAACGTCCTCGAGGAGCCGACCGGGGCGCGGGCGTCCCCCGAGGGGCTTCACGAGCCGGGCGAGGAGCCACGCTCCGGTTCCCCCGATCGCCAGTCGCCACGCGAGATCCCGTCTCCCCAGGACGAGGGCCCCGCCCGCCGCGAGGGGGACCGTCGCGAACGTGCCCGCCTGCATGACAGCCCGTACGGGGATGCGGATCCGGTCGCTCGCACCGTTCGCAGCCCGGAACACCTCCTCCTCCACCGGGCTGACGGAGGGCCGATGGGCGAGGCGGCGGCTGCACTCGAGGAAGAGCATCCCGACGGCGATCGGTGCGACATCGCGCGATCTCATGTGCCTCCGCTCACCTCCGTGGTGGACGTGCGGTCACGACTCCAGCAGGCTCTACCGAACGACCTCGAAGCGGAGGTGCGTCGTGGCCAGGGTCTCGATGCATCTGATCCTTCTGAGTTCGAATGACTCCGAGGTGAGATCCTCGAACAGGCGCACGCCTCGGCCGAGCAGGATCGGGACGAGGTGGATCTCCGTCTCGTCGAGCCACCCTGCTGTTCACCGGACGTTCATGCGCTCGTCCGAGAGCGGTCAGGTTGGTGCTCGATCGCCATGTTCGTCGGCCGATTCGTCCTCGGCGTGGTACCGGGCGAGCAGTCCCTCCTCGTCCTCCTTCTTCGGGAACAGGAAGAAGACGACGATCGCACCGAGCACGATCGCGACGATCCCCGCCGTGTACGCCCAGTCCGCGCCGTCGAGGAACGACTGCTTGGCGGCGGCCGTGATCGCGTCCGCGTACTTCGGGTGCTGCTGCGCGACCGCCTCGGCGCTCGCGAACGACTTCGTCAGCAGCGCTTGGACGCTGTCTGTGAGCTTCGCTTGTTCGGCGGCGGGCGCCCCGGCGATCGCGGCCGAGACGGCCGCCGCGTACCCGGCGGTCAACAGCGCCCCGAGGATCGACTGCATCACCGCACCACCCAGGTCGCGCTGCAGGTCAGCGGTCCCGGATGCCATCCCGGCGCGGGCGACGGGAACCGAGCCGGTGAGGGAGTGGGAGGCGGGCGTCCCAGCGAACCCGACGCCCGCGCCTACGAAGCTGTAGGCGACCGCGACTTGCCAGTACGAGATCCCCTCGTTCCAGAAGACGAGCATCCACGCGAAGCCCAGGAGGCAGAGCGCGTACCCGGTCAGGAGGGTCAGGCGGGCACCGCGAGCCTCGACGAGCTTCGCCGAGCGTGGTGCGAACACCACCATGAAGACCGCGGCCGGCAGGATCGCGGTCCCAGCCTCCAGCGTGTCGTAGCCGAGGACGTTCTGGAGGAACTGCTGACCGATGAACATCGCGCCCATCAGCGTGCCGAACACGATGATCCCGGCGCAGGCGGCCACCCAGAAGATGCGTCGGCCCGCCACGTGCAGGTCGTAGAGGGGGTTCGCCGCCTTCCGCTGGCGGAGCACGAACGCGACCCCGGCAGCGAGCGCAACCAGGAACAAGCCGAGGACGAGCGCGCCCTCGTTCGGTACGGCCGCGAAGTTGATCCCGAGCACGACCGCCGACACGAGGAGGACGGACAGGATGCCGCCCAGATTGTCCACCGGGTCGGTGGCCTCGTTCACGTGCGACGGCACGAGCCGCATCGCGAGCACGAGCGCGACGATCGCGACCGGGAGCGTGAGCAAGAAGACCGACCCCCACCAGAAGTCCTCGAGGAGGAGTCCCGCCAGGAGCGGGCCGAGCGAGGAGATCGCGCCGCCGATCCCCGACCACAGCGCGATCGATCTCGTTCGAGCGGGTCCGCTCCAGAGCGCGGTGATCAGTGCGAGGGTGGTGGGGAACGCCATGCCGGCGGACAGGCCGCCCCCGACACGTGCGATGAACAGGACGTCTTCGTTCGGCGCCCACGCTGCGAGGAGGCTGAAGGGGATCGCGAGCGCGGTCCCGGCGACGAGCATCAACTTGCGTCCGTAGCGGTCCCCGAGGGCGCCGAAGTACAGGACGGATGCGGCGAGCCCAAGCGAGTACCCGACGGCGATCAGGTTCAGGCTCGTCTGCGACGCGTCGAACGCCGCGCCGATCGACGGGAGCGCCACGTTCGCGACCGCGAGGTTGAGGTTCGCGACCGCCGCGACGAGGATGAGCGCGAACAGCACCAGACGGCCGCGCTCAGGTGCTCCGTTGACCTCAGCCGAGCTCACCCGCGCGGTCCCCTCCTCGACCCTCCGGCCGGACGAGGATAGCCCAACCGGTGCGCGCTTCGGGACCGGGGTCTGCCGAGGGAGCCTCTACCACCTTCGGACGAGCGATCTGCGCCTCTCGCGCTCGCCGGTGTCGCTTCTCTGCCTCCCGCGCCTGGCCGCGCCGCTCCGAGACGAACGCTAAGGCCCGCCAGGTCCAGGTGGCGAAGCTCCCCATCTCCTCCGAGAGCCGATCGCTGCGCACCCTGGGGAACCAGCCAGCCAGATCGGTTCGCCAGCTCGGCGGCTCACGCCTGGTCGGGACGCGCGGACTCGGTGAACAGCCCTCCCTGCGCGGCGTCGGATCCGGCCCTGCCCCCTCCCGGGCCGCGGAGCACGAACGCGACCACGACGGCGAGCGCGGCGCCGGCGATCGGCCCCACCACGTACACCCAGTAGTCGGCGAAGTTCGCACCGACCAGATCGGGGCCGAACGTACGCGCGGGGTTCATCGACGCGCCAGAGATCGGGCTTCCCCACAGACCGGCGAGGATGATGTACGCGCCGACGCCGAACGCGCCGACCACCCCGATGTTCTGGGCGCCCGACGCGGTCCAAAGGATCACGCTCACGAGGCCGAACGTCAGGATGAGCTCCGTCCACAGTGCGTCCCAGACGCTGTAGCCGGCCGCCGGATAGTTCGAGCCGAACGTCGCGGAGACACCGATCACGCCCTGGAGGAACCAGGCGGCGAGGGCAGAGCCGATGGCTGCGCGAGGATGTAGCCGGGGACCCGAACCCAAGGGAAGTCCCGCGCGTCGCGAAGGCAAGGGTGACCGCCGGGTTCAGGTGCGCGCCCGAGACCTTGCCCATGAACAGGATGATGGCCAGTACATCAGCCCCGGGGCCGTCACGGCCGCCCCGCGTCCGATCACCCCGTCGAAGGCCTGGTTCATCATCCCGCCGCCCGCCGCGACCAGTACCAGGAAGAAGGTCCCGAGCAGCTCGGAGAAGAGACGACGCCACTCCTGGCTCGGGTTCTGGAAGTCCTCGATCGGGCCGACGATGTTGCGTTCGAACTCCTCCGCGATCCGTTGTGCGATCCCGCTGGCCGAGACTGGTCTCTAGCCGCTTCGGCGTCTCCCTGGGACTCTTGCCGGGAACGATCGGCTCGAGTGAATGACACTGAACGCACGAGAGCGTCACTAGACCATCCTGATGACGCCGTAGATCAGGCGGTGGGGCGGTTCAAGGGGGTAGCTGATCCCGACGCCTAGCAGACGAGCCGGTGAACAGTGTCAAGCATCAGCCGGAGCCACCGTCAAGGATCAGCCGGAGCCGACGTCAAACATGTCCCGGAGCTCCGTCAACCATGTGGTGTGCCGGAGTGACCAGGATGAGGCGGAACACGGCATGCGGTGGTGCCCCTGCGGTGGTGCCCGTGCGGTGGTGCCCCCGGCAGGAATCGAACCTGCGACACACGGTTTAGGAAACCGTTGCTCTATCCACTGAGCTACGAGGGCATCAGGTGGAACGATCCGTCCAGATGGTAGGACAAACCGTCGAACCGCTCGCGCTCGTCAGTCGCGGATGAGCGACCGTGGCAGGCGTTGGTCGTTCGCCGACCGCGACCATCGATCCGGGCCGGGTGTCTCGAGCAGCCGCGGCACGGTCGCCACCGTGAAGTCGGCAGGCGTGATCGAGCGCAGCTCCTCGGGCAACACGGGGAACGAAACCGGAGCCGCGGGACGGGCTCGAGGGGAGAAAGGTGCGACGATCGTGGCGCCGGTCCCGTTCCGAGACGGATCGAGCATGACGCGCCCCTTGCGTCCCGGCTTGCGGAACTCCGAGGTCACCAGGTCGGGGCGTCGCTCGGCGATCGTGGCGGTGAGCCGCATCGCCGCATGCCGCAGCTCCTCGGCCGATACGGTCCGGACGATCGGGACGACAACGTGGAGCCCCTTGCCGCCGGTCGTCTTGACCAGCGAGTTCAGACCGAGGTCGTCGAGTACCTCGAGCACCAGGAACGCTACCTCCACCGCGGCGTCGAACGCCCCGTCGGGCGGATCGATGTCCACGACGAGCAGGTCGGGGCGCTCGAGCCGGTCGCGTCGGACCGGCGCCGGGTGGAACTCGAGGGCCGCCTGATTCCCCAGCCAGGCGAGCGTGTCGGCGTCGTTGCACACCGTGTAGGCGACATCTCGCTTCGCGCTCGGTGCAGGGATCGTGACGGTCCGCACCCAAGCGGGGGCGTACGAAGGGGTGTTCTTCTGGAAGTAGCGCTGACCATCGATCCCGTCCGGCGCTCGGATCACCGTGAGCGGTCGATCCCGCAGCCACGGGAGCATGCGATCGGCGACGCCCATCAGGTAATCCACGTACATCCGCTTCGTGACGCCGAGCGCCGGCCACAGGACCTTGTCCGGACGGGTCACCTCGACACGCGTCGACCCGGCCACGCTACGCTCGCTCGCGGACGACCTGCTCGGGTCGCTTGTCGTCCCGGAGTCCGATGTATCGGGGATGCCGCAGCCTCCCGTCGGGGGTCCACTCGCCGAACCCGATCTGCGCGACCATCTCGGGTCTCACCCAGTGCACGCCCTTCCTGGTTAGCCCCTTCGTGTCGACGATCGGGGGGGTCGGCTGCTCGAGCGGCCGGAGGCGGCCAGCCAGCATCGCGAGCTCCCGCTCGCCGAACCCGGTGCCCACCTTGCCGCCGTAGCGGAGGTCGCCGTCCTCGTGGTACCCGACGAGCAGGGCTCCCAGCCACGACCGCGACCCTTTGGGCTCCGTCCAGCCGAGCACGACGAACTCCTGCTCGTTGACGCACTTGAGCTTCAGCCAGTCCCTGGAACGTGCGTGGGTGTAGGGGGACGCGGCGCGCTTTGCGATGAGGCCCTCCCAGCCCCGTTCGCATGCGGCTCGGAAGGCCGTCTCGCCGTCCTCGTCCAGGTGCTCCGAGTAGCGGATCGGATCCTCGAACACGAGCGCGGACCGGAGGACCGACTTGCGTGTGAGCAGTGGCAGGGCGGAGAGGTCGTACCCATCGAACCAGATCAGATCGAAGAGGTAGAAGACCACCGGCACGGCCGCTACCTGCGCGGCGGAGGGTCTCGCGTTCTGCATGCGCTCCTGCAGGCGCGCGAACGACGTGACGTCGCCGTGGAAGGCCACGATCTCGCCGTCGGCGATGAGCGCGGGCGACCCGTGCCGCCGAGCGGCCTCGACCAGATCCGGATAGTGGGAGGTGCGATCCTTCTGGTTCCGCGTGATCAGTCGAACGGTCGAGCGCCGTCTCCACAGGAGCGAGCGCTGCCCGTCGAGCTTCGCCTCGAACACCCACGCGGGATCGGAGAACGCATCCTTCGCCAGCGTCGCGAGCATCGGCGGCACGAAGTCGGGCATCGCGCTGCTCCGGAGGAGGCGTCGATCCCCAGCGCCGAGTTCGTCGAGGAGTGCATGCATCGGGTTCCGCTCCGAGCCCCGCATCGTACGGCGTTCTCGGTCCCCGCTGCCGCGGAGGAGCCTCCTCAGCCCGCCGGGCGCTCGCTGGCTGCCTGCCAATCGGGGATCCCGATGACGGTGGGGTCCGTGGCGACGGTCCGGAAGCCGGTCCCGTCGGCTCCGACCACGGCGATGCCCCGGTAGTCGTCGTCGACGAACACGAGCGTCGTCGAATCCGGAGACCACTCGAACTCCAGGGCCTGCGTCTCGCGGTCGGTCAGCCCCCGCAGATCCGACCCGTCGGGCGCCATGCGATACAGGCGGACGACCGCGACGCCGGCGCCCTTCGACATCATGTCGGCGCGGAAGGCGATCCACCGCCCGTCCGGCGACCACCGCGGGTGGATATCGAACCTGCTCCCGTCCGTGAGCCTCACCGGATCGCTGCCGTCCGCGTTCATCGTCCAGATCGCGGTCCTCGACCACCCGCCGTGCTTCGGGCGACCGAACCCTCGGTAGAAGGCGATCCGCGTGCCGTCCGGTGAGAACGCCGGTCCCCAGTCGCTCACCGAGTTCTGCGTCAGGTTCGTCGGCGCCGAACCATCGGCGTTCATGACCCAGATGTCGACATCCCCATCCCGATCGCTCTCGAACGCGAGCTTCGCACCGTCCGGTGACCAGTCGCGCAGGAAGTTGCCGTCGGCGTAGGTCGTGACTCGCACGCGTTCCTGGCCGTCCGGCGTCACACGCCAGATCGCGCCGGTCTCCGCGTCCGAGGAGAGGTCCGAGTACGCGATGAAGGCTCCGGTCGGCGACCAGATCGGTGGTTGCACCATGGTCCCCTGGTCGCTCACCTGGATCTGGTCGCTTCCATCCGCGTCCATGATCCAGATCGCCGATCCCCTGCCCGAGCTCCGGATGAAGGCGATGCGTCTGCCGTCCGGCGACCACGCCGGCGAGTAGTCCCTCCCCGTGTCCGTCAGGAGGATCTCGCCGCTGCCATCGGCTTCCATCGAGACGATCTGCCCCGCGCGGCTGGCCACGAGTCTCCCGTTGACGACCGCGGGCACGTCATGGGCGGGCTTCGACCGATCGACCAGCCGGTCGCGGAGCGGCCACAGGATCGCCGCCAGGATCGCGAACGTCACGATGAGCACGGCGGCCGCGAGCAACACCCGCCGGAGGCTCGGGTTCGGGATCCGCCGTCGCCGCGGGAGGACGAGCGGGCGGGCCCGATGACCCATCTCCTCACGCAGGCGCTCGAACAGCTCGTCGGCGAACGCCACGTCCGGCTCGACCGGCCGTTCCGGAGCCTGGAGCGTCTCGCGGATCGGATCAGTCATCGTCCACCTCGTTGAGGGTCGGCAACTCGCGACGGAGGGTCTCCCGGCCGCGCGCGAGGAGCGATCCGATGGCCGCCTCGGACTTCCCGAGCTCGGCCGCCACCGCCGAGACCGGCAGGTCGTCCATGTAGTGGAGGGTCAGGGCGGCGCGCTGCATGGTCGGCAGACGCTCCATCGCTCTCCAGATCTCCTGGCGTCGTTCCGAGGCCGCCCACGTCTCCGTCGACGCGTCGTTCGCGACCGGGCCCCGCACGACCCGGAGCCGTTTGCGCTCCTCGCGGGCGAGTCTCCGGAAGTGGTCGGCGAGCTTGTGGCGGGCGATCCCGATCACCCACGTCATGGGATCGGACCGGCCGTCGAAGCTGCGCCGACTCCGTACGAGCTCCACGAACGCCTCCTGCGTGAGGTCCTCGGCGACGGATCGTTGACCACCGCACCGGTGCAGCAGGTACCCGTAGACGCGGGGGAGCGCGCCGTCGTACCAGGCGCGGAACGCCGACTCGTCCTCGAGCGTCTCGCGGAACCAGATGGCGGTGTCGGCGGTGCGGGCCACGACGTGCGATCCGCCTTCCTGTCTGAACCTTCCTGTCTCGACCTCCCACGATATGCGTCGTCCCGAGCGCCCCGAATCGGTCGGTCGGCCCGCGGTTGGGCGGGCCGGTCGGACCGTCGAGCATCATCCGGTTGGGGGGATGGCGCGCGCTCCCGGCCTGTGTCACGCTGCGCGGATGACGACGCTGTCGATCCTCGCAGCACGTCCCGGGACCTTGTTCATCGTCTTCATCGTCCTGGGCGTGATCCTGGTGGGCTACTCGATCTACTACCTGCTCTTCCGGCTCGGGAAGCAGTAGGCGGGCGGCCGAACTTCCTTCCGCTGCCACCCGTCGGCCCACTCGGCGGTCACAGCTGTGTCGTTGACGGGCGTGGGAAGTCGTCCAGGCTCCCGAACAGGCCGGCGGCGAGTCCGCCGAAGAGGGCCGCACCTCGCGCACCGGCCTCGACGACCTGCGGGATCTCGCATGCTCCGACGCTGGCGCGCTTGATCTGACGGTAGGTCTCGCTCCGCGTCCAGCCCCCGACGACGACGAGGCGGCCGTGGGGGCCGGCCACCGACGCAAGCTCGTCGAGGATCCGGGCGGTCTCGTGCCCGGCCGCCTCGAGGGCGGCTCGCCACAGCGCAGCCGGTGAGACCTCGCCGCCGATCCCGGCGACTCGGTGGAGGTCCTCGGCCATGTCGAGCACCTCGAGCGCACCGCTCGGGGCTTCGCGCGCGCGCCGGTCGAGCTCGTCACGCTCGGGCCCGACGTCCTCGACGCCGACCAGCCGGAGGAACCGTTTGAGCGCCATGCCGGCCTTGAAGAAGCCGAGGACGACCAGGCGCTCGGGTACGACGTGGCGTCCGACCGTGATGCCGAGCGCCGCGGCGTCCTCCATCGCGTCGGGAGGCATCGGCGCCGCGGCCGATCGCAGGATCGCCTCGGCGGTCCCGCACGAGTCGAGGACGTCGTCCGGTCCGGACGCGCCGGCGCCCACCGAGGCGCACGGGTGATCGTGACCCGTCACCGTGAGGGTCGCGCCCTCCAGCTCGCGGACCCGCGACACGCGCCCCGCGGGGGTCCCGGCCTGCACGAGCGGGGGCACGGCGTCGAGGGACAGCCCCGCCCACTCGAGCGCGTCCGGCCACCACGCCACGTCGGAGACGTCCAGGAAGCCGGTCCGCGACGCGAGCGACAGCTCTGCGACCTCGTCCCCGCCGAGCCACCGCACGATCCACTCGGCGACGCTCAGCCAGCGCCGGCCGCCGGCGACCTCGGGGCGCTCGGCGGCCAGGGCGGCGATCTTGGGGGCCGTCCAGAAGGAACCCATGGGCAGGCCCGTGCGCCGGACGAATCGCTCGGCGCCAAGATCGCGCGCCATGCGCTCGGCCTCCGGCCCGCCGCGGAGGTCGTGCCACGCGATCCCGGGTGCGATCGGCTCGCCACGTCCGTCGAGCATCACCCCGGTCTCGCCCATGCTGCACACGCCGATGCCGCGGACGATCCCGTCCGGCGCGGCGGCGAGGGCCTCGAGGGCCGCGCCGGCGGACGCCTCGGCGAGCGAGTGCGGATCGACTTCCGCGCCGGTGGCGACGCCCGTCCAGGGTGTCGGGCGCTGCCCGTGTGCGACCTCGTGACCATCGAGGGTGACCACCGCGGCCTTGCAGAGCGTGGTCCCGACGTCGATGCCCATCAGCAGGTCGGTCATGTCTCCCTCCACGGGGCTGGGTCCTCGACCGGGTCGATGCTGTCCTCCGATGTGTACCTCGGAAGGTCGGGCACCGCGACCGCGTAGACCCCGATGCCGACGAGCGCGGCCAGACCGCCGGCCACGACGGAGATGGTCGCGCCCCACGCCGACGCCATGAGCCCGGCGGTCAGGTCGCCGAGCCGCGGACCGCCGTTCAGGACGAGGAAGTTGATCCCCCAGACGCGTCCCCGCACGGCGTCGGGCACCTCGTGCTGGATGATCGTCGCGCGCAGGATCGCCGCGACGATGTCGGCGCCGCCCGCGACGGCGAGCAGCAAGAGCGCCAGGCCCAGGTCGTCGCCGGAGAGACCGAAGCCCGTCACGGCAACCCCCCACGTTGCGGCCGCGACGACGAGTCCCAGGCCCTGCCGTCGCACGTTCCCGAGCCAGTTGCCGGTCAGCGAGACGACGAGCGCGCCGGCGGGTATCGCCGCCATCAGGAGCCCGACCGCCGCGGGGCCACGACCGAACTGCTGGATCGCGAGGACGGGGAACAGCGCCCGGCGCATGCCGAACACCATCGCGATGAGGTCGATCCAGAGGAGTCCCCTGAGCACCGGGCGGGGTCGCAGGTAGCGGAACCCGTATCGGATCGCGGCCAGCCCCACGCGGCCGGCCTCGCCCTCGCGGTGGGCCGGCTGCCGTCTCAGCGGGAACATCACGAGCAGCGTGACGGCGTAGCAGACGAGCGCGAACGCGTATGCCGTCGACAGGCCGGAACGCTCGAGGATCATCCCCCCCAGGATCGGTCCCACGATCATCGTCGCGTTCCAGACCGCGGTCTCCAGCGTCATCGCCGTCGTGAGGTCGGCGCGCTCGACGACCGGCGGGATCATCGCCGACCGGGTGGGGAAGTGCAGGCTGGCGACGGCCGAGCTGAAGGCAGAGGTCACGAACAGGAGCCCGATCGGCGGATCGCCGAGGAGGCTCCCGACGAGCAGCGCAGTCACCGACAGGGCGAAGCCTCCATGCGTGAGCAGGAGCAGGAGCCGCCGGTCCACGTGATCGACGATCGCCGATCCACCGAACATCCCGACGAGCATCGCCAGGAACTGCACCAGCCCCAGGTACCCGAGGGTCGCCGGGGAGCCGGTGAGATCGTACGCCTGGACGAACAGCGCGAGGCCGACGACGCCCATCCCCAGGCCTGCGGGCAGCGCAGCCACGAACAGCAGGCGGAAGTCGCGGGAGGTGCGCAGGGGCGTGGTGCCGACCGACGATGCCCGAACCGCCGTCGCGGCGCGACGGGACGCGGTTCGCAGACCTTGTGCGGCGCGCGTTCGGAGCCCTCTTCCCCGCTTAGGTGTGAGAACGATACCATGTGTCGCGGCACGAACCCCAGTTGGAGGTGAGCCGACATGGACACGCTCGAGGCATCGCGGGACCGGGCCGAGCCTCACCCGAGACCGGAGTGGTTCAGCGGGCCTGTGCACATCCAGACGCTGCACGACGCGGCCGAGGCCCTCGGGCTCGAGATCCTCGCGGTCTTCTTCGATGCCGGCGCGAGGACGATCCCCCACACGCACTCGACCGATCAGCTCCTGTACTTCCTGGAGGGCGAGGGTGTCGTCGGGACCTGGACCGAGCGTCGCGTCTATCGCGCCGGGGGGATGGCGGTCATCCCGGCCGACGCGTGGCACTGGCACGGCGCGACGCCGACCTCGCCGACGTGCCACCTGTCGATCCGTCCGGGCGGTCCGTCCGTCTGGGCGCCGGAGGTGCCGATGCATGACTGGGACACGTACATGGCCGGGGCACGCGAGGGGTCGTGACGGCAGACAGGGCGACCACCCGATCGTCGACCTCTGCGGCATCCGGCCGGCGACCCAGACGCTTGCGTATGAAGGGATGGACCGGTCCCCGGACTGGGTTTACGAGGAGACCTGAGAACGTTACCATTCGCACTGTCCGGACTCCCGTGCGGGGGTTCCGAGGGGGTGAGCGTGAGAGGGTCGGTTGCCCATCGGTGGGGCGGATCGGCGGGGACGTCCCGCCGCCTGGTTCTGAGGAAGGTGACGCGATGAAATGGCGACGCTTGCTGGTAGCGGCCCTCGCCCTGTCGCTGGTCGCGGTGGCCTGCGGCGGCGATGAGGAGGGTGGCGAGGGAACGACCGGGACGGGCTCCAACGGGGGAGAGCCCGTCGAGCTCAACTTCTGGGTCTTCGAGGAGGGCGGGATCGGATCGTTCCTCGAGACGCTGGAGCAGGACTTCGAGACGGCGAACCCGAACGTCGATCTGAAGATCACCGCGTATCCCGAGGACAACTACGGGGTCAAGCTCGACACGGCGATCGCTGCCGGGAAGGCGCCGGACCTGGTCCTGGTGTTCGGTCCCGAGCAGATGCGCGCAGGGCTGTTGCTCCCTCTGGACGACATGATCGCCGAGCAGGGCATCGACCTCTCGTCGTACGTTCCGGCGATCGTCCAACCGGGGGACGAGTTCAGCTGCGCGTACGAGGGGAAGCTCTACTGCCTCGGCTCGTACGCGGGCTCGGTGCAGATGCTCTACAACAAGGACCTGTTCGACGCGGCGGGGATCCCGTATCCCGCGCCCTGGCCGCCGATGACGCCTGAGCAGTTCGTCGACATCGCCTGCCAGCTGACCGACGAGGCGAACGGCGTCTGGGGCGGCGCGGCCTCGGATCCGCTGGCCTACCTCCCCTTCGACATGATGTGGAGCGCCGACGGCCGCACCGCGGAGGGCTACGTCAACGGGCCGGAGTTCGTGCACCAGTTCGACGTCCTGGCGAGCGGCTACGACCAGGGATGCATCCCGAGCTCGAACATCCTGGATCCGTGGGAGCAGGGACGAGACTACTTCGCGAAGGGTGACCTCGCGATGGTCATCACCGACTTCCAGGACCTCAACAAGGTCGAGGAGGCGGGCATCAATTACGGGTCGACCGGCGTGCCCACGCCCACCGGCATCACGCCGTACTTCTTCGTGTGGACCGATAGCGTCGGCGTGATGGCCAGCTCGGAGCATCAGGCGGAGGCGCTGGACTTCATCGCCTTCCTGACCACCGAGGGTCAGCGGATCCGCTACGAGGTCTCCGGCGACATCCCGCTCGACCTGGCGATCGCCGACGAGGTGAACTGGGCAGGCGGGATCCCCGGCCGTGAGGACGGGCTCGAGATCCTGAGTAACGCCCGACCGCTCGTCTTCGTCCCGAACCGCTGGGACGTGGCGGGTCCGTACTACGACGCCTGGGGGTTCGTCCTCGGCGGAGAGAAGACCTCTCAGGAGGCGCTGGACGACGCGGCGCCGGCCATCCAGGAGAACCTGGACAAGGCCTGGCGGGACTGGGAGGCCAACGCCTAGCGGTCGATCGTGGCGTGCCCGCCGCCCGTTCCGGGGCGGCGGGCAGCCGCCACGTCGGATGAGGGAAGGAGAGGGATGAGGGGCGCTCGAAGAGGGTTGATGGCGCGCAAGGAGGAGCACGCCGCCTACCTCTTCCTGTCGCCCTGGCTCGTCGGACTCGCGGCTTTCTGGATGATCCCGATCGGCTGGTCCGTGTGGCTCAGCCTGAACGAATGGTCGATCATCAAG
>DASTHN010000143.1:0-17404 GCA_035718185.1 Actinomycetota bacterium
CGCCCGTCGCAAGGACGAGTTCGACCGCGCGGGCGTCTGAGGTCAGCCTCCCGACGCTCCCCGAAGCGCGGGCGCGATCTCGTGCGCGAGCAGCTCGACCTGCTCGGCGGTCGGCTCCATCGGCCAGAACACGAACGCATCGAACCCGATCTCGGCAAGGCTGCCGAGGAGCTCCTGCCAGTACGGTGCCGGCCCCGCAAGACCGTCGATCTGTCCGACCGACCGCGGCCGCTCCGCCCGGTCGCCCGGCCCGGACGCCGTGATCGTCCCGCCGATGTTCAGCACGCGGCGGATCGTCGACGGATCTCGACCGGCCTCGGTCGCCGCGTCGTCGATCACGGCATGGGCTCTCTGCAGATCCTCGACCGGCGTCCGCCCATACGAGGGGACCCATCCATCGGCCCGGTGGCCGATCAACCGGAGCATCCGCGGCCCATACGCGCCGATCCAGATGCCGATCGGATGCGGCGGCGCGTCACCCGGATGGACGCCGCGGACGCGATAGTGCTCGCCCTCGAAGCTCACCGTGCGCTCGCCGCTCCACATCAGCCGGATGACGTCGATCGCCTCGGCGAGCGCGCTCACCGCCTCGCCAGGCCCGCGCCGAGGTCCGCCCATGGCCGCGATCGCATCCCAGAACGCGCCCGCGCCCAGCCCGAGCTCGAACCGCCCGCCGCTCGTCACATCGAGCGCGGTCGCCGTCTTCGCGAGCACGCTCGGCGGCCGAAGCGGCAGGTTCGCGACATCGGGGAAGATGCGGATGCGCTCCGTCCGCGCGAGAAGGGCGCCGATCAGCGCGAACGTGTCGAGGAACCGGTACTGGTACGGGTGATCCTGGATCCCGAGCATGTCCAGGCCCGCCCGGTCGGCGACGTGCGCGAGCTCGAGCAGCTGGGGCCACGCCGCCCTCTCGGGCACGAGCGACAGCCCGACGAGCGTCTCGGTTCGAGCGTCCAGGGCGACCCTCTCGCTTCGCGGTGCGCGCCGGAGGTCCACCGTACCGCGACGATCGCGGCTCGTGCGGCCGTGAGGCTAGGAGCCGTGGCGCTCGGCGCGCGCCGCCGCTCGGAGCGTGGGCGTTTCCTGGAGCCCGCCGACCGCCACGCCGTCGGCGAGGAGGAGGAGGCCGATCACGACGAGGGCCTGCTGGTATGTCGTCCCGAGGGTCACGCCCCCGACCAGCAGGAGCACCGCGCCGGCGGTGCGCCACCGGCGTTCGGGCAACCACGCGGCGGCGGCGGTCCCGAACGCCCAGAGCGCGAACAGGTAGAGCCACATCGGCAGGTACAGCCGCAGCCCGGCCGTCCAGATCACGAGGATGCCGGTGATCGCCCCGTTCGCGGCCCACGCGCCGAGGAGCGCGAGCGCCAGCACCGCGCCGAGCGCGACCGCCTTGACCCCCACGCGACCCGACCGGACGGCGCTCCCGAGGAACGCGAAGGCCGAGACCACCGCGAGCGCCTCGGCGACGAGCTGCGCGGCGACGGCGCCGACGGGCCGAGCCGCCGAGGGCCCGAGCATCGCCGCGTCCGCTGAGAATCCCGCGTACGACGACACGACCGCCGTCGCCGCGGCGGCGACCAGCGCTACGCGATGGAGCTTCTCGGCCCGGGCGAGCGCGGGGCGTACGACGGCGATCACCGCGATCACGAACGCGAGCCGCGCGACAGGTCCCAGCTCGCGGACGCCGGCGAGCGGCAGCAGCGTCGCGAGGGCCGCCATCGCGCCGAGCGCGATCGCGACGGATCCGCGGCCGGAGCGCCACGCCCGCATCGCGAGCAGCGCCAGCGCGACCACCGCGAGCACGGAGGACAGGTTCAGCGCGAACGACCCGGCATCGGTGAGCACCGCATAGACCGTGCGGAACGGGCCGTCCTTCGGGATGTGGATCCCGACCCGGTAGAACGTGCGGATCAGCAGCAGCTCGGACAGCGCGACGAACGGGAGCCACGCGAGCACGACCTCGAGCGCGCCGCGCGAGCGGTCGCGCTCCGCGTCGGCGCGCGGCTCCGCCTCGGGCTCGCGCCACACCGCCAGCCGTTCGCGCGCGATCACGCCCGCTCCTTCCGGAACCCACCGATCAGCATCCACGCGAACCCGCCCCACAGGACGGCGATCCCGAGGTACGCGAGCGGCCACAGCGCCTGTCCGCCGCCATCGCCGAGCTGCTGCTTCGACACGTCGAGCGCCATGAACGCCGCGACGGATTTGCGGCCGTTCCGCTCCTCGGCCGCGCCGTCCCAGACGGCGAACGCCACGTCCGTGAAGTCGTCGGGCGCCAGGTCGACGTTGCCCTCGCGGCCGACCGAGAGCGGCCGGGCGAACACGACCCGCCACCGGCCGTCGCGCCACTCACCCCAGCCGTCGACGAGCGGCGTCGGGTCCGCGGTGAGCGAGCCGTTGCCGATCGCGACCAGGTTGTCCACGGGCGAGGCCCGGTCGAGCACCGAGAACGGATTACCGGCCGCGCGCCCGGTCAGGAACGTGTCGTCGCCCTCGAACGGGTACATGTCCACGTAGCCGTTGGGATGCAGCGTCGTCTCGTCGCCCTGGAACCCGCGGACGACGTCAGCCTGCCACGCGGCACGCCATTGCCAGATGTTCACGCTCGCCGTGGGGTCGCCCATGCAGAACGCCGGTACCTGGATCGCGCCCGAGGCGGGGAACTGCACGGCGACGGCGTCCGTGAAGTCCTGGGTCGCGCCGACCGAGCGATCGGGCCTGGGGTCCGCCCACTCGACGGCGACGTAGAGGTTCTCGCCGTCGTTCACGGCTCGAGCCTCGATCGTCAGGCGCCGGCCGCCCATCGGCGGCACGCTCTGCTGCGCCGAGAGCGCGACGTCGAGGGCCGGCACGGAGCTCCAGAACGGATCCCACGGCTCGCGCACGGGCACCTCGTCGCCGGTCTTCATCGCGACGAGCACCGGCTCCTGCGAGGCGGCGAGCCGCGTTCCGGTCACCGTCAGCGCCCCGGCGACGGCGACGGCGAGCGCCACGAGCGCGGTTCCCCGGCGGGACACCGACATCACCCGCTCGCGGAGCGCGTTCACGACGGCTCCTCGCACAGCGCGACCTCCTCCGGTCCCGCGACCGGCTCCACGGGCTCTCGGGCGGTGATGGGAACCCCCGTGCGCACGGACTCCGCACGGAGGACCTCGCCCATCAACGCCCCGACGGCCGCGTACGGGCTGCCGGTGCCGATCGCCCGCAGGCGCTCGGCGACGTCGGGGAGCCATCGCAGGACGTGGTCGCGCAGGAAGGTCTCCTCGGCCAACCGGCAGACCTCGGCGTGCTCGGCCTGGCCGCGCTCCAGGGCCCACGCGCGCTTGTACGCCAGGACGTGGAGGAACTCGAGCTCGACCGAGACGTGGTCCACGCGCTCGCCCGACTCCTCGAGCCCGAAGGCCCGGTAGAACCCGCCCAGGTCCGCCAGGTCCGCGGCCTGGCGCCACACCTCGCGGCTCGCGTGATCCGTCTCGTACAGCGGGCAGTCCCGGGAGTGGACGTGCGTGAACCGGTCCCGGAACGCCTCCTCCAGTTCCACGGCCGTGACGCCCTCCAGCGCGGCGGCGAGCTCCCCGAGCGCGCCGGCGACCTCCTCCGGCAGCGCCCCCGAGAGCGCGAGCGCGAACGGCAGGTCCTCCTCGAGCAGGTCCCGCACGACGCGCGCCGTGGGGTACGCGAGCGCCTGCGAGAGCAGGCCCAGCACCGCGCTTCGCGCGAGCGCCCCGGGGGCCTCGAGCGCCGATGCCGTGTCCGTCCGCATCCCGGCTCCTCAGATCGAGTTCAGGTACTTGCCGCGCGGGCGCTCGTAGAAGGGCTCGAGCACCGGCAGGCGCACGGCCTCGCCGCCGTCACGGTCGTAGCCGATGACGGTGTCGTCGTACATCGCCCACTTCCGGCCGCCGATCATCGCGTCGCGGACCTTCGGACCCTTCTCGATCCGGAACTTGAACAGGATCTTCTGGGTGGTCCGGAACAGCTGGAGGACCGCGAGCAGCTCTCGGGGCGGCGCCATGTAGGTCTCGATCGCCTCGTCCACACCTGGGCCGAACATCTGCGTCAGGTACTCGCGGGGGACCCACCGCGGCGGGATGTAGTAGCCGTTCGGCTCGGTGCCGAACTGCGGGTACAGCGGCAGCGCGACCTTGGCGACCTTGACCATGTAGTAGATCGGGTTCTCGGGATCCTCGACCCACTGGCCGTCCTTGCCGATCTCCACCAGCCCCTGCATCCGGATCTTGCCGGGACACACCGCCATGCAGCGGGTCTCCATCGGCAGGCCCTCGGTGAGCGGGTCGGTGCCCTCGACGCGGGGGTAGCAGCCGACGCACTTCTCGGACACGCGGGTCGTCGCCCGGTACATCGGCTTCTTGTACGGGCACTGCTCGACGCACTTGCGGTAGCCGCGGCACCGCGACTGGTCGATCAGCACGATGCCGTCCTCGGGCCGCTTGTAGACCGCGTTGCGCGGGCACGCCGCCACGCACGCGGGGTACGTGCAGTGGTTGCAGAGGCGCTGGAGGTAGAAGAACCACGGGGTGTGGGTGGGGAGCTCGGTGCCCTTCCCGTACGCGCCGGGCTTGCCCTTCGGGCCCGTCGCCGTGTCCTCCCAGATGTTCGGCGAGCGCCACTCCTCGTCCGCGGGCAGGTAGCCGATCGCCTCGTCCTGGCCGCCCTGGGCCTTCGCGGCCTCGAAGATCGTCTGCCCCCGGTACTCGCCGTAGGGAGCGTCCGGGGCCGGGGGGCTGGTGTTCCACGTCTGCCCGCCGGGGTTCGCCTGCTCGAGCAGCGCCAGGAGCTTCGAGTCCCAGCCCTGCGGGTAGCCGCCGTACGGCTTGGTCTCGACGTTGTTCCACCACATCTGCTCCTGGCCCTCCGAGAAGGTCCAGGTCGCCTTGCACGCCATCGTGCACGTCTGGCAGGCGAGGCATCGGTTGATGTTGAACACGAACGCGAACTGCCACTCCGGGTGCACCTCGGGGAAGCGGTACGTCATCGGGCGGCCGAGCTGCCAGTTGTAGACGTCAGGCATCGGTCCACCCCTCCTCCAGCCCGTAGGTCTGCGCGATCAGGTCCCGGATCCGCGACTCGCCGAGCGCCTCGTACGCGTCGTGTGCGCCGCCGTAGAACGGACGGCGGAACGTCTCGAGGATCCGGTGCGCCGGCCACCCCATCAGCGCGTACTCCTCGACGAACGTGCGCGCCATGTCGTCGAGGCCCTGCGTGTCGATCGGCCGGTCGAGCACCACGCCCACGATCTCCATCGGGTCCGACGCGTCCGGCTCGCGGAGTTGGCTCATCGGCCCACCCGCCGGACGTAGCGGCCGAGCAGGTAGTCGACCATCTCGGGGGTCTCGGACCCGGGCGAGCGCCCGGTCGTGCCCGGCTTCCACTCGCCCTGCCCGCCGAGGCCGCCGGCCTCCGCGAACTCCACGCGGACCAGGGTCTCCTTCGGCACCGTGTTCACGGCGTGGTTGTCGGGCTCGTAGCCGAAGACGAAGTGCTGCGAGTCCTTCGACTTGTGGAACAGGCTGTCGGTCTGGTGCATCGGCATCGACCAGTCGCGCGTGAGCGACTGGTGCGACCCGTAGCGGAACGAGGCCTGGTATCCGGTGTCCTCGGAGACCGCGCGGCCGTCGGGCCGAGATTCGTGCGCGAGCACCGTCTTCTCGGTCGAGATGAACGGCGCATGCTTGATCATCACCACGTCGTAGGGGTACGCGGGGTTGAACTTCACGCGCACCATCAGCCGCGCCACCTTGAAGAACCAGTCGTCCGGCTTCCACCCCCGGTACGGGCGATCGGCCGGGTTCGCGTCGACGTGGACATAGTCGCCCTCGTGCAGGCCGAGATCCTTCGCCGCCTCGGGGTTCATGTGCATCTGATGCTCGGCGACGCCGGCTTGACGCGTGTCGGTTCGGTACGGGTCCGAGAAGTCGCTCGACCACAGGAAGTGCCAGTCCGTGACGGCCCACTGCGAGTGCGTGCTGTGCCGCTGCTTCGGGGTCATCAGGTAGAAGCGGAACCCCTGCTCCACCAGCGGGTTCGAGGTCCCCTTCACGTCCTCCCACGCCATCTTGACGTTGCGGACCGTGCGCTCGTCCCAACCCATCGCGTCGAGCGGGATGCCGTAGTCCTCGGGACGGATCAGCGGGTTCGTGCTGACGATCACGTTCGGCAGGTACGGCGTGGCCTCGGGCCCCTCCCGGTGCACGATGAAGTTCTCGCCGTACTCGATCGCCTCGGGGATGTCGCAGTAGGCGTTCAGCCGGCCGGTGTCGGTGAAGAAGGGAACCTGATCGTGGATCTGCTCGTAGAACGGGATCCGCGGGTACGTGCGGAACATCATGAGCGCGACCCCGGGCTCGCCGTACCCGCCCGCCATCAACGTGTCGTAGTCGTAGTCGGCGGTCGTGGCCGAGCCTCCCAGCAACCGCTTCAGGTAGACGTCGCGCTTGCCTTCGAACTCGAACTTCCAGTGGTCCCGGAACCGCTCGTCGCCCGTCTCCTCGGCGAGCGCCGCGGCGACGCCAGCCATGATCGCCATGTCGTCCTTCGTGTCGTAGACGGGCTTGATCCCGCCCTTCCACACCTGGAGGAACGGGTTCGAGCACGAGGCCGTGACCTCGAGGTCCTCGAACTCGAGCCAGGAGTTCGCCGCGAGGACGACGTCCGCGTACTCGCAGGACGAGGTCATCTCGATGTCCTGCGAGACGATCATGTCGATCTTCGGATTGACGTTGAACAGCATGTCGTAGGCGTGCTTCGCGTTGTTCAGCAGGTTCACGTTCGTGAACCAGAGGATCTTCGTGGGCGTGGGCATGTGGGTCTCGCCGGTGAAGACCTTCCGCCCGTACTTGGGGGTCTCGACCACGAGCGGCACGTCGCCGTGGTTCCAGTACGCCGGCTCCTCGCCCTTCGCGTGCTTGAAGACCGAGATCTCCTTCGGCTTCGCCGACACGTCGAGGTTCTGGGCGAACGGGTCCTCGTAGATCCATCCGTTGAAGCCGGGGCCGCTCCACTCCGTCTCCTGGAACAGCGCCGACTTGTAGTTGCCGGCCCACGCGTAGCACCCGGCGCCCGGCTTGCCGAAGTTGCCGGTCAGCATCAAGGGGAGGTGGAACGCCCGGTTGGCCTCGGTCGCGTGGAACCAATGGTTGATGCCCTCCCCGACGTGGATCGCCGCGGGCGAGAGCATCCAGAAGTCCTCGGCCAGCCGCTCGATCAGCTCGCGCGGCGCGCTCGTGATCTCGGTCACCGTGTCCAGGTCGTAGTCGCGGAGGTGCTGTCGGTACAGCTCGAACAGGGGCGCGACCTCGACGCGCGACCCGTCGAGCAACCGGATCGTGTGCCGGCCGCCGAGATCGGGGTCGGCGGACAGGTGGTTGCCGACCTCGTCCCGTGTGATGGGGACCGGGCCGCCGTCCCACACGACGAAGTCGTGGAGCCGCTCGTAGTCCTCGGGCAGCATGCCCTGCTCGGCGAAGCTCGCGCCGTCCGACCGCAGGCCCTTCTCGTAGCCCTCGATCACGTCCGCGGGGTCCAGGCGCGCGAGCGTGTCCGTCCGGACGAGGATCGGGAGGTCGGTGTACCGCTTGACGAACCCGGGGTCGTACCAGCCCCGGTCGATCATCAACCGCGTGATGCCGAGGAACAGGGCGGCGTCCGTCTGCGGCCGCACCGGGATCCAGTAGTCGGCCTTGCTCGCCGGTGGGGAGTACTCGGGCGTGATCGCGACGATGCGGCCGCCCCGCTCCATGATCTCGTGGAACCAGTGCGAGTCCGCCATCTTGTTCTCGACGAGGTTCTTGCCGACCTGCACGTGGAGCACCGAGTTGCGCAGGTCGTTGAAGTCCACCTCGGCGTTCTGCAGGCCGTGCACGAACGGGAATCCGGGGGCCTGGTCGCCGTGCCAGGTGTAGTTCGACCAGTTGCGCCCGCCGTAGGTCTCCTCGGGCGGAACGTCGCGGATCTGCCCGTCCAGGAGCGCGAGCATGTTGTTGAACCGGTACATCCCGTACTTGCCGAGGACCCCGAGCAGCCCCATGCCGCCGCGCATCTTGATCGTGCGGGTGCCGGCCTCATGCAGGGACTCGACCATCTCGGGGACGTAGCCCTCGTCGAGCAGCCGCCGCGACCCCGCCTCGCCGCTGTAGTGCTCGGCCGTGGCCACGATCGCCCCGGCCATGTACCGGTAGACCTCGTCCCATTCGGTCCGCACCAGCCGGTCGGTCCCCCGCGACGTGAACCGGTACCGGTCGCGGAGCGCCGGCGTGAGGTACGGGAAGCCGTCGTCCGCCCACTCCCTCCACCCGGCGCGCAGCATCGGGTATCGGAGCCGGTACGGCCCGTAGATCCGTCGCTGCATCGTCATGCCCTTCGGGCAGCCGCGAGGGTTCCAGGCGGGGGTGGTCGAGTTGCCGAGCGCGTCCTGGATCCGACCGGCGTCGTAGTTCTGCTCGATGCGCAGCACGACGCCGTTGCGGACGAAAGCCCGCATCCGGCACGCGTGCGTGTCGTTCGGGGAGCAGACGTACGGGAACGAGCTGTCGTAGCGGTACTGGTCTCGGTAGACGTCCTCCCAGTCGCGGCTGGGGTAGTCCTCGAGCGGGTTCGCGACGCTCACCGCCGCGAGCCGTCGGAGCGCCATCCCGGCCTGGCCGAGAGAGGCGACCCCGACCGCCGTCCCACCGGCGACCTTGAGGAACGTGCGCCTACTGAGCGGGCTCATCGGAGGTCCGGGTGTGTCTCCTCGACCACGCTACACCCCTCGGCTGCGGTGCGCGTTGACCATACACCTATACGTTGAGTCTGTCACTACACGTTAGACTGTCCGGCGACGGGTCCCGCGTACTAGCGTGTGCCGGGATCCGACGCTCGAGGAGGCACCGCATGCAGACCTGGATCGACGATCTGGCCCGCGCGCTCGGCGAGGAGCCGCTCACCCGAGAGGAGGTCGCGGCGCTCCTGGACGTGGCCCGTGACGTCGCCCATCGCGTCGAGCGCAAGATCACCCCGCTGTCGACGTTCCTGCTCGGTGTGGAGGTCGGGCGCCGTCAGGCGGCAGGCGGCAGCCGGACCGAGGGCCTCGGCGCCGGCCTCGGCATCCTCCAGGCGACCCTGCCGGAGGAACCGGCCGATCGGAACTGAGCGACGGGGGTACCCTTGTCCGACATGCCGATGACGCCGATCCGTCCGCAGGCAGAGCCTCTCGTCGACGCCTTCGGGCGGGTGGCGGACGACCTGCGGGTCTCGGTGACCGACCGGTGCAACTTCCGGTGCACGTACTGCATGCCGGCCGAGGGGCTCACGTGGTTGCCGAAGGACGAGCTGCTCACGTTCGAGGAGCTGGCCCGGCTGGTCGGCTTGTTCGTCCGGCTCGGGGTCCGGTCGCTCAAGGTCACCGGGGGTGAGCCGACCGTCCGCGCCGACCTCCCGGTCCTGGTGCGGCTGCTGCGACAGGCGGCGCCCGACGCCGACATCTCGATGACGACGAACGGGGTCCTGCTCGACCGGCTGGCCGAGCCGCTCGCAGATGCGGGTCTGGACCGCGTGACCGTGAGCCTGGACTCCCTGCTCCGCCACCGGTTCGAGGAGATGACCCGGCGCGACGCCCTCGAGCGCGTGTTCCGGGGGATCCGATCGGCCGAGGACGCCGGCCTCACCCCCGTGAAGATCAACTGCGTCGTCATCGGCGGCACGAACGACGGCGAGGTCGTCGATTTCGCACGGTGGTCGCGCGAGACCGGCCACGTGGTGCGGTTCATCGAGTACATGCCGCTCGACGCGCAGCACGCGTGGGAGCGCGCGAAGGTCGTGCCTTCGGCGCGCATCGTCGAGGCCGTCCACGAGGCCTTCCCGCTCGAGCCGCTCGGCCCCGACCACGAGCCGTCGACGAGCTACCGCTTCGCCGACGGCGCCTCCGGCGGGATCGGCGTGATCGCCAGCGTGACCCAGCCGTTCTGCGACACCTGCAACCGCTTGCGGCTCACGGCCGAGGGCGAGCTCCGCGCCTGCCTGTTCGCGCTCGAGGAGGCGGACCTGAGGGGCCCCCTCCGGGCCGGCGCCACCGACCGGGAACTCGAGCAGCTGATCCGCGAGAACGTCCGCCTCAAGTGGTCGGGCCATCGGATCAACCACCCGGACTTCGTGCAGCCGGACCGCAGCATGTCCGCGATCGGCGGCTGAGCCACCGAGCGCCTATACGCCGGCGAGCTTCGCGAGCCCGTCGATCCGACAGAGCACGAAGCGTCGGCCGTCCCGCTCGATGATCCCGCGACGCTGCAGATCCGACAGGATGCGCGTGACGTTCTCGCGGCTCCCGCCGCACAGGCTGGCGAGGTCCGCGTGCGTCACGATCGATGGGACGACCACGCCGTCGGCGGGCAGGTCGTCCAGGCTCGGGCTCACGAGCTGCAGGAGCCGCTTCGCGACCCGCCCCTTCAGATCCAGGTAGAGCAGGTCCTCCACGAACGCCTCGTGCGATTGCACCTGGCGAGCGAGCACGCGGAGCAGGGAGCGGGCGGCAGCGGGCTCCTCGGATAGGAACGCCAGGAAGACCTCGCCGGGTACGAGCCACACCTCCGACTCCTCGAGCGCGAGCGCCGACGCCGTGCGACCCATCTCGCCGAGGACACCGAGCTCGCCGAAGAACTGCGGCTCCTCGAGCGTGGTGTGCAGCTGCCGGTCACCCGTCGAGGAGTCCGAGCTGATCTCCACGCGTCCCGAGGCGAGGAAGAAGACCTCGGGCGCCCCGTCTCCCTGATGGAAGAGGTAGGTGCCCTTCCGGTACCTGCGCACCGTTCCGCGTTCGGCCAGACGCGCGATCGTCCGCGGCTCGGCGCCGTCGAACATCGGCGTGCGGGACATCTGCTCGACGATCCCGTTGCTTCTCCGCGGCAGGGCCATCGCGCTCACCTTAGCCAACCACTCCCTCCCGAGGAAGACGTAACCCAGATACACACGAACGGGCCCCGGTACGCACCGGGGCCCGTCGTCAAGATCGGGGTGCCGCTGGTCCTACTGGACCCGCATCTTCTTGGCGCTCACCTTCCGCGCGACCCGCTTGGTCACCCGCGTCTGCGCCTTGTCGGTCGCCTTCGTGCCCTTGGACGTGTCCGCCTTCTTCGGCGAGATCTTCTTCTCAGCCACCTCGGTTCACCTCCCCCTTCGCTTCTCCGAGCCCCCCGGTCGGCGGCTCACGGGCGCATCATCGCGCTCCTCGATGCGGCCGTGTGTGTCGACCGTCACCGTCAGGGCTGTGACGTTCGTCACACGGCGCGGCCGGTCACGAGGGCTCGTCGAGCTCGGGGAGGTCAAGCGGGTCGGGCCGTGGCCGGCACGCGCCGCAGAACAGCGCGTCCTCGACGATGAGGGCGCGGGTGACGTCGGCCCCGCGGAACAGCTCGAGGACGTACGGGAGGGTCTCGACGTGGTCCTCGCAGATCCCCCGCCCACAGAAGCGACAGACCCCGACCGCGCTCCGCCGGCAATGCCAGCAATCCACGTGCTCTCCCTCCTAGTGCTGCGAGGTCCGCCCGACCTGGGCCACCGGGTTGAGTGTCCCACGATGGAACGCCCCCGCGATCACGCGTTCGAAGCCCTCGCGGTCCAGCCGGAACAATCGTCCCGGGGTCCGGGCGACGATGCTCGCCGTGCGCGGAACGTCTCGGAGGAGCGCGACCTCCCCGAAGTAGGCGCCCGGTCCCAGGGTCTGCAGGTGCTCGCCGTCGCGGAACGCATCGACGCGACCCGAACGGATCGAGTAGAAGGCATCGCCCTCCTCGCCCTGCTCGATGATCGTCTGGTCCGGGGCGACGTTGATCCAAGTGCCGTGCGCCAGCACCTCCGCCAGATCGTCGGTCCCCAGTCCGGCGAAGGCGGGGAGCTGTCGCAGCTCGGCCACCGCCTGGAGGGTGGGGGCGAAGTCCGGGGCCTTGGCCGTGTCCGCGAGCAGGCGGTCGAACGTGCTCTTGTCGACCCGGAAGAGCTCGCCCCCCTCGACCGCCCGGACGGTCGCCGCCCTGGGCGACAGGGTCATGAGCCCCAGCTCGCCGAAGGACTCCCCCCGGCCGAGCGAGCGGATCACCCGCTCGGTCCCCCTGTCGGGATCCTCCTCGACGACGTGGAACACCCCGCGGCGGACGATGTAGAAGGCCTCGGGCGCGTCGCCCTGGCGGAACACCGGCTTGCCCGCGGGGTACGGGTGGAGCTGCACCCGGCCCGCGAGATCCGAGAGCTGCTCCTCCGGCAGGTCCTCGAAGATCGGCAGGGCGTCGATCAGCCGCGCCGCCTCCACACGCCAGCTCGTCTGGAGTCGGAACCTCACCGCCTCGACCAGTCCGCGGACGCGCCGGACCCCCGCCCGCAGGAGCGAGATCAACCCGCGGAGCACCGGCCCGGCGATGAACACGAGCACTGCGACGAGCAGGACCTTCGAGACCGGACCGCCATCCCACAGCTCGCGGATCAGTCCGCCGAACACCTCCTCCCAGAAGTACGCCGAGGTCAGCACCGCGAAGATCGTGAACAGGACCCCCACCGTCCCGTAGAGCGCCAGGCCGACCTCCTGCCGCGAGAAGCGCTCGCGACGCGCCAGCTTGGCCCACAGGTCGTATCGGATGAACTGCATGCTCCGGGGGCGCAGGTCGGGCACCTGGATCAGATCCGAGAGGATCCAGTAGCCGTCAAGCTCGAGCAGCGGGACGAGGTTGAGGAAGATCACGAAGTAGTTCAGCAACGCGAACTTGTACAGGACGGGCGATATCCCTGCATCGGGGAACGCCCAGGCGAACACCGCCGCCGCGCCCGCGACGATGAGCTCCGAGTATGGCCCCGCGAAGGACTGCACGATCCGCTGGCCTCGGTCGAGCATCAGGCCGTCGGAGGACTCGATGAAGAACGCCGGGGAGCCGAAGTAGATCATGAACCCGGCGCTCTTCACCCGGCGGCCGTAATGCACGAGCGCCGTGGCGTGCGCGAGCTCGTGGATGAAGGTGAGCAGGTAGTTCATCACCAGCAGCACGAGGGATGCGATCGCGGCGTCCCGCCCCGATACGCCGAACCGGTCCGTGTCCGGAACGGCGAGGAAGGCGAGGAAGCCGGCGACCGCGACGAGGCCGAGCACGACGGCGATCGCCGGCCGGAAGAGCCATCGGAGACCGGCCTTGTAGAACCACGTCACCAGCCGGTGAGCGCCGTGCCAGTCGATCGACAACGTCTTCGTGAACTGGCGGAGCCTGCGCCCGGCCCCCGAGGCGGGGTCGAGCGCGGAGGCGACCATCGCCCCGAAGTCCACGTACGGCTCCGCGAGGAACCCGCCCTCGTGCAGCGACCGCACCAGATCCGCGAGCCCCGACAGCTCCATGTCGCCGGACTCGCGGAAGCGATCGACGAGGATCTCCTTGATGGTGTGCGTGCCGTCCATCAGCGGCAGCAGCTCCGCTTCCGCCGGCTCCAGCCGGTAGTGGACGAGCCCCCGGGGGTTCGCGATGACGGTGTAGTCGTTGCCCCAGCGGAGCCGGAAGGTCTTGATCTCGATGTCCGGGGCGAGCGCGGGCCGCCACGACGCAGGGTCCACGCGACCGGTCAGACGGTCCCAGAGGCCCTCGGTGTCGGAGCGCGACGGGGCCGCGTTCGCGATGGCCCCGTATACGCCGGCGGGCTCGACGCGGGTCACGGCTCCGGCGTCACCTTCGATGCCTCGGCGTCGAGGCGTCGCTGGACCGCGCCGTAGACGGAGAGCTTCGGCGGCTGCCTCCGCCGGGAGGCGACGAGGTTCCCCGCGGACACCCCCACGAGGAGCGCGCCGATGACCGCCGCGATCACCACATCCCAGCCGAACCCGTCCTCGGTCCGCGCGGCGGCGCGGGCGCGTGTGACCTGCGCGGTCGCGCCCGCGTCATCGGTTGCGGAGAGCCGGAAGCGGACCCCTTGCGGGAGGGCGCGCAGGACATCGGCGTGGATCTGGATCGTCAGGTACGGTCCGCCGGTGGTGACGATCACCCGGGGTCCGCGAACCCCGAGATAGGTCCCCGAACCCTGGTCACCGGTGCCGATCAGGACGTCGTGGCCCCCGATGTCGATCCGCGTGCTCTCGATGTCGTACGTCATGCGCTCGATCTCGCGCCCCTTCGCGAGCAGGCTGACCTCGACGAGGTGGAGGGCCTGCCAACCGCCGGCCATCGTCACGTCCGCTCGGACGTCGAGCGTCCCCCCCGGCGCGAACCCGCCGGAGACTTCGCCGTCGATCCGAGGCGTCGGCAGAGCTGACGGCGACTGCGCGCGGGCCCCGAGGCTCGCGCCGGCCATCAGCACTCCCCCGAGCACGAGCACGAAGGCCCACCGCCACCAGCGCACGAAGCGCATCATCGGGCCCCGGACGTCCCGGCGCAAACGTGACGCACGTCACGTCGGACCGGTGTGCGCCATCACCGACCGGGGCATGTGGGTCGAGGCACGATGACGGCAGCCGTCGAGGAGGTGGGTCGAGATGATGAACCCGAGCATGGTGAGTCGCGATGTTGGCCGCGCCGTCGACCAGGACCGGATCCGCAGGGCCGAGGCGGCCCGTGTCGGACGCCCGTCTCGGGACGGCACCGGCGAGCCTCGGACGGCCCGGCGGCCGATCCTCGCGAGCGTCGCCGACCTGGCCGCCCGAGCGTTCACATCCCGGTCACGGGCACGCCGTCGCGCCGCCACGACCGGTTGATAGCGTCCCCGGCACGGAAGGGATGCGCCCCCTTCGGGCGGGGAGCCGGACCGTCACCCGGCTCCCCGCACCCCCTCTTTGAGCCGCGCGTCGGCCGACCCACGCTCAGGCGAGCTGCTCGACCACCGTCCGCAGGGTCTGCTCGTCGACCTCGCCACCCAGCTGCAGGGCCACGGTCCCGTCCGAGTTGACGAAGTACAACGTCGGGAACCCCGTGACGCCGAGGCCCCTGGCGAGCGTCCCGTCGCCGTCGTCCACGGCGACCGGGAAGTCGAGACCCCGTTCCTGCATGTACTGCGCCGGCGTCGGCCCCGGCTGAGCGCCGATCGCCGTCACAACCGTGACCACGCCGACGTCGGGGAAGTCCTGCATCACGCGGTCGATGACCGGCATCTCGGCCTGGCAGTGGGGGCACCAGGCGGCCCAGACGGACAAGAGGGCGGGGCTCCCCCGATAGTCGTCCCACGCGATCCTTCCGCCGGACAGCCCGGGGGCCGTGAACGAAGGGACCTGCTCCCCCGGCTGAAGGGGAGCCGTCCTGGGCATCCCCTGGACCGTCACGTCGCCGGTCGTCGCGGCCTCTCCGCCGCCCTCGCTCCCGCCGTCGCCCATCAGCAGGACCACGGCGAGCACGACCGCCGCGATCAGCACGACGCCGCCGACGGTGACGAGCGTCCGGCTCCGCTGCGCGCGCCGTTCCGCACGACGCTCCGCCTCCTCACGCGCCACCTGCCGCTCCCGCCTCGGCCTCGTCCCGGTCTGCATCCCCTCCGTCATCGCCATCCTCCGCTGCGCGCCGCCCGGCCTCCGTTCGGCTCTCGACCATGGTCGGCGCCTCGGGTCGGTGGCGAGGCGGCCGTTCGACCCCCTCCGCGGGGGCGGTCCGGGGGCTGTCGGGCTTCAGGCCGGGAGGCGATGGATCTGCAGCCAGGACAGGACGCCGGCCTCGGCGATGCCGGTGGCGGCGATCGGCGGCGGCCACGTCCCGTACGGTCGGACGCTCGGGACGGTCACCGCCATCGCCCCACGAGGACCCGTGTCACCTTGAACCCGGTGTCCACCGTCGAGCGCACGTCGCGGACGCCGTGCTCGCGCATCACCCGGGCGACCGATCGCGCCCGGTCGGGGCTCACCTCGATCAGCAGCCATCCGCCCCGCTTCAGCCAGATCCCGGACTCGGCCGCGGCACGGCCGACGAGGCCCAGCCCGTCGGCGCTGTGATCGGTGAGGGTATGGACGGGCTCGAACCGGCGGATCTCCTCGGGGAGCTCGCGGAGCTCCCGCTTGGCCACGTACGGGGGGTGCAGGGCGATCGCGTCGACCGTCCCGCGCAACCGTCTCGGCAGCGCGCCGAACAGGTCGCCGGTCAGGAACCTGGCGTTCGGGAGCTCGAGCCGCCGCGCGTTCCGACGAGCGACCTGGATCGCCTCCGCCGAGATATCGGTCCCGTAGACGCTCGCCGCCGGGATCTCGGCGGCGATCGCCAGGCCGACCGTCCCGCCCCCGCACGCCAGGTCGACCGCCACCGGATCCTGCCTGCGCCGCAGGCGCCGGATCGCCTGCTCGGCGAGGAACTCGGTCGAGTCCCGCGGGACGAACACGCCCGGCTTGGCGAGGACCTCGAGCCCACGGAACACCGCGAACCCCTTGATCAGCTGCACGGGCTCGCCCGTGGCACGCCGCTCGACCATCCGCTGGAAGCGGCGGGCGACCGCAGGCGGCACATCGTCGTCCGGATCGACCTCGTCCACGCCGAGTGCGTGGCAGAGCAGGTCGTCCGCCTCGATCTCCTCCCGGTCCCGCTGCCAGTGGTCGATCGCCGGCGACGCCTTCAGGGTCGCGACGGCGCGGGCGAGGACGTCGGCGGTCTTCACGGCGCACGCATCCTACCCGCGGACGAGCGCGCCCACGTCCGACGGGCCCGTAGGATGAGGGCATGGCGAAGCCCGCGACCACGCCGAGGTCACGGAAGAAGGGGAAGCGCGACGACGTCAGGTTGACCGGCGACCGGCTCGTCGTCGAGCACCCGGACAGCGGGGAGCACAGATCCCGCAGCGGTCTGCTGATCCCAGCGACCGCCGTCCCCGCGCCGAAGCGCTGCCTGTGGGGCGATGTCGTCCTCGTCGGGCCCGACGTCCGTGCGGTCAAGACCGGCGACCGCGTGCTGTTCCTCCCGCAGGCCGGCCTCGAGGTCGAGCTGGACAGCGAGGACTACCTGCTCCTTCGCGAGCGCGACGTCCAGGCGGTCATGAGCCCGCCCGACGGCACGGACCGCCAGCCGGGGCAGTACCTCTAGCGGCGGCTCACGCCGGCAGGAACGACAGCCGGAGCCGACGCACGTCGTTCTCCCGGTTCGGGTCGACCACCACGACCGACTGCCACGTCCCGAGCACGAGCCGTCCGCGCTCGACCGGGAGCGTGAGGGACGGCGAGACCACGACGGGCAGCAAGTGGTCGCCCCCGTGGCCGACCGACCCGTGCCGGTGGACGTACCGGTCGTCGCGGGGCAGGAGCCGTCCGAGGAGCTCGTCGAGGTCCCGCTCCGAGCCGGACCCAGTCTCCATGAGCGCGAGGCCAGCGGTCGCGTGCGGCAGGAACGCGTGCAGGAGACCGTCGCCGCCGGCCTCGGCCGCGAAGGCGCTCACCTGCTCGGTCACGTCGAGCAGCCGACGTCCGCGCGTATCCAACTCG
>DASTHN010000144.1:0-29261 GCA_035718185.1 Actinomycetota bacterium
GACCCACGCGATCGGCATCGTCCGCCGGCCCTCGCGGATCACCATCATCTCGCCGAGCGGCCCCTTCTCGAGCACGACCGCCTTGCGGCCGCGCCGGACCCATCGATCGATCAGCTCGTGCCGCTCCTGCATCGAGAACAAGATCACGCTGCCGCTGCACGCCTTGCGCATCTCGAGCACGAGCGGGTCGTCGGCGTTCAGCACCGCCCAGCCGGTCTTCGGCACGGCCTCGACCACGACCTGCTTGACGGCCGCGAGCTGCTCGAGCGTGTCGATCCCCTTGAGCCCGAGGTGGTCGCCGGTCACGTTCATCACGACCGCGACGTCGTTCTTGCCGTAGCCCAGGCCCTCGCGCAGGATGCCGCCGCGCGCGGTCTCGAACACCGCGAAGTCCACGCGCGGGTTCTGCAGCACCATCTGCGCCGACTTCGGCCCGCTCGCGTCCGCGCGCTTCACCAGTCGCTCGTCGATGTAGATCCCATCGGTCGTCGTGAACCCGACCGAGCGCCCCATGCCCTTGAAGATGTGGCTGATCATCCGCACCGTGGTCGTCTTGCCGTTCGAGCCGGTCACGGCCACGATCGGGATCCGCGAGGGCGTGCCGGCCGGGAAGAGCAGGTCCACCACGTGCTTCGCGACGAACTGCGCCTCGCCCTCCGTCGGGTGCGTGTGCATCCGGAACCCCGGGGCGGCGTTCACCTCGACGATCGCGCCCCCGGTCTCGCGGACCGGCCGGGCGATGTCCGGCACGAGGAAATCGATCCCGGCGACGTCGAGCCCGACGACCCGCGCCGCCTCCTCCGCGATCTCGACGTTCTCCTCGTGCGCCTCCCACGTCCGGTCGATCGAGATGCCGCCCGTCGACATGTTGCCGGTCGCCGCGAGCTTCACGAACGTGTCCTCGGGCGGCACGTCGTCGAGCGCGAAACCCTGCTTCTTCAGGAGCGCCTGCGCCTCGGCGTCGACCCGGATCTTCGTGAGGACCTTCTCGTGCCCGATGCCGCGGCGCGGGTCGTCGTTCGTGATGCCGACGAGCTCGGCGACCGTGTGCTCCCCGTCGCCCGTCACACCGGCCGGGACGCGCTCGGCGACGGCGACCATGCGGCCACCGACCACGAGCACGCGGTAGTCGTTGCCGGCGACGAAGCTCTCGACCACGACCTCGCCGTGGCGGGCCTCGGCGAACGCGCGCTTGAAGCCGGCACGCACGTCCCGTTCCGTCCGCAGGTCCAGCCCGACACCCCGGCCATGGTTCCCGTCGAGCGGCTTGGTCACGACCGGGTAGCCGATCCGCCGAGCCGCGGCGATGGCGGCGGTCTCGTCGCGCACGATCTCGCCCCGTGGCACCGGCAGCCCCGCCGAGGCCAGGAGCCGGCGCGTCATGTCCTTGTCGCCCGCGATGTCGACGGCCAGCGCCGAGGTCTTCGACGTCATCGTCGCGCGGACCCGCTGCTGGTACCTCCCCCACCCGAGCTGCACGAGCGAGGCCTCGTTCAGCCGGATCCAGGGGATGTCTCGGCTGGACGCCTCGTCGACGATCGCCTGCGTGCTCGGGCCGAACGCTCGGCGCTCGGCCAGACGGATCAACGACTCGAGCTCGGCGAGGAAGTCGAAGTCCTTCCTCGGCTTCACCAGGTGGTTCACGAGGTCGACCGCCAGGCGACCAGACTCGAGGCCGACCTGCTCCTCCCAGTAGCCGTAGATGACGTTGTATCTGCCGGGCTCGCCCGTGCTCCGCGTCTTGCCGCGGTAGACGTGGGCCCCGGACTCGCGCTGGAGCTCGATCGCGATGTGCTCGGCGACGTGGCCGACCCACGTGCCGTCCTCCAGACGCTCGCGGAAGCCGCCGCGCCGGCCGAGGGAACACGAGTGCTCGCCGACGCCGGGGAGCATCTCGAGCAGCCCGTCGACGAACCCCGGCAGCGCGTTCGAGGGCCAGTGCTCGAGCGAGCCCAGGTCCACGAGGAGCCGGATCGCCGGGTCGTACGACCAGTAGTTCGGGCCGCGGAAGACCTGCGTCTCGACGATCTTCAGGTCCGCCCTTGCCTTCGGCTTGGCCGCCGCCGGTTCGGTCTTCGCGCGCCGCCGCTCGGCCGTGGTGCGGGTCCGAGCCTCCGTCACTCCGACGCCTCGCGCTGCTCGGGGGCTCGGGGCTCTGCGAGCAGCGTCCGACCGCGCAGGTCGAACCAGTAGCCCGCGGGGAGCGAGTGCAGAACCGCGCCGCTCACCATGAGCGGACGATAGCCCTTCCCGCGGAAGGCGTCGGTCTTGATGTGGCTGCCGTCGACGATCGTGACCGCGCCCTTGCCGACGACCTGGAGCGTGCGGTCCGGGTGCACGATCGCGCACGTATCCTCGTCCACACCGATCCCCAGCAGCGCGGGCGACTGCGCGACGAGGGCGAGCAACCGGCCGACCCGGGCCCGCTGCTCGAAGTGCTGGTCGATAACGACGTTCTGGATCACGCCGAGGCCCGCCGAGAGCTGCACCATCCGGTTCTTGGGGGTCGGCCCCGACTGCCCGAACGCCACCATGTGGCTGGCCATCGCGCTCGCGCCGGCGCTCGTTCCGGCCAGCACGGCGCCCCGGTCGTGCGCCAGGAGCAGGGCGTCCGCGAGCCTCGTCCCGCCGACCACTTGGGTGAGCCGCGACTGGTTCCCGCCGGTGAGGAACACCCCCGTGGCGTCGGCGAGCAGCTTCGGGACCTCGGGCGCGTTCGCCTCTGCGCGCTCCTCGGGATGCAGGCCGGAGACCCGCGTGATGCCGAGGCCCGCGAACAGCTCGCGGTAGCGCTCGGTCGCCTCGTCGCCGAGCGACGACGCGGTCGAGATCACGACGACGTGTCCGTCGGCGCCGCCCGCGAACCCGGCGAACCGGCTGAGGATCGCCTTGTGGCGGAGCTTGTCCTCGGCCCCGCCGATCACCATCACCGGGCCGGCGGCGAGGGCCACCGGCCGTGCGGACCTGCTCATGGCGCGCAGTGTAGCCCGGGGTGAGGCGCGAACGGGATCAGTGGGGCTTCACGCTCCGCTCGGCGTCGCCGGGCGGGCGAAGGATCAGGCGGTCGTGCGGCTCGACGACGTCCACCGTGCCCTCGAGGCCCGCCTCGACGAGGAGCTCGAACCCGTCGCCCCGGACGAGCTCGTCGGTCTGGGCGCGGTCGTCCGTGAGCGTGAACTCGACGCCGCCGTTCGAGCGGTGCAGCCGCACCATCGCATCCGGGTTGAAGCGACGGGCGGCCTGCCACGTGCGCCGGAGGATCTGGACGGCCCAGTCGGTGAAGTCGATCACGGCCGGCAATGCTACCGGCGCTCGAGCTCAGTCGAACGTGCGCGGCGGACGACGGGTGATCGAACGACGGGTCGACCAGTCGCCGCCGTCGCGGGTGTCGGGTCCCGCCCACGTCGCGCCGAGCCACAGCAAGCCCCAGAACGCCACGACGAGCGCGGTCGCGAGCAGCACGTCCATCACCGCACCTCCACGGCGTCGCCGAGGAGCCGGTATCCCGCGCTCACCAAGCGGACGCCGAGCGCCAGGCGGAGACCTCCACCCCTCCCGCGCCGGTGGGTCGAGCGCCGTCGGACCCGGCCGTCGCGCAGCGCCTCGGTCTGGAGGGCCGCGGCCCGCGCCTTCGCGAGCTCCCGTGCCATCAGGTCGTGCACCATCCCCCACCTCCGCCGTAACCGTCATCGCACGTTATCCCGGTTAGCGTAACTTGTCAAGCGGTTTCGCCGGTGTACACTTCGACACGACGATGCTCGACATCCGGGAACACCTGAACGCTTCTCCGCCGGCGCCGGGGGACCTCGAGATCCTCCAGCGCTTCCTCAACCTCCACGAGCACGCCCCCGATGGCCGGACGCTCGATCCTCCGCTCGACCTTGTCCGAACCTTCCTCGTCGATCGCGGGCTCCTGACGGCCGAACAACGCTTCACGGAGGCGGATCGTGAGACGTACCTCGAGCTTCGCCGGGCGCTCCGCGCGTTGATCGGGGCCGGAGCCGGCGAGCCGCTCGCGCAGGCGAACGCCGAGGTCATCGACCGGCTCGGCGTGGAGGCCGGGCTCCATCCGCACTTCCACGCCGCGCATCAGCCCACGCTGGAGCCCAGGGGCCGGGGCGTGGCGGCGGCGTTCGGCAGGATCGTGGCGATCGCGTTCGTGGGCTCGTTCGACGGCTCGCTGGCCCACATGAAGCTGTGCGCATCGCAGGAGTGCCGAGCGGCGTTCTACGACCGGTCCAAGAACCGCTCGGGCCGCTGGTGCTCGATGGAGACCTGCGGGAACCGCGCGAAGGTGCGAGCGTGGCGGGAGCGTCAGAAGGTGACCCCGTGACGACCCTCGAGTTCCCGCTCGTGGGGGCGGGCGGCGAGCCGGTCGACCTGGTCCGAACGTTGAACTCGCACGGGTTCGTCGACCTGCCGCCGATGCGTCCGTCTCCGGACTACCGCTCGCTCGAGATCACCCTCGCGACCGGCCGGAGCCGACCGCGAACGGTCAGGATCCATGCCGGCTCCGACGGCCACGGCGCGATGAGCGTCGTCGGCCCTGCCGTCTCCCCCGCGACGGCCGAGCGGCTCGCGGCCGGGGTCCGGCACGTCCTGCGGCTGGACGCGGATCTCTCCCCTTTCTATGCCATGGCCGCCGACGACCCCGATCTGTCGTGGACCGTCACCGGCGCCGGCCGGATGGTGCAGAGCCCCACCGTGTTCGAGGACGTCGTGAAGACCGTGTGCACGACGAACTGCACGTGGTCGGCCACGCGCCGGATGGTGGACGCGATCGTCGAGCACCTGGGCGCGCCGGCCCCCGGGGCGCCGCCCGAGGGCCCGTTCGGACGCGCCTTCCCCACGCCCGAGCGGATGGCGGAGGCCGGCGAGGGCTTCTACCGCGACATCGCCCGCGCGGGCTACCGCGGGGCGTACCTGATCGCGCTCGCCCGCTCGGTGGCCGAGGGCGAGCTCGACCTCGAGCGCTTCTCCCGCGCGAGCCCCGAGGAGCTCCCGGACGAAGAGATGGAGCGCCAGCTCCTCGCGCTGCCGGGTGTGGGGCCCTACGCGGCCGCGCACATCATGATGACCGTCGGCCGCTACCACCGGCTGATCCTGGACTCATGGACCCGGCCGACGTACGCGGGCAAGGTCGGCCGCAAGACCGTGAAGGACGCCGCGATCGAGCGCCGGTTCCGGCGCTACGGCCCGTACGCGGGCCTCGCCTTCTGGCTGTTCCTGACCCGTGATTGGGTCGACGAGAACGTCCTCGCGCCAGCCTGAGCCACCCGCCCGCGGGTTGTCCCTCCCACCACCTCGGACGCATACTTCCCGGGGCCACGGACCGCATCCGACCAGGTGAGAGACCGATGAGCGAACCGTTATGGCATTCCCCCGTCGCGCCCGGAACCTCTGGGGGCACTGGCGAGCAGAACGGCGAACGTTCCGCCAGGGCCTGGTCGCGCTCGCCCTCAGCACGATGGCGGGGTTCGTCGCCGGGCTGATCCTCGCCCACATCACGGGAACGCTCGCCGAGTTGCCGGGTCTCCTCGTGCTGATCCCGGCGGCCGTCGGGATGAAGGGCACGATCTTCGGGGCGATCGGCGCTCGCCTCGGTACCGCGAACGCCGCCGGCTTGCTCGAGCCCACGCTCCGTCGGCACGGGGTGCTGTATCGGAACGTCTATGTCGCGATCGTGACGACCTTCTCGTCTGCGCTCTGGCTGGCGGTGCTCGCCCGGGTGGGCTCGGCGGCGTTCCACCAGCCCTCCATCTCGATCTGGCGCCTGGCGGTGATCTCCGTCGTGGGTGGAGCGATCGGGGCAGCCTTGATCCTCGCCATCACGCTGGCGCTGTCGATCCTGTCCAGCCGGCGTGGATGGGACCTCGACTCCGTGGCAACGCCGATGGTCACGGCCCTGGGGGACATGACCACGCTCCCCTGCCTGTACTTGGCCACGTTCCTCCTCCGTGACGACGCCGTCGCGACGATCGCCGCCGTCCTCTCGGTCGGCGTGGCCCTGTACGCGAGCGTCCGGTCCGTTACCGTGCCGGACCGGGCGATCCGCCGGATCGTGCTCGAGATGTCCGGCGCGATCCTGCTCACGCCGATCCTCGACGTGCTCGCCGGCGGCCTCCAGCAGGCCAGGGCATCCGAACTGACCGCCGTTCCCGTGTTGCTCGCCCTGATCCCCCCCTTCGTGTCCCAGGCGGGCGCACTCGGCGGGATCTTCTCCTCGAGGATCACGTCGAAGCTGCAGATCGGTGTCATCACCGCACGGGGCCGCCCCGAGCCCCCGGCGCTCGTCGACGCGAGCGTCGTGACGGTGCTCTCGCTCCTCGTCTTCACCCTGATCGGAGCCATCGCGTACGGACTCGGGGAGCTCACCGGGTTGCCCGGGATGCCGGGTCCGGCGCGGCTGATCGGGGCGACGATGCTCGCGGGTCTGATCGTGACGCCGATCACGATAGCCGCGAGCTACTACCTGGCGATCGTCACGTACCGAACCGGCCTGGATCCGGACAATCAAGGGGTTCCGATCATCACGTCCGTCATGGACCTGGCCGGAGTGGGTTGCATCTTGGTGGTTATGTCACTATCCGGAGTGCTGCCTCATGGATGATCAACCGAAGACCGTCAAGGACCTGCTCGTCGAGGCGAAGGACGCCTCCGAGCTGATGGTCGACCTGGCCTACGCGGCCGTCTTCTTCAACGAGGAGAAGCTCGCGCGCGAGGTCGAGCGGCTCGAGGAGCGTCAGCGGGACTCGCTCCGGAGACTGCGGACGGTCGCGATGCTCGCCGCTCGCAGCCCGGAGGACGCCGAGGGCATGGCCGGGGTCCTGTGGATCGCCGACGCGATCGAGCAGATCGGCGACGCCGCGTCGGACGTGGCCAGGGTCGTGGCCGCACGCCTCGGGATCCCCGATCAACTCCGGCCGGACCTCCGCCACGCCGACGAGATGACCGCTCGCGTGAAGATCCGATCCGAGTCGCAGGCGATCGGCCGGACCCTGCGCGACCTGTCGCTCCCCACCGAGACCGGCATGTGGGTCATGGCGATCCGCAGCGGCATCGACTGGCGGTTCGACCCCGGCCCCGAGGACGTGGTCTCCGAGGGGGACGTGCTCCTGGTCCGCGGGCCGGAGGAGGGGGTGAACCTGGTTCGCGCGCTCGCCGGCGCCCCCGAGCTGCCCGAGGTCACCGAGGGCGATGCGCCGCCGCTGTCCGAGCTGGACCGGGCCGTGGACATCCTCGTCGAGCTGAAGGACCTCGCCGAGGCGGCCGTCGGCCTGGCGTACTCCTCGCTCCTGTTCAACAACCGCTCGCTCGCCGCCGAGGTCGGCGCGCTCGAGGGCCGCGCCGACATCCTCCAGGACGAGCTCGAGTCGTGGGTGCTCCGCGCCGCGCCCGAGGCCCGCAACGTCGACGAGCTCCGTGGGCTGATCCGCCTGGCGAGCGCGAGCGAGTCGATCTGCGACGCGGCCCGGGACATGACGTGGTACGTCGAGCACGGCGAGCCGCTCCACCCGGTCGTCCAGATGGCGCTCGAGGAGACCGAGGAGACGAGCACCGAGATGGTGGTGGACGAGGGCACCCCGGCCGACGGCCGCAGCCTGCGCGACCTGCGTGTCGAGACCGAGACGGGGATGTTCGTGCTCGCGATCCAGCGGGGCGCCCGGTGGATCTACCGGCCGCGCGCCGGGTTCGTGCTCCGCGCCGGTGATCGGCTCATCGCGGTCGGTCCCGAGGAGGGCGAGGAGGAGCTGGCGGCGCTCTGCCGGGCCGAGCAGCCGATCTCCGCCCAGTGACGCGGGTCCTTGCACCTCCCGCCGGCCGGCCCTAGCCTGCCGCCGTGGACGCCTTCGTCTACCTGCGGGTTCACCCCGGCCGAGTGGAGGACGTGGTTGTCCAGCTCCAGGCGACGCACGGCGTGCGTGCGGCCGTCACGGTCATCGGCGACTGGGACGTCATGGCGGCCACCCACGGCCCGGACCTCCACTCGATCGCCGAGACCATCGTCCGCCGGATCCATCGGATCGACGGCGTCGAGCGCACGGCGACCGCGCCGGTCGTGCCGGGGGACGTGCTCGGGTTCGCGGGCGGAGGCCTCCGGACGCCGGTGCCGATGCAGCAGCCGGGAGACGCGTGCTTCGTCCACGTCCGGGCGGAGCCCGGCGCCGCCACCCGCCTGCTCGAGGCGATCGCGGCGCTCGAGGACGTCTCGGCGGTCGCGATGGTGGCCGGCGAGTACGACGTGATCGCCGAGATCCCCTACCCGTGGGAACAGGCGGCGCGGGTGATCGTCGACCGCATCCTGACCCTGCCCGGGGTCCTCGCGACGAGGACACTCATCTCCCTCCCGCACCTTGAGCCGGAGGACGAGGACCGCGACCAGTTCTCGGCCTGGAGCTGAGGCTCCTACAGGCGGACGTTCGAGAAGCGCAGACGCTCCTCCGCGAGCGTGACCTCCTCGACCTCGGTCGCGCCCTGCTCGGCCAGGAACGCGAGCATGCGCCCGACGAGCCACTCGGGAGCCGAGGCGCCGCTCGTGAGCCCGACGACCTCGGCGTCCGCGAGCCACGCCGGGTCGACCTCGGTCTCGTCGTCGATCAGGAAGGCCGGCGTGCCGAGCTCGCGGGCGACCTCGGCCAGCCGGTTCGAGTTGGAGGAGTTCACCGAGCCGATCACGAGGACGATGTCGGAGCGGCTCGCGACCTCCTTCACCGCGTCCTGCCGGTTCTGCGTGGCGTAGCAGATGTCCTCCCGCGGCGGGCCGGCGATCGCCGGGAAGCGCTCGCGCAGGACGCCGATGATCTCGTTCGTCTCGTCCACGGAGAGCGTGGTCTGCGTCAGGTACGACAGGTTCGTCGGGTCCTGGACCCGGACGGTGCGGGCCTCCTCGACGTCCTGGACCAGGATCGTGTGCTCGGGAGCCTGGCCGGTCGTGCCGACCACCTCCTCGTGACCCGCGTGTCCGATGAGCACGATCGTGCTCCCCTCTCCGGCGAATCGTCGAGCCTCGAGATGGACCTTCGTCACGAGCGGGCACGTCGCGTCGAGCACCGTCAGTCCGCGGCTCTCAGCATTCGCGTAGACCTCGGGCGCCACGCCGTGCGCCGAGAGCACCACCACGGCCCCCCCGGGAACCTCGGTCTCCTCGTCGACGAACACGGCGCCCTTGGACTCCAGGTCGCGGACGACGTGCAGGTTGTGGACGATCTGCTTGCGCACGTACACGGGAGGTCCGTGCTTGGCGAGCGCCTGCTCGACGGCCTCGACGGCACGGTCGACGCCGGCGCAGTAGCCCCGTGGGGCGGCGAGCAGGACCTTCCTCGGCACGACTCCATGGTACGGGGGACCGAACGTGACCGAGGGTCACATCTTCGATGTTTGGATGTCGGAAGCGGTTGGTACGGTCCCTCGGACGTAAACGGACGTTCGGTCCGATCCCTCCCCGTACGCATCGTGTCTCTTCCTCCACGCCCAGGGACGGAAGAGGCGCGCCCGCGACGGGGAGGCGGGCCGGTCGCACGGGTGCGTCCAGGTCGTATCGGAACCCGACACGAGGAGGTGATCTGCCACCCACGACCTACCGCGGGACGACCGGGTGATCCGCGCCGGTCGCGCGGGCCTGGCCGCCAGCCAGCGCTCACCGCGGGGGTGAACCCGACATGCATCGACCCACGAAACTGCGCCGCCGTGTCCTCGCAGCGGCGATCGCGTTGCCCGCGCTCCTCACGCTCGTCCCCCCCACCGCGCGCGCCGCCGACCGAACGGTCCCCAGGCGCGTCTGCGACCTCGACTGGAAGGACTCCCGGCGCGAGGTCAAACGCCTGATCCGGTGTGCCGCGCGACATTGGGGCAGCCCCGGCGGCGCCGACAAGGCGCTCGACGTCGCCCGGTGCGAGTCTGGGCTCAACACCGACGCCTACAACCCCGGGGGGTACGCCGGCATCTACCAGCACGCCATCCGCTACTGGCCCGGGCGGGCCGACCGCTGGGGCTTCCCGGACCGGTCGGTCTACAACGGCCGCGCCAACATCATCGTCTCGATCCGGATGGCGAACGCCGCCGACGGGTGGTGGATCTGGGGATGCGGCTGACCGCTCGAGGGCACGCCTAGAGGACCGGACCCCCCGGACGGGGCAGCGCACGGAGCGCCCCCCGGACCTCGTCGAGCGAGGTCGCGACCCAGGTCGCACCGGGGAGGTCCCGGTCCGTGACGATCCGCAGGGCGGGATAGGCCTTCCGGGCCGCCGCCACGAAGGCTCCCTGGTCCCCGAACGCCACCACCATGTGCGGGCGCTCGCGGTCGAGCTGCGCGAGCGCTTCCTCCTGGGTCGTGGCTCCCGGCGCCAGCTCCCACTCCGCCGAGACCGTGGCGCGCTTCAGCGCCGCGAGCGCCTCCTCGCCGTCCGCGACGCACAGGACCTTCCGCGCCCGGCACACGCTAGAGCCAGTCCTTCCGCTTGAAGACCCAGTACAGGACCCCCGCCGCGAGGACCATCGTACCGAGCGCCGCCGGGTACCCCAGCTGCCAGGACAGCTCGGGCATGTGCCGGAAGTTCATGCCGTAGATGCCGGCGATCAACGTCGGGATCAGGATGATCGCCGCCCACGACGTGACCTTCTTCATCACGACGTTCAGGCGCATGGACTCGAGCGTGAGCTGGACCTCCCGAGCCGAGGTCAGGATGTCGCGGACGTTGTCGAGCAGCTCGATCGCGCGGATCACGTGATCCTCGACGTCGCGGTAGTAGGGCCCGAGCGCGTTCGTCACCAGCGGTGACTCCTGGAGCTGGTCCACGACCTCGCGCATCGGCACGATGAGCCGCCGGAACGTCGCGGTCGTGCGGCGCAGGTGGAAGATGTCGCGGGCGAGCGGCCGCTCCGGGTGCGAGCCGTCCGAGCCGTCCTGCCGGTCCACGCGATCCTGCACCTGGTCCGTGCTCGCCTCCAGCCGCTCGACGACGCCCAGGTACCCGTCGACGATGTCGTCGAGGATCAGGTACAGCAGGTGGCCGATCCCCTCGCCGCCGAGCGCGTCTCCGCGGACGATGCGGTCGTGCGTCGGCCCGAAGTCGAACGCCGGCGCCCGACGGACCGTGACCACGAACGAGCGTCCCGCGTACAGGTGGAGTTCGCGATCGACCAGCTCGTCGTCGGCGTCCAGGTCCACGCCGTGCACCACGATGAAGTCGAGGTCACGGAACCGCTCGAGCTTGGACCGCTGCCCCCAGTTGCGGCTGTCCTCGATCGAGAGCTCGTGCAGGCCGAACGTCGCCTGGAGCTCGTCGAGCTCCTGCGGGGTCGGGTCCACCGCATCCACCCACACGCGCGTCGCGACATCGATCGCGTGCCCGGCGGCGGTCGCCTCGAAGGCCTGCTCGTCCACGAGCGCGCCGTCCCGGTACACGCGGAGTGTCATCACGACCCTGCGAGCCTACCGCCGGCACGGCCTCGGTAGACTCCGCCGGTGCCCGACCTGGAGCCGCTCCTGCGTGTCTGGCGGGCGCTCGACGGCATGTTCGCGGCCGAGGAGCGCATGTGGTGGGGCGCGGTCGTCTCGGACTCGCGCTATCCCGACGTGCAGGAGGCGAACTACGCGCGGGTGGAGTCGACGCGGCCGGTCGGGCTCGGCGAGGTCGAGGCGACCCTGGTGCCGGCCGTCTCGCGCGCAGGATGCCGGCGCGAGCACGTCGTCGTGTTCTTCCCCGAGACCCAGACGGAGCTGCTCGTGCAGGCCAGCACGCGCGGTGAGCGACTCGTGTGGGACCTCGTGATGGTCCACGACCGGGAGCTGGACGAGGGCGACGACCGGGTCCAGGAGGTGGCGAGGCCGGACGAGCGGTTCTGGCGGGCCCACCGGGACTCGGCCCGGCTGTTCGACGTCCGCGACGAGCGGGTCCTCGACCAGCTCTCGGCGGTCGAGCGCGAGGTGCTCGTGCCCTCGGGACGTCGCTGGTTCGTGGTCCGGAACCCCGCCGGCGACGCCGAGGCGTTCGCCGCGCTCTCGGTCCTGGACGGGGTGGGGTTCGTGGACCACGTCGTCACGCTCCCCGAGGCCCGTCGGCGGGGGCACGCCACGGCGCTCACCCGCCGGCTGGTCCGCGAGGCCCGGGCCGCCGGCGCGGAGCGGACGTACCTGCTGACCGAGCCGGATGGGGTCGCCGAGGCGCTGTACGCGCGGCTCGGCTTCGCGCGGGTGGCCCAGATCGCCAGCTGGGTCGCGCCGCTCGACCGGGCGATCGCCGCCCGCTAGGACCGGCGTTCGACGAGCGGCGGCGGCAGGTACCGGGCCCGAACGACGCGGCCGTCCCGTCGCTCGAGCGCCCAGACCGAGCCCTTCTTCCAGTCTCGCTCGCCATCGAGCTCGGCGCCGCGCTCGGCGAGGTGGAGCACGACGGCCGGGACCACGTCGCCGTGCGTGCAGAGCACCGTCGGCGTGTGCACGGTCTCCTCGAGCAGCGCGAGCGCGCGCTCGGGTGGCGCCCCCTCGGCGAGCGCCTCGCTCGTCTCGACCGGGAGCCCTCGGTCGAGCGCGAGCGGACGGATCGTCTGCACGCACCGCACGTACGGGCTCGAGATCGCCCGCTGGACGTCCAGCCCGCGGAACGCCTTCACGAGCGCCTCGGCCTGACGCCGGCCGGCCTTCGAGAGCGGACGGAGGCGATCGTCCTCGGTCCAGTTGGAGCGCGACCCGCACTTCCCGTGCCGAACCAGATAGGCGGTCGCCTCGCCCGCGGCGCGGAGGTAGCCCCCGAGCAGGCGACGGTCGTGCTCGTACGAGAGCGCCCGGCCGACCTCTTCCGGGGTGAGCCACCGGAGCTCGTCCACCTCGTCTCCCGGCCGGAACGCGCCGTCGTCCGGAGACATGACCCAATAGCGCACGACCTTCGGACGTCCCTCGCGGTCCCGGTACCGCACCGACCCCAGGTCCAGGCCGAGCTCGCATCCCAGACCCGTCTCCTCCCGGACCTCGCGCAGCGCGGTCTGCTCGTCGCTCTCGCCGGGTTGCAGCTTGCCCTTCGGGAAGGTCCAGTCCTGGTACTTGGGGCGGTGCACGACCGCGATCAGCCGGCCGCCATCCGGCTGCCGGCGCACGACCACGCCACCCGCGGCGCGGACCACCGGAGCGTCGGCGTCGGGCACCGGGAGTGCAACGGGATCGCCGGCGTCGGGCACCGCGCGAGCAACGGGACCGTCGGCATCGACCGCGCTCACGGCCAGAACCTCAATCGCTTGCGCGCCAGCCGCTTCCAGACGTCGGGCCAGCGGTCCCGCGCGGCCGCGGCCGCGAACCGCTCGAGGGTCGCGAGCTGCCCAGCCACGAAGGCTCGCCGGGCGCCGCTCCGGGCGGCGTCGCGGAGCCACGCGGCGCCGACGACCGCGTCCTGGTGCTCGCCGAGCACGTCCTGGAGCGCCGCGGCCTCGCGGGCGAACCCGCGGGCGCCCTTGCCGAAGACCGGCTCGACCGCCTCGGCCGCGTAGCGCACGCGCTTCGTCCGGATCCGCGCCAGGTGCAGATCCGCATCCGGCGAGGCGGGGCCGAGCCCCTCCATCGCCGCCTTCAGGTGCTTCCACGGACGCTCCATCACCGTCGCGAGGGCCATAGCGGCCGGGGCGGGCGCCGCGTCCGCCAGCACGGCGGGCTGGCGCGCGTCCTCGATGAGACGGTCGAGGAGCGCCACGTACCGATCCGAGCGCATCGCCTCGAGCAGGTGTGCACGTGCCTCGTCCCGGCGACCGGCGCGCTCGGCGACGAGCCGCTCACCCACGGTCCGGTCCTCGTCGGGGAGCGCCTCGACCAGGCCGACCAGGCGCTCGAGCTGCACGTCGAGGTCCCGGACGGTGCCGAGCTCACCGCCGAGCCACCCCAACTCCTCGCGGAGGGACGCGTCCCACTCGGGGTCCAGCACCTCGCGGAACGTCCGCAGGTCCGAGCGGAGCCGCCGCGTGGCGACGCGGGCCTGGTGGACGTCCTCCAGGTCGTTCCCCAGGCGGACGCCCGCGTCGTGCCGCAGGAGCCGCACCACCGACGCGGCGATGGCCCCGCGCACGACCTCGCCGGTCGAGGCGTCGGGGTCCAGCTCCGGCGCGACCACGTCCGGTGGCGCCGAGGCGCGCGCCCCGAGGGCCTGCTGGTACTTCGGCGTCCCGTCCGTGGGGCCCGCGCCGGCGACGACCAGGCGCGAGACGACGGCCTCGAGGCGAGGGTCGGGCTCCGGCGTCGCGGCCTCGACCTCGAGCTCGCGGAAGCGCGCCGCGACGCGTGGCCCGTCCATCACCGAGACCTCGTCGTCCACGACCTCGCCGATCGCCGTTCCCCGCTCGTCCGCGAGCGCGACCCTCCGGCGAACCGTCCGCAGCCGTACGACTGGGCGGAGGTCAGCCCCGCGCGCGTACGCGGCGACGAGATCCGAAGCCTCGTCCGGCAGGCGGCGTGCCTCGCCGGCGAACGGGAGCTCGTCGCGGACGACCGTCGCCCCAACCGAGGTCCTCGGCAGCTTCAGCGTCCAACCCTCGCCGGCACGGTGCCGCAGGCTGCAGCCCCAGCGCGCGAGCCGCAGGTCCTGCGTGTCGACGTATACGGTCGCGAACCGGCGAGGCTCGGACCGCGTCGGAATCACGCCCGGCACGTCCGAGAGCTCCGGCAGGGCGAACGTCGCCGGCGCCCGGAGCTTGGTCTCGCGCTCGAGGGTCATCGGCCGACCTTCGCGCGCTCGAGCGCGTCCTGCTGCAGCCGCGTCTGCGAGCTCATCCCCTTGCGACGGTGAACCTTCGACCACGTCCCGTCGGCTCCGAGTCGCCAGGCGAGCGCGTCGTCCTCGAGCGCGGCCTTCAGCATCCGGTCGATCCGTCGCTTCAGCCCGGGGTCGAGCACCGGCACCAGGGCCTCCACCCGACGGTCGAGGTTCCGGGGCATCAGGTCCGCCGAGCCGAAGTAGTGCTCGTAGCCCGTGCTCCGGCGTCCGAACCGGAACACGCGCGAGTGCTCCAGGTAGCGCCCGACGATCGAGCGCACCCGGATCCGGTCCGAGAGCTCCGGCACCCCGGGCCGCAGGCAGCAGATCCCTCGGACGATGAGGTCGATGTCGGCGCCGGCCTGGGCCGCCGCATACAGGGCGTCGATCGTCTCGGCGTCGGCAAGGCTGTTCATCTTCATGACGATCCTGCCGTGCGGGCGCGCCTCGCGACGGATCAGCCGCAGGAGCTTCGGGCGCAGGTCGTGCGGCGCGACGAGCAGACGCCGGTACTCGCGCTGGCGGCTGTAGCCGGTGAGCAGGTTGAACAGGTCCGTCAGGTCGGCCCCCACCTCCGGATCGGACGTGAGGATGCCGAGGTCCTCGTACAGCTTCGCGGTCGTCGGGTTGTAGTTGCCGGTGCCGACGTGCCCGTACCGCCGGACGCCGCCCTCCTCACGCCGGACGACGAGCGAGATCTTCGCGTGCGTCTTCAGCCCGACGACGCCGTAGGCCACGTGGACACCGGCCTCCTCGAGCGCCCGGGCGTACGTGATGTTCGCCTGCTCGTCGAACCGCGCCTTCAGCTCGACGAGCGCGACGACCTGCTTGCCGGCCTCGGCGGCCCGGACGAGCGCCCCGATGATCGGGCTCTCCTGCGCCGACGTCCGGTAGAGCGTCTGCTTGATCGCCAGCACGTCGGGATCGCGCGCCGCCTGCTCCAGGAAGGCCTCGACCGAGGTCACGAAGGAGTCGTACGGGTGGTGGACGAGAGCGTCCCCGGCGCGAAGGACGCTGAACAGATCCGGCTCGCCCTCCTCGACCGTCAGCCGCGGCTGCGTGACCGGCGTCCACGGCTCATCCTTGAGGTCCGGGCGATCCATCTCGACCAGCGCCCACAGCCCCCCGAGGTCGAGCAGGCCGCGGGACACGTAGACGTCCTCCTCCTGCAGGTCGAGCTCGCGCACGAGGAGGTCGAGCATCTCCGGCGTCATCGTGCGGTCGACCTCCAGCCGGACGGGGCTCGCAGCCCGCCGGCGCCGCCACAGCACGTCCTCGATCGCCGCGAGCAGGTCCTCGGCCTCGTCCTCCTCGACCTCGACGTCCGCGTCGCGCGTCACCCGGAACGAGTGCCGGGACACGATCTCCATCCCGGGGAACAGCGTGTCCAGGTGCGCCGCGATCACGTCCTCGATCGGCACGACCCGCTCGCCGTCCGGCAGGGCCATGAACCGCGGCAGGAGCGGAGGGACCTTCACCCGTGCGAAGCGGTTCAGCCCCGTCCTCGGGTCCCGCACGATCGCCGCGAGGTTCAGGGACAGGTTCGAGATGTACGGGAACGGGTGCGCGGGGTCGACGGACAGCGGCGTGAGCACGGGGAAGATGTGTTGGTGGAAGGTCTCGCGCAGGAACCCGGCGTCCTCCTCGCCCAGCTCCTCGAGGCCGACGATCCGGATCCCGGCCTTGTCGAGCATGGGTACGAGTTCCTCCAGAACGCGGTCCGCCCGGTCGATCAGCTCGACGCACCGCCGACGGATCTCGGCGAGCTGCTCGGAGGGGCTCAGGCCGTCTGGGGTCTTCGAGGTGACCACGCCGGCGGCCACCTGCTCGCGCAGACCCGACACGCGGACCTGGAAGAACTCGTCCAGGTTCCTCGAGAAGATCGCGAGGAACTTCACGCGCTCGAGCAGCGGTTGGTCCGGATCCTCGGCGAGCGCGAGCACCCGCCCGTCGAACTCGAGCCAGGAGAGCTCGCGGTTGATGAACCGGGTCTCGGGGGCGGCGGGAAGGATGGCGTCGTTCATCGGGAAGGCAACCGGATGGTATCCGTGAGCCGAGGTCGGAGACAAGCGCCGAAGGACCGTATCCGAACGTTCAGAAGACGACCGAGAGCGCCTTGTCGAGCACGTACCCGAGCACCATGCACGACGGCCAGGTGAGGATCCAGGCGGCGACCACCTGGCCCGCGACCCCCCACCGGACCGCCGAGAGCCGCTTCGTCGCCCCGACCCCCATGATCGACGAGCCGATCGCGTGGGTGGTGGAGACCGGGATCCCCAGGCGGGCGGCGCCGGTGATGACGAGCGCGGCGCCCGTCTCGGCCGCGAAGCCCTGGACGGGCTCGAGCTTCGTCATGCGCAGACCGAGCGTGCGTACCACACGCCAACCGCCCACCATGGTCCCGATGCCGATCACGAGACCGCACGACAGGATGATCCAGGGCTCGATCGTGAGCTCGGGCGGCGCTCCGCCGCTGCCGGCCTGATCCAGGTAGATCGCGAGGGCGATGATGCCCATCGTCTTCTGCGCATCGTTCGTCCCGTGGCTGAACGCCATGAACGCGGCGGACCCGATCTGGGCCTTGCCGAAGAAGCGACCCACCGTCGAGCGCCGCACCCTCGCGAACGACCGATAGATCAGCACCATCAGGATCAGGCCGATGAGGAACCCCCCGATCGGGGACGTCACGAGCCCGATGAGCGCCTTCCTGGTCCCGGAGCTCTCGAGCGCATCCAGCCCGCCCGCCGCGAACCCGGCGCCCAGCAGCGCGGCGATGATCGCGTGGGACTCGCTCGATGGCAGGCCGTAGTACTGCGCGCCGAGCGCCCAGATCGTGGCCGCGAGGACGGCCGCGCCGATCGTCGTGAGCGTGACGAACGCGGGGTCGACGATGCCCTCGGCGATCGTCTTGGCGACGGCGGTGCCGGCCAGCGCCCCGACCAGGTTCAGCACCCCGGCCATGAGGACCGCGTGGTGCGGCCGCAGGACGCGGGTCGACACCGCGGTCGCGATCGAGTTCGGGGCGTCGGTCCACCCGTTCGCGAACTCGAAGATATAGGCGAGGACCAGGACGAGCCAGAGCGGCATCAGGCGTGCTTCAGCGCGATCGCCTCGAGGACGTCCGACGCGTCCTCCAGACGGTCGATGGCCGCCTCCAACTCATCGATGATGTCCTTCCACTTGAGGACGTCGAGGGCGCGATGGTCGCCGCCGAAGATGTCCGCGACCGCCCTCCGGTACATCCGGTCGCCGTCGTTCTCCAGCCGGTTCACCTCGATCCAGAGCGGCTGGAGCTGCTTGTAGTTCGGGAGCGTCTCGAACGCCTGGCGGACCACCCGTGTCGCCTGGACGAGCACGTCCGCCTGGGCCTTCATCTCGGGAAGCGGCTCCTCGATCTTGTGGAGGACGAACAGGTCGGCCGCCGCCTCCATGTGGTCGAGCACGTCGTCGAGCGTGGTCGTGATCCGGTGGATGTCCTCCTGGTCGAGCGGCGTGACGAACACGGTGTTGAGGCGGCGCATCACCTCGTGCGTGATCTCATCGCCCTCGTGCTCGAGGTGCCGGAGCCGTCCCGCCTTCGTCTCGACGTCCCGGTAGTCGGAGATCAGGTCGAGGAGCGCGTCGGCGGCCACCTCGATGTTGGCGGCCTGTCGGACGAAGAGCTCGAAGAAGCTCTCGTCGCGCGGCACGAGCCGCAGTCGCCATCGCGGCACCCGTCGCCCCCTCTCTTGTCGCCCAGCCGGAGTCTCGCATCCGGTGGCCGGGAACGACAAACGCCCGGGAGGGACCTTCGGTCAGTCCACGAACTTGTAGCCGAGCCCGCGGACCGTGACCAGATGGACCGGGCGGTGAGGATCCCCTTCGACCTTGCGCCGCAACCGTTTCACGTGTACGTCGAGCGTCCGGGTGTCCCCGAAGTAGTCGGGTCCCCAGACCTGGTCGATCAGGAACTCGCGCGTCAGGAGGCGGCCCCGCCGGCGGAGGAGCACCTCCAGCAGCTCGAACTCCTTCGGAGGCAGCGGGACCGCCCGGCCCCGAACGCTCACCTCGTGCCGGGCCACGTCCATCCGCACCGGGCCGGCGGCCAGGACCTCCTCGGCGGGTTCGCCGGTCCGGGGCTGGCTCCGGCGGAGGTTCGCACGGACCCGCGAGACCAGCTCGCGGACGCTGAACGGCTTCGTGACGTAGTCGTCCGCGCCGAGCTCGAGCCCCGTGACCTTGTCGGCCTCGGAGTCCTTCGCCGTCACGATGATGATCGGCACGTCGGACTCGGCGCGGATCATCCGGCAGACGTCCAGCCCGGGGAGCTCGGGGAGCATCAGGTCCAGGATCACGAGCGCTGGCGACTCGGAGCGGAAGCGTTCGAGGGCGCGGCGCCCGTCGGCCGCCACGCTCACGGCGTATCCCTCGCGCTCCAGGTTGTAGCGGACGGAGTCCGCGAGCGCCTCCTCGTCCTCCACGACGAGGATCCGCGACGCGCCGTCAGTCTTCATCGATGATCACGCCGGTCTCGGAGGCGTCGGTGAACTCTCGGTACTCGCCCGTGAGGAGGAACTCGGTCTGCTCTCCGATGTCGACGGCGTTGTCCCCGACGCGCTCGAGCGCGCGGGCGACCATGTTCATGTGCAGGCCCCAGTCGAGCGCACGAGCGTCGTCGGCGAGCTTCGCCACCTCCAGGTGCATGTGCCGGTTCAGCCGGTCGACGGGATCGTCCATCTCGGGCAGGGCCTCGCAGGCCTCGATATCGCGGCGGCGGAGCGCGTCCATCGCCGTCCGGACCATCGAGACCGACACGTCGCCCATCTCGCCGATCATCTGCAGGATCGCCTGGCTCGGCGGGAGGTCACGCGTGACCTCGAAGAGCTTGGCGATGTTCACGGCCTGGTCGCCGATCCGCTCGAGGTGGCCGCTCGAGTGCATGATCACGGACATCAAACGCAGGTCGGACGCGACCGGCGCCTGGAGCGCGAGCAAGGCGAAGATGCCTTGATCGATCGAGAGGAAGAGCTGGTCGATCTCGTCGTCGCCCGCCATCACCCCCTGCGCCTTCTCGTGGTCGTGTTCGAGCAGCGCATCGACCGCGTTCCGCACGGCGATGGCGGCGAGCTCCCCCATCGTTAGGAGCCTGAGCTCCAGCGACTCGAGCTCCTCGTGGAACTGGGCCCGAGGCATCAGCCGAACCTCCCCGTCACGTATGCCTCGGTGCGCTCGTCGGAGGGGTTCGTGAAGATCGTCTCGGTCAGGTCGTACTCGACGATGGTGCCCGTCCGATGTCCCGTCTCCTCGTCCACCTCCACCGTGAAGAACGCCGTCCGATCGGACACGCGTGCCGCCTGCTGCATGTTGTGCGTCACGATCACGATCGAATACTCGGAGACGAGCTCGCGCATGAGGTCCTCGATCCGTTGCGTGGCGATGGGATCCAGGGCTGACGCAGGCTCATCCATCAGGATGACGTCGGGCTTCGTCGCGATCGCGCGAGCGATGCACAGCCGCTGCTGCTGGCCACCCGAGAGCGCCATCGCGGACTGCTTGAGCTTGTCCTTCACCTCGTCCCACAGCGCCGCGCTCCGGAGCGACCCTTCGACCAGCTCGCTCATGTTCCCCTTGTATCCTGCGATCTTCGGACCGAACGCGACGTTGTCGTAGATCGACTTCGGGAACGGGTTCGGCTTCTGGAACACCATCCCGATCCGGCGCCGCACCTCGACGGCGTCGACCTCGGGCGCGTACAGATCGACGCCGTGGTACAGCACGGAACCCTCGATCCGGGCGCCCTCGACGAGGTCGTTCATCCGGTTCAGGCACCGCAGGAAGGTCGTCTTCCCGCAGCCGGACGGCCCGATGAGCGCGGTGATCTGGTTCCGGTAGATCGGCAGGCCGATGTCGCGCACCGCACGGAACTCCCCATAGAAGACCGAGAGATCCTGGACGGTGAAGACGTGCTCGAGGGTCTCCTCGGCTTGCGGCTCGCGCCGCGCGTCACGGGCGAGTCGAGGGAGGCCGCTCGTCACGTCGCTCACGCGGGCCATCGTCGACGGGTCCATCTCATCACCACTTCCGCTCATACCGGTTCCTCAGCAGGATGGCTATCAGGTTCACGAGCAGGATCGCCGTGAGCAGAACCATGATGGCCGCGGCGGTGTTCTGGCGCCACTCGTCGCCCGGCAGCTTCGCCCACGCGTAGATCTGGGTCGGCAGCGCCGTGTACTTGCCCTGGAGGATCTCCAGCGGGCCCTGCCCTGTCGGGGACGAGAAGTAGCCGGTGACGGCTCCCACGAGGAGCAGGGGAGCCGTCTCCCCGAACGCACGCGCGAGCGACAGGATCGCACCGGTGAAGATCCCGGGCGCCGCGTACGGCAGCACGTGGCTCCGCACCACCTCCCACCGCGTCGCGCCGACCCCGTACGCCGCCTCTCGGATGCTCGACGGGACCGCTCGCAGCGCCTCCATCGTGACGAGGATCGCGATCGGCATCACCAGCACGGACAGCGTCAGCCCGCCCGAGATGAACGAGCGCCCGTACGTGTCCGGACCCGTGATACCGCGCAGCGCCTGGACGAAGACGACGAGCCCCAAGATCCCGAAGACGATCGACGGCACGCCCGCGAGGTTGCGGACGTTCGTGATGAGGAGCCGGTTGAGACGTGTGTCCCGCGCGAACTCCTGGAGGTAGATGGCGGCCGCCACGCCGAGGGGCAGCGCGACGACGGCGACGAAGCCCACCAGGACGATCGAGCCGAAGAGTCCCTGGGCGACGCCGGCGCGGCTCTCGATCGTCGAGGTGTCGCTGCGGACGAACTCCAGTCCCCGGTCGGCGAAGACGGGCCACGCGGTGATCGCGGTCGTCACGAGCAACATGACGAGGAACGCGAGCGCGACCAGGAGCGACGCGAGCAGCAGCGCGGAGAACAGGCGGCCCCGCACGTCCACGTGTTTGCCGCGCAGGGCGGCCTCGACCGTCGAACGGGTGGCGTTGGGAACGAGGATCTCGGCCATCAGTACGTGTGCCTGATCCGGCGGACGAGGCGCTCGCTCGCGATGTTGAGGACGAACGTGATCGCGAAGAGCAACAGCCCGACGAAGTACAGGGCGAGGAACGCGTTCCCGGACCCCCGGACCTGATCGGACCCGATCGCGAGCGAGGAGATCGCGCCGGTCATCGTCTGGCCTCCCTCGAGCGGGTTGAACGTGCGGACCGCGCCTCCGGTTGCCCCGGCGGCAATCGCAACGACCATCGTTTCGCCGACCGCCCGGGCGAACCCGAGGATCAGCCCCGCAACGATCCCGGACACCGCGGCTGGAACGACGACGTGCGTCGTGACCGTCCGCCGCCTCGCGCCGATCCCGTACGCCGCCTCGCGGAGCGATCCAGGAACCGCGAACATCGCATCCTCGGCGACGGTCGCGACGAGCGGGATCGTGAGGATCCCGACCGCGATCCCCGCCGACAGGAAGTTGAACGCTCCGGTCCCCGTGAACACCTTCTGGACGAGGTCGGGGTTGATCACGGTGAGCGCGAAGTACCCGAGCACGACGCTCGGGATCCCGGCGAGGGTCTCGATGATCGGCTTCAGGACCCGCCGGTTCCGTGGCTTGGCGTACTCGGACAGGTACATCGCCGCGCCGAGGCCGATCGGGGCGGCGACGGCCATGGCGATGAACGCGACCATCATCGTGCCCGCGAACAACGTCAGGAGGTCGAAGTCGTTCGTGCGCGGGAACCATCCATCCGACCACAGCCAGCCGAGGTCGATCTTCGTGAGCCAGATGGCCGCCTCGCCGGCGAGCGCGAGCACGATCGCGATGCTGATGACCAGGCCGACCACAGCGGCCGCCGCGAACGCCGCTTTGACGATGCGCTCCTTGCGCCGCCGTCGTCGGCTTCCGCGCATCGCGTCGAGGGTCACCGCGGTGCTGATCAGGGCCATCGTTCGCCGTACCTTAGTCGAAGGGGTGTATGCGAGGAGGGCCGCACGCCCAAGCGTCCGGCCCTCCTCGGCGTCGCTACGAGCCGCTTGCCGTCTGCCACGCGGAGCGGGTGGCGTCGATCCGCTCCTGGGGGAGCTGGATGTACCCGGCCTCCGGGACCGCTGTCACGAGCCCGTTGTCACCGACGTAGTAGTCGACGAAGGCCTTCACGGCTGGGTTGTCCGCGAGGGCGTTCGTGCTCACGTAGATGTACAGGGAGCGAGAGAGCGGGTAGGAGCCGTCCGCGATCGTCTCGGCGCTCGGGTCGACGCACCCGTCCCCGCCGTCGATCTGGATCTCCTTGATCTGGTCGCCGGCCTCCTCCGCGTACGCGAAGCCGACGAACCCGAGCGGCGTGTCCGTACCCTCCATCGCCTGGATGATCACGTTGTCGTCCGGCGAGGGCTGGTAGTCCTTGCGGAGCGCCGCGGCCTCGTCCTCGGGAACGCCGCGTTCGATCGCCGTGTCCTCGATGCCGGTCAGCTCGATGAAGGTGTCGTAGGTGCCCGACTCCTCTCCGGGCGCGGTGATGTCCAGCGGGGCATCGGGGAAGTTGCCGGTGCCGCCGACCTCGGCGGCCAGATCGTTCGCACCGCTCCACGTGTCGATGTCCGTCGACTCGGGCCCGAACAGCGAATAGAGGTCCCCCTTGTTGAGACACGTGACGGCGTCGTTCGCGGGATTCGTCATCACGGTGATGCCGTCGATCCCGACCTCGAGCTCGACGTACTCGATGCCCGCGCTCTTGCAGGCGTCGGCCTCCTCGGGCTCGATCTGCCGCGACGCGTCCGAGATGTCGGTCTCGCCCTTGCAGAACAGGACGAAGCCATCGCCCGTCCCCGGGCCGTCGACGCTGATCGAGACGTTCGGGGCGACGTCCTCGTTGAAGAGCTCGGCCACGAGGCTCGAGATCGGCTGTACCGTCGACGAGCCCGAGATCGTGATCGTCCCGGTCAGGTCGCCGGCTCCCGTCGCGTCGGCACCCGCGTCGCCGCCGCCGCCGCACGCTGCGGCGAGCAGCGAGAGCGACAGCGCAGCCGCGACGACCGCGAACCCCTGCGTCCGCTTCCGCATGTCCCCTCCTTCGTCGAGGAACGTCGAACGCCCGCGTCGGCCGTTCGCAAGCGCGGATGCTAGGGGGGCGCCGTGACCGCCCGGGGGACCGCTCATGAACGGAAGGTGAACGACGCCGGACGTGTGAACGCCGCGTGTCGACCGGCGGCGGGACGGACGGAGTCGGCTTCTACACTTGCTGCCTGATGGAGATCCTCGTCGTCCTCCTCGTGGTCGCGACCGCCCTCCTCGGGCTGGCGACCGTCCTGCTCGCCCGAGGACGACGCGCCGCCCGAGCGCATGCGACCGCCGTCGATCGGGTGTCGAGCGAGCTGCGGGAGCGGCTGCGTCAGACCGAGACCGACCGGCGATCGATGGAGGTGGTCCTGTCCTCGATGCGTGATGGTGTGGTGCTCGTGCAGCCGGATGGCGCCGTGACGTTCGCGAACGCGTCCGCCGAGGAGGTCCTCGGCGAGGCGCCGACGTCCCTCGACGCGGTCCTGCCGCTCGGGCTCCGCGACGCGGTCCGGACCGCGATCGCCGAGCGGGTGCCACAGACAACCACGGTGGAGACCGGCGCGCAGAGCCGATGGCTCCGGGGCGACGCGATCCCCGTCGACGAGCGCGGTGCCGTGCTGCTCGTGGTCCGCGACGTGACCGAGGCCAAGCGGCACGACGCGGTCCGGCGCGATTTCGTCGCGAACGCGTCCCACGAGCTGAAGACCCCAGCCGCGTCGATCCAGGCTGCCGCAGAGACGATCGCGACCGCGGCCCTCGAGGATCCCTCGGTGGTCCCGCGGTTCGCCGCGCAGCTCGAGCGCGAGGCGTCCCGTCTGTCGCGGATCGTCTCGGACCTCCTCGACCTGTCGCGGCTGGAGACCGGCAGCGCGCTCGACGAGCTCGTGGCGCTGGACGGCGTCGTCCGCGACGAGGGCGAGCGGTTCGATGCGGCGGCGGCGGAGGCGGGCGTCGAGCTGCACGTGGAGACCCAGCCGGTCCCGAGGGTCCGCGGCTCGGCGCGCGAGCTGGCGTTGATGGTGCGCAACCTCGTCGACAACGCCATCCGCTACACCAGGCCCGGTGGCCGTGTCGACGTGCGTCTGGCACGCTCCGACGGCGAGGTCGTGCTCACCGTCGCCGACACCGGCATCGGCATCCCCACGCGGGACCTCGGGCGGATCTTCGAGCGCTTCTATCGCGTGGACCGCGCGCGCTCCCGCGAGACCGGGGGCACGGGGCTCGGGCTCTCGATCGTGCGCCACGTCGTGGAGAACCACGGCGGCACCGTCGGCGTGACGAGCGAGCTGGGTGCGGGCTCGACCTTCGAGGTCCGGCTGCCCGCGGCGCCCTGACGCCCGTCGTCGAAGGCCCAGGCGCGACGTAGGCTAGCCGCCGTGACCCTCCTGCTCCTCGTGCGCCACGGCCACACCGACGTCGCCGGCAAGGTACTGACCGGGCAGACGCGGGGCGTGCACCTCACCAACCGCGGCCGAGAGCAGGCGCGCGCGCTGGTGGAGCGGCTCGAGGGCGTCCCGGTGCAGGCGCTCTACTCCAGCCCGCTCGAGCGCTGCCGCGAGACCGCCGCCCCGCTCGCCCGCGATCGGGGACTGACCGTCCGGATCCGCCGCGACCTGATCGAACCCGACTTCGGGGAGTGGACGGGCCGGTCGATCCGCCAGCTCGCGCGGACGAAGCGATGGCGGTCGGTCCAGCTCGCGCCGTCGAGCTTCCGGTTCCCGGGGGGCGAGAGCCTGCGGGGCGTGCAGACCCGGTCGGTCGAGGCGATCCGCGCGATCGCGGCCGAGCACCCTCGCGGGAGCGTCGTCGTCGTGTCGCACGCCGACGTCGTCCGGATGGTGATCGCCGACCTCGTGGGGCTCCACCTCGACCTGTTCCAGCGCCTGTCGGTCGAGCCTGGCTCGATCTCGGCGATCGCGCTCGAGGACGGCCGAGCGCGCATCCTGAAGGTGAGCGACACCGGCGACCTGACGTCGCTCGCACCGTCCGGGGCGCGAGGCCGGGCGAGGAAGAGGGCGGGATGAGCCCCGTCGAGCTGGGCCCCGTCGAGCGGATCACCGCCGGCGCGGTGGGCGAGCCCGGGCAGCGCACCTTCTACCTGCAGGCCCGCTCCGCCGAGGGGCTCTACTCGCTGATCGTGGAGAAGCAGCAGGTCGAGCTGCTGGCGGCCTCGATCCTGGACATCCTCGAGCGGGTCGGCAAGGAGACCGGCCAGGGACCGGGCGAGCCGGAGATGGAGCTCGAGGAGCCGTTCGAGCCGCTGTGGCGCGTCGCCAAGCTCTCGATCGGCTACGCCGAGGACCGCGACCTGCTGATGCTCGAGCTCGAGGAGCTCGTCCCCGGATCCGAGGACGACGACGAGGCCTCGGACGAGGGGGAACTGCCGGCGGCCGAGGGTCCGGAGCCGCAGACGCTCCGCCTGTGGGCCACGCGCGAACAGATGCTCGCCCTGTCCCGTCAGGGGGCCGCGGTTGCGGCCCGGGGACGGCCGCGGTGCCCCTTCTGCGACAACCCGATGGACCCCGAGGGCCATACGTGCCCGGCGATGAACGGCCACGGGGGCCCGGGGGCGGCGTGACCGAGGTCGACGACGGGGTCCTCGGCCTCCTGCGCGAGGGCGAGCTGGAGCTGGTCGGTCTGCTTCCCCGGTCGTCGAACTACACCTTCCTCGCACGCGTGCACGGCGATGGCGAGCCGGTGCTCGCCGTCTACAAGCCGCGGGCCGGCGAGGCGCCGCTGTGGGACTTCCCGGAGGGGACACTCTGCCGACGGGAGGTGGCGGCGCACCTGGTCGCCGAGGCGCTCGGCTGGCCGCTCGTGCCGCCGACGGTCCTGCGCGACGGGCCGCACGGCGAGGGCTCGGTGCAGCTGTTCGTGGAGTTCGACCCCGCTCGGCACTACCTCACGATGCGCGAGGAGCGGCCGGACGACTTCCGCCGCATCGCCCTGTTCGACGTCGTGGCGAACAACGCCGACCGCAAGTCGGGACACTGCCTGCTCTCGACCGCCGGCCGGTTGTTCGTGATCGACCACGGCGTCTGCTTCCACGACGAGCCGAAGCTCCGAACCGTGATCTGGGACTTCGTCGGCGAGCCGATCCCGGCGGAGATGCGCTCGGACCTGACGGCGCTCGGTGCGCCGCTCGAGCGCGGTCCCGTCCGCGACCGGCTCGAGGACCTGCTCCGGCCGGTCGAGGTGCGGGCGACCGAGCGCCGGCTCGCCGACCTGCTCCAGGAGGACCGGTTCCCCGAGCCAGGACCCGGGAGGCCGTACCCATGGCCGATCGTGTAGGCCCCCGCATCTCACGCCCGGCGCCCCCCGCGCGTTCTTCCCGCGTGGGTGGGATACCGCCGTTCCCGAGCTTCATCGAGGAGCACCGGGTCGACGTGTACCGCTTCCTGCTCGCGGCCGTCGGGCCGCACGACGCCGACGACTGCTTCCAGGAGACGTTCCTGTCGGCCCTGCGCGCCTATCCCACCCTGCGGAACGCCGACAACCTGCGGGGGTGGGTCTTGACGATCGCGACGCGCAAGGCGCTCGACCATTGGCGGGCCCGGGATCGCCGGCCGCTGCCCGTGGAGCGACTGCCAGAGGTGGCAGCTCCCGAGCACCCCGACGGCGACCCGGAGATCTGGCGAGCGGTCGGGCAGCTCCCCCCGATGCAGCGGGCCGCGGTCATCCACCGCTACGTGCTCGACCTGTCGTACGCGGAGGTGGCGCGGGCGATGGGGTGCTCCGAGGAGGCGGCGCGGGCGAACGCGGCCGAGGGACGGAAGAAGCTGCGAGCGACCGCGCTCGCCGGGAAGGATGCGGGATGACCGAGAACGTGTTGCGAGGGCTCCACACCGCCGACGTCGAGGCCGCGTCGCGCACGGCCGCCGACCGGCTCGCCGCGGGCGCTCGCCGGCGGGGACTGCTCGACGTCGCCGTGGGGGCGGTGGACTCGCCGCTCGGACGGGTGACGCTGTTCGTCACGAAGACGGGCCTGGTGCGGGTCGCCTACCCCGACGAGCGGCTCGACCACGTCTTCGAGGAGATCGCCGACGTCGTCTCGCCGCGGGTCCTCGAGGACCCGAAGGGCACCGAGCGGACACGGCGGCAGCTCGACGCCTACTTCGAGGGGAGCCTGCGGGACTTCACCGTGCCGATCGACTGGGCGTTCGTCCCGCAGGGGTTCTTCCGCCGCGTGCTCGAGGCCACGGCCCGGATCCCGTTCGGCTCGGTCTCGACGTACGGGGGGGTCGCGCGGCAGGCCGGGAGCCCTCGGGCGGCCCGCGCCGCGGGGAACGCCCTGCACGAGAACCCCGTGCCGATCGTCGTGCCGTGTCACCGGGTCGTGCCGGCCAGCGGCGGCATCGGACAGTACGGGGGCGAGGAGTGGCGCAAGGCGTGGCTCCTGCGCCTCGAGGGCGCGATCCCCGCCTGACGGAACGCCACGGAGCGGCGATGATGGACCCCATGCGCCCGCGCCTCGTCTCCCTCATGGTGATGGTCCTGGCGCTCGTCGCCGCCTCGTGCAACGCCCAGGCGTCCGACGCGGGCGAGGGCTCGTACGCAGCGGGTGCCGACGAGCCCGAGATCCAGGCCTACCTGGCCCTCTGCTCGGCCCGCGACGCGGCCGCGGCGAACGATCTCACCTCGGCCGAGGCGACCTTCGAGAACGACGCGCACGAGACGCTCCACCATCTGGCCGCGGAGGTCGAGGGGACGGACCGCCCCACGGCCGCGGCGCTGCTCCAGGCGAAGTCCGACGTCGAGGCCGACTTCCTCGAGGAGGCGCCGGATCCGACGACGGTCGCCGACCACGTCCAGGCGCTCCTGTCCGCGATGAGGACGGCGCTCGAGGTCGTGGGACTCACGGCCCCCGGATGCCCGGAGCCGCAGCGGTGAGCGGCGGCCGGATCGAGGGACGGACGAGACACCGCGCGCCGATCCTGCTGCTGTCCCTGGCGCTCGCGGGGACGGCGTGCGGGTCGAACGACGGCGACGGCACGAGCCCGAGCGCGTCCCCGGGCCGATCGCAGGTCGTCGCGGTCGTCGCGAGCGTGGACCTCTGGGCTGGCGACCCCCAGCGCGTGTCCGTCGGGCTGGTGACGAACGACAACCGGCTCGTGAGCTACGGCACGGCCGACTTCGCGTTCTCCTACATCGGGACCGCGGACGAGCCGATCGAGCCACAGGCGGGACCGACGGCGACCGCGACGTTCGTCCCCACGTACGGGACCGACGGCGGCGGCGGGGACACCCCGACGATCACGCTCCCCTCGGAGGCTCGCGGCGTCTACGAGGCCACGGACGTGACCTTCGACCGAGCCGGCTTCTGGCAGGTCACGGTGACGGCCGACGTCCGGGATGCCGGCCCACAGACCGCGCTCGCGACCTTCCCGGTGGCCGAGGAGGCTGCCCTGCCGGCTCCGGGCGACCGAGCCCTTCCGACGGAGAACCTCACGGTTGACTCGAAGGGCGTGCCGGCCGCGGCGATCGACT
>DASTHN010000145.1:0-4585 GCA_035718185.1 Actinomycetota bacterium
CCGGACGGGTAGAAGCTCGCGAGCAGGACGCCGATCAGCGGATAGATCGCGACACCCGAGACGACGATCAGCAGGAGGTAGTTGAGCGTGACCTGCGGGCGGGACGCCGTGGGGTTCACGTCTCGGCCCCCCGCTCCATCAGGCGGTTGATCACGAAGGTCACGGCGAAGACGATCAGCATCAGGACCAGACCGAGGGCGGCGGCCGATCCGACCTCACCGGTCCGGAACAGGCGCCGCCAGATCAGGTAGGCGGGCACCGACGTCGCGGTGCCGGGCCCGCCGCCCGTCATCACGTAGATCTCGTCGAACGTCCCGAGCGTCCCGATGACGGACAGCACCAGGACCACCTGCAACTCGTAGCGGAGCCCCGGCAGCGTGACCGCGAAGAACTCCCGGATGGCGCCGGCGCCGTCGACCCTGGCGGCCTCGTACAGGCTTGCGGGGATCTTCATGACCCCGGCGAGGAACAGGATCAGGCAGAAACCGAACTGCCCCCACATCCCGAACACGCCGACGGCGGGCAGGGCGGTGTTGAAGTCGCCCAGCCACCCGGCCGAGGGCACCAGGCTCCCCAGCCCGATGGCCTTCAGCGCCGTCGACAGGGGCCCATCGACGTCGTAGATCCAGATCCACGCGACCGAGGTGACGACGTCGGTGATGACCAGCGGCAGGAACAGCAGCACGCGGAAGAAGGTCAGTCCTCGGATCCGGATCCGCGACAGCACGGCGGCAAGGAACAGGCCGATCGCGATCGGCAGGAACGAGTAGAAGACCATCAGCTGGAGCACGTGGAGGTAGCCGGTCCGGACCGCGGGGTCGGTGAAGAACTCGGCGTAGTTGCCCAGGCCGACCCAGGTGCCGGGCGAGATGCCGTCCCAGGCGTAGAAGGACAGGTTGATCCCCTGCCCGAGCGGGAACAGGTTGAACGCGGCGTACAGGATGAATGCCGGCGCGATGTAGAGGTAGGCGATCCGCCGTCCCTCTCCGGGGAGGCGTTCCTCGGGCGTGCGGGTCCGTTTCCGCCGGCTGCCGACGGCGACCGCTCTGGAGGCGACCGCCGGCTCGGCGTCCATCACCCTCGCGAGCTCTGGAACGCCACGTAGTCGGCGTCGATCCTCGACACGAACTCCTGCGGCGTGATGCGGTCGGCCATCAGCTCCTGGATGGCCGCGGTCGTCGTGTCGTAGAAGGTCGGGGTCGCCCAGTCCAGGTAGGGGACCATGCCGTTCGCGTCGCTGACCGAGGCGGCCGCGCCCACGACGTCGGCAAGCACCGTTCCCTCCTCCGCCTGCACCGGCGTCCCGATGCGGAGCGGGATCTGACCGGTGGGGAGCAGGAGATCCGCCGCGTGGTCGCTCGTCATCCAGTCGACGTACGCGGCGGCGGCGTCGGGGTGCTCGGCGCCCGCCGCGATCGAGAGCGGGAACCCGGCGCCGCCAGTCGCGACCGGAGGCGCCCCGGCGTCCATGGGCGGCATGACGAAGAAGCCGAAGTCCGGGCTGTCGGCGCCGAGGCTCTCGACGATCCAGTTGCCGGTGATCATGAAGACCCCCTCGCCATCCGCGAAGTTGGCGACGGCGTCGTCGTACCCTCCGCCGCCGAATCCGGGGGTGAAGTACCCCTTCCGGGCCCAGTCCTGCAGGGTCGTCGCGGCGGCCAGGTTCTCCGGCGTATCGAACGAGAGGTCCGTCCCATGGAGCCCGAAGACGAGGTCGGTCAGGTAGCCCACCTCGGCCGTCTGGTCCTCGATCACCACGTACTCGTGGATCCCGGGGAACGCGTCGTTGTTCCCGAACTGGATCGGCACCTCGCCCGCCTGCTTCGCTGCGGCGAGCGCCTGCTCGAACCCGTCGAAGGTGGTGGGGACGGCGAGCCCCAGATCCTCCAGCTTGCGGGCGTTGTAGTAGACGCCGATGATCTCGCCGAACGTGGTGTAGCCGTACAGGTTCCCGGTCCCGAACTGCGCGCCATCCGGCGACCACCTGCTGACGGCGAGCACGTTCTCGGACACGCGGTCGGTCCATCCGTACGCCTCGGCGAAGTTGTCGAGCGGCAACAGGAGTCCGGCCTTGACGAGCTGCCCCATGTCCGGCCACCCCTGGTTGACCTCGACGATGTCGGGACCCTTCGGTCCGGCGATCGCGAGTCGCAGCAGGGCCTTCAGCTCACCGAAGTCACGGTTCACCCGCTTGATCGTGACGTTCGGGTACTCCTGCTCGAACTCCGCGTTGAGCTGGTCCCAGACCTTGCTGACCTGACAGCACTCCTGGTCCCAGACCGTGAGCGTGATCGGCCCGGTCTCGACCACACCGGTCCTCGTGGGGACGGGAGGCGCCGAGACGTCGGGCGTCTCGCCCCCAGGGGTGCAGGCCATGGCGATCGTCGCGAACACCGCGATCCCGGCGAGGAGCGCGAGGGGCAGCCGGCGGCCGTTCACGGACCCGACTCTAGAAGGCCAGAACCGGCGAAGTCAAGCCATCGGTCGCCCTCGGCTCCTCTGTTGTCGTTCTCGGTCTATGATGGCGCCATGTCTGTGGCCGACCAGCCGGCCCTGGAGAGTCTCCAGCGCCGGTACCAGCGCGCCCAGGAGGCGCTCGCCGAAGAGCTCGCGCGCGACCGCCGGCCGCCAGGCTGGTCGCTGCCGCCCGAGCGCGCGCTCGCCGAGCACTTCGGGGTCAGCCGCGTGACGATGCGGCGCGCGCTCGACGAGCTCGGGCGCACCGGCGTCGTCGTCCGGACGCCGGGTGGCGGATGGGCGGTCTCGAGCCCCCCTGTCGGTGAACCGCCGAACGAGCTGATGAGCTTCTCGGAGATGGCCTCCTCGCGCGGCCTCACCCCCGGGGCGCGCGTCCTGACCGAGCGCCGCCGGCCGGCCACGATCGACGAGGCTGACACGCTCGGGCTCGCCCCGGGTGCCGCGCTGTTCGAGCTCGAGCGCCTCCGGATGATGGACGGGGTGCCGATGCTCGTCGACCGCGCGCGGGTCCCGCTCGCCCTCGCGCCAGGGATCGACGAGGAGGACTTCTCGACCCGGTCGCTCTACGAGGTGCTCGAGGAGCGCTACGCGATCCGGCCCGCGCTGGCGCGACTGACGGTCGAGGCGGTCGCGGCGGACGAGCGCCTCGCGGAGCTGCTGGAGCTGGACCCGGGCGGACCCCTGCTCCGCTGCGACCAGCTCACCGAGGATGGATCCGGCCGGCCGATCGAGATGTGCGAGATGGTCTACCGCGGGGATCGGTACCGGTTCCGCGCCACGCTGGCCCGGGCGGGGGCGACGCCCGGCGTGTCCTCCGACGCGGGGTCCGAGGATCCGCGAGGGTCGGCCGGCACATGACCCGGCCCGAGGTGACGGTCACCGACGACTACGAGGGACTCAGCCGCGCGGGCGCCGAGGTCGTGACCGGCGTCCTCGCGACGAAGCCGGACGCGCGGGTGGTGGTCGCCACCGGGGCCACGCCGATGGGGCTGTACGGGGAGCTCGCTCGCAGGTCGGCCGCGGGCGCTCTGGATGCGTCGGCGACCACGGTCTTCCAGCTGGACGAGTACCTGGGCATCGCGCGCGACGATCGGCGATCGCTGCTCGGCTGGGCGCTCCGGAGCTTCGTGGAACCCCTGGGCATCCCCCCGGAGCGGGTCGTCCCGCTCCCGGCGGACGGGGAGCCGGCGGCGTGCGCCGCGTATGACAGCCAGGTCGAGCGGGCGGGCGGGTACGACCTGGCGATCCTCGGCATCGGGCCGAACGGTCACGTGGGGTTCAACGAGCCGCCTTCGGATGCCGCCTGCCCCACGCGCGCGGTCGAGCTCTCGACCGAGAGCATCGCATCGAACGCGGCCTACTGGGGTGGTTCCGCGCACGTTCCTCGGCGTGCGGTGACGATCGGCATGGCCGGGCTGCTCCGGTCGCGCACCGTTCTCCTCGTCGCATCGGGGGCGTCGAAGCGGGCGATCGTGCGCCGGGCGGTCCTCGGTCCGGTCATCCCGGCGGTGCCCGCGTCGAACCTCCGGGCCGCGGCCGATCTCCGGGTGATCGTCGATCGGGCGGCGTGGGACGGACCGGAGGCGGACCGAGGCCGATGACCGACTGGGACCTGCTCGTCGCCGGCCGGCCCTCCGTCGACGTGATGTTCTCGGGCCTCGAGGCGTGGCCGGCACTGGGCCGGGACGTCGTGGCGGACGGCCTGGGCGTGTGCGCGGGGACGTCGTTCAACACACCCGCCGCGGCGCACCGGCTGGGCCTGCGCGTCGCGTACGTCGCGATGGTCGGGAACGATCGCTGGAGCCGGGTCGTCCGCGACGAGTGGGAGCTCGAGGGGCTCCCGACCGACTTCCTCGAAGTCGAGGACCGCCCCATGCCGTTCGTCTCGGTCGCGCTCAATCACGACGGCGACCGCGGGTTCGTGACGTACTACGGCGCGGGGGAGCCCGACGACGAGGAGCTCGAGCGCACGGCGCTCGACACGGTCGAGACCGTTTCGGCGCGACACCTCCACGCGTACGCGGGTGAGGAGGGCGCCCGGCTCGTCCGTGCGGCACGCGGACGGGGGATGAGCGTCTCGGTGGATGCGTGGGGCGGTCCGTGGTGG
>DASTHN010000146.1:0-8499 GCA_035718185.1 Actinomycetota bacterium
GAGGGCGTCGTCGGTCCCGCGGAGGTGGGCCTGCAGGACGAACCCGAGGGTCATCGGCTGCGGGAACTTCGGAGCGGTGCCGAACCCGCCCCACCTCGGGTCGAAGGTCGTCCGGAGCGCTCCGAAGGCCCGAGATCGCAGCTCCTCGTCGAGCGGTGACCCGGAAGACCGCAGGGCGCCCGCGCGTCCGATCGCGTCGACGACGTGCTGCGCCTGCGTCTCGGCCTCCTCGCGCCGGTTGGTCCAGGCCTCGGCGATCGCGGCGAGGATCTTCCGGAAGGCCGGCAGGCCGTGGCGATCCTCGTTCGGGAAGTACGTGCCGGCGTAGAACGGCTTGCCGTCGGGCGTGAGGAACGCCGTGAGCGGCCAACCGCCGTGCCCGGTCATCGCCTGGACCGCGTCCATGTAGATCGCGTCGACGTCCGGTCGCTCCTCCCGGTCGACCTTGATCGAGACGAAGTGCTCGTTCATCAGTTCGGCCGTGTGCGGGTCCTCGAACGACTCCCGCTCCATCACGTGACACCAGTGGCACGCGGCGTACCCGATCGACAGCAGGATCGGCCTGTCCTCGCGCCGGGCGCGCTCGAGCGCCTCCTCGCCCCACGGGTACCAGTCCACCGGGTTGTGCGCGTGCTGGAGCAGGTAGGGGCTCGTGGCGGTGGCCAGGCGGTTCGTCGGCCGGTCGTCGCTCATCCGGCCAGTCTGCCGCAGATCGCGGGAACGGCGCCGGTCAGCGGGGCGCGAGCGCCGAGTCGACCTCGGCGACGAGAGGTGTGGCGTCCAACCGGGCGAACCACTCGCGCGCCTCGCGCAGCCGCTCGGCCGCCGCCGCTCGGTCGCCGAGCGCCAGGGCGCACCGGGCCTCCCCGAACCGCGCGCTCCCGAGCTCGAGCACGGACCCGAACGCGAGCCACGCCGCACCGACCCGCGCGTATCGGTCGCGGGCGTCCTCGAGGTCGCCGCGCACCTCCGCCACGATGGCCTCCGCCGAGGCGCGGGCGTTCCGGTCCCGGGTGTTCGTGGGCGGCCGATGGGGCAGGAGCCCCTGGGTCGGCGCCCCCGCGGCCAGGAGCACGTGGAGCGCCTGAGGGAGGTGGTGGATGCGGAACCCGGGGTGCTCCTCCGTCTCGGCGACGAACTCGCGGACCAGGTCCACCGCCATGCCGGCGTGGCCGCGAGCCAGCTCGTTCGTTGCGCCGACGACCAGGGCGGGCGCGAGGAACTCGGCTCGATGGAGGATCCGGACGCGGGGCAGGAACTCCTCCGTGAGGAGCCGGGCAGCCTCGACCTCCCCCCGGAACGTCAGCACCGCGCCGCGGTAGATCTCGGCGAACGTACGGATCTGCCCGCCGCCGCCCTCGCGGTCCCACGCCTCCATCCCCAGGGCGATCTCCTGGACCTCGTCCCAGCGGCCGAGGTCGAAGAGGGCCTCGAGCTGTCCGCCCCGCATCCACATGGCCTCGGTGGCGAACCCGCGCACCTCGGCGAAGTCCAGCGCGGAGCTCGAGGCCTGGAGCGCGATCCCCGGGCCGTCGCGGAGCCACAGCTGGTACGCGAGGTTGCCGTAGGTCACCACGGTCTCCTCGCCCAGACCCAGCTCGGTCCCCTGGCGCAGGGCGGCCCACAGATCGGCCAGGCCGTCCTCGTCGCCCAGCTCGCACCGTGCCGCTCCGATCGCCTGCCGCGCGCGGACCTGCTCCTCGGGCAGGTCCAGCCGCTCGGCCAGATCGAGCGACCGGCGTGCGGCCTCCAGGCACCGCTCCCAGTGGCCGAGCGCGAGCTCCGTGCCGGCCAGCCGCGCGTAGGCGCGCGCGAGCTCCGGACCAGGCTCGGCGAGCTCGAGCATCTCGACCGCCTCGGCCAGCAGCCGCTGGGAGTACCGGCTGTCCCCCTGGCGGAACACGGACTGCGAACGACGTGCGATCGCGTCACCGAGCGCGACGGTGTCGCCCTCCCGCCGGTACTCGGCGATCGCCTCCTCGAACCGCTCCCGCGACGTCCCGAACCGCCCGAGCGAGGCCGCCGTCTCGCCGGCCCGAACGAGCGCCGCGTTCCGCTCCGGGGTCCCCACGGGAAGGACGGCGAGCGCGCGCTCGATCAGCCGATCGGCGGCCCCGGCGTCCAGGCGGCGAGCGCGAGCGGCCGCCAGTCCCAGGGCCTCGCCCGCCTTCATCCGCAGCTCGTCGTCGGCGCCCTCACCCGCGAGCTCGACCGCGAGCCCGTAGTGGTGGGCGAGCACCTCGGCTCGGTCGTCCTTGCGCTCGCCCGGGATCCGCGCGATCCACTCGGCCGCCGCGCGGTGCTTGGCGCCACGCTCGGCGCGCGGGACCTGCTCGTAGGCCACGTCGCGAACCAGCAGATGCCAGAAGGCGTACTCCGGCTCGCCGGCGATCGAGGAGGGCCGGACCGGCCGGATCAGCTCCTGCCTCGCCAGGTCGTGCAGGCGCGTGTCGACCTCGCCGGGGACGCGGCGGCCCATCTCGGCGATCGCGCCGGTCCAGAACGTCCGGCCCAGGATCGCCCCGTCCTGGAGTAGCGCCTTCCACTGCGGCGCAAGGGTATCCAGCCGGGCCGCGATGAGCGCCTGGACCGTCTCGGGGACCGGCACCTCGCCGTCACCTCCCGCCGGACGTTCGGCGAGCATGCGGGCGAACTCCTCTGCGTACAACGGGTTGCCCCCCGCGTGCTCGAGCAGCGCCGTCCTCGTGGACGCCGACAGCGCCGAGGGCTCGACGAGGGCCGAGACCAGCATGGAGGTCTCGTTCTCCGACAGCGGTCGGAGCCAGACGGCCGTGGCGTTGCGCTTCCCGCCACCCCAGGTGAGGCGCCGGTCGTAGAGCTCGGGACGTGCGGCGCACAGGAGCAGGAGCGGGAGTCCGGTCGTGCGGTCGACGACCTCCTCGATGAAGTCGAGCAGGGCGGGGTCCGCCCAGTGGAGGTCCTCGAGCACGACGATCGTCGGATGCTGGGCCGCCATGGCCTCGAGCGCGCGTCGCCAGGCGCTGAACGACTCGGCGCGGTCCGCGGGCGCGCGGTCCGTGAGCCCGACGAGGGGTCGGAGCCGCGTCTTCAGCCAGTCGCCCTCGGCGGACGTCTCGGCGATGATGTCGACCGCCCGGGAGAGCTTGAGCTGCACCTCGTCCCGCGGGTCCGAGTCCAGGATCCCGGCCTCGGCCTTCACGATGTCCGCGAGCGGCGCGAACGCCACGCCCTCGCCGTACGGGCGGCATCGGCCCACGCGCCAGCGGATGATGTCGCGCTCACGGTCCAGGGCCTCGGCGAGCTCCTGGATCAGCCGGGACTTGCCGATCCCCGGCTCGCCGCTGACGGTGACGAGCTGGACCGAGGGGCCGCCCACCGTCCGGTGGTACGCGGCGCGCAGCAGAGCGGCCTCGTCGTCGCGTCCGACGAAGGGTGTGTTCGGGCGCTCGCGCACGAGCCGTGACACCGCGATCGGCCGCCAGGCCTCGAGCGGCGGGCCCCGCCCGGTCACGGGGACGGGCGGGAGATCCTCGAACGCGAAGAGCTCTCGGGTCGCGCGGTGCGTCCCCTCTCCGAGCGCGATCCCGCCGGTCGGCGCCGCCGCCTGGAGGAGCCCGGCGCGCGTCACGACCTCGCCGGTCACGCGCTCGCCGGTCTGCGGCCCCGGGCCGACCGAGACGACCGCGTCCCCCGTGTCGATCCCGATCCGCGCGGCCAGCCCCAGGCCCGGGTGCTCCTCGTTGAGCTCCTCGATCGCCTCCAGCAGGCGGAACGCCGCCCGGACGGCGCGCTCGGGGTCGTCCTCGTGGCTCACCGGCGCACCGAACACGCCGACCACGGCGTCGCCGATGAACTTGTCGAGGGTCCCCCCGTGGTTCTCGAGCTCGCGCGAGATCCGCGCATGGAACGGTCGGAGCGTCTCCTTCACGTCCTCGGGATCCGCGCGGTCCGACCGTGCCGTGAACCCGACGAGGTCGCAGAACAGGACGGTCACCGGCTTGCGCTCGACGCTCGGGCTCCCGCTGTCACGCAAGGTGGCCCCGCAGGAGACGCAGAACCGAGCCCGATCCGGGTTCGCTCCGCCGCAGGAGGGGCACGCACGCACGCCGGGCCGAGTGTACGCACGGCCCGGCCGATGGCGCGACCGGTCCCGATCCGCTTCCGCGGCTCAAACCTCGGCCGCCCGCGGCCGAAACATCTTGGGAAGGAGGAGCCCGACGTGATCGACGTCCTCGTGGTCGACGACCACGAGATGTTCTCTGAGGCGCTGACCCTGCTGCTGGCGCAGCAGTCCGACGTGCGCCTGCTGGGCGCCGCGAAGGATGCGAACGAGGCGCTCCGGATGTGCCGCGAACGACCGCCCGACGTGGTCCTCATGGACATCGACCTGCCCGAGGTCGACGGCGTCGAGGCCACGCGTTGGATCCGGGAGGCGTGTCCGCGCACCAAGGTGATCGTGATCACGGGGCTCGAGGACCCCGCGATCGTCGCGACCGCCATCGCTGCCGGCGCCCGCGGCTACGTGCCGAAGACGCGCGCGGTGGACGACCTCATGGAGGTGGTGCAGCGAGCCGCGGCGGGCGAGTTCGTCATGCCCGAGGCCGACCTGGCGCCCGTCCTCGCTGAGCTCCGGGCGGGTCGGGAGCCCCCGTCGGGTCGGCTGGGCCTGCGGCGCCTGACGCCGCGCGAGGCCGAGATCCTCCGGGCGCTCGCCGCCGGGAGCTCGATCCCCGAGATCGCGGACCGCCTGGGGATCACGGGGCTCACGGTGCAGAGCCACGTGAAGAACATCCTCGCGAAGCTCGGCGTGCACTCGCGGCTCGAGGCCGTCACCCTGGCGTGGCGGTACGGGTTCGCGCCGACGACGCGCTCGGCCTGACGGCCGGGTACCCTTCTGGTCGATGTGTCCCTCCCCCCGAGGCCGGCCCGCCGGCGACGTTCGCGTGTTCGTCGTCGAGGACCATCCCGTGCTCCGCGGCGTCGTCCGGCTCGCGTGCGAGCACACCGACGGCCTGGCGCTCGCGGGGGAGGCGGCGACGGGCGAGGAGGCCGTCGAGGGGTGTCGGACGACCCGGCCCGACGTCGTGGTGCTCGACCTGTCCCTGCCGGGCGATCTCCAGGGCCTGGACGTGGCGAGGGCGCTCCGCTCCGAGGGAACGGCGGGCCGGATCCTGGTGCTCACCGGGCGGACGGACGACGAGGCCGTGTTCGCGGCGATCCGCGTCGGGGCGGATGGCTACCTGGAGAAGACCGCCGGCGTCCGGTTCATCGCCGATGCGCTCCTTCGCGTGGCTGCCGGCGAGCGGGTCTTCACCGCCAAGCAGGAGCGGATCGCCCGGTCGCAGCTGGGCGAGATGGCCCGGCGGACGCGAGAGTCCTCGGACGTCCGGGCGGTGCTCACGCAGCGCGAGCTGCAGATCCTCGAGCTGCTCAGCCGGGGCGTCACCGTCAAGCAGGTGGCGACCAGGCTCGGCCTCAGCCCCAGGACGGTCGAGACGCACATCTCGAAGCTCTACCGGAAGCTCGGGGTCCGCAACCGAGTGCAGGCGGTGTCGAAAGCGACGGCGATCGGTCTTGTCGAACTGTCCTGAGCAGGGGTTTCAGTCTGGGCCTCCGGCGGCCGATAGAGGGAACGTGGCGAGCAGACCAACGCTCGAACGTGCGCAGCCTTCGCGGTCGCCGAAGCGACGGCTCGGCGTCGTCCTCGTCGACCCTCTCCCGGTCGTCCGCGCGGGTCTGGCGCTCCTCATCGACGAGCGCCCCGACATGGACGTCGTGCTCGAGGCCGGGACGGCGGAGGAGGCGCTCGAGGGGCTCGGCCGGATCCGCCAGCGTTCGATCGTCGTGCTGATCGGCCTCGGGCTCGAGGGCGAGCAGGATGCCTACTGGCTGATGCGCGCGATCCGTGAGCGCCACCCGGGGCTGGCGATCCTCGGATGCGGCGCGCGGGCAGACGCGATGTCGATCTCGCGAGCCCTGTTCATGGGGGCCGACGGGTACGTGGACAAGAACGCCGACCCGCTCGGCTTCCTGCAGGCGCTCCGGGACGCCGCGGACGGCGAGATGGTCCTGGTCGGACCGCCGTCGGAGTGGGTGCGCGAGATCGCCCAGGGTCTCGAGCGCCGCCGGGAGGTCCAGACCAAGCTCACCGATCGCGAGCGGCAGGTCCTGCGGGTGGCCGCCGAGGGCCTCACGGCCAGGGAGATCGGGGACCGCCTGGGCGTCCGGGAGCGGACCGTCACGACCCACCTCGGGCGCATCTACGCCAAGCTCGGCGTAGGGACGAGGGTCGCCGCGGTCCGCGTGGCCAACGTATCGGGTCTGGTCACGGCGGGGAGCCTAGAGTGATGATGCCGCCTACAGCATCCGTCGCATGCTCCGGCCGTTTCGATGAGCCATCCTCCGTCCGCAACGGGGAAGGGATGCGCTCGGGATACGTAGAACCGCGTACGAGGCCTCCGTGGAAATCGGAATACCGCGCGCTTCGGCGCGCTCGTACCGTTGGTACCAGCCAGTCATGAACCAGAACTTGACGGCGGCGACACGTTGGAAGGAGGTGAACAGATGATCTCCACGCTTCAGGCGGGTGTTACGTACCTGCTCGCCCGATTCCGGCGTGAGGACGGGGCGGTGGCCACGGAGTACGGCCTCCTGCTCTTCCTGGTGGCTCTCGCCATCATCGCGGCGGTCACGGCTCTCGGGTTGGCTCTGTTTGGCGTGTTCAACGACAGCGCTAGCGAGCTCGGTGGCGTTACCGGCTAGATCCAGATCCTGCGAGTCAGGGGGCGGCCCGTCGGCCGCTCACTCCCGGGCCCGGGGGAGTGAGGGGCCGACGAGCTCACGTGTCGATATGAAGGAGCAGTCGGGATGAAGGGGAAACGGATCCGCGGAAGCGGACAGGACGGCGCGGTCGCCGTCGAGTTCGCGCTGATCTTCCCGATCCTCGCGCTGCTCGTGGTGGGGATCATCCAGTTCGGGATCATGTGGAGCGAGTACCAGGTGATGCAGGGCGCCGCCCGCGAGGGCGCCCGCTGCGCAGCCACCCAGGCCGCCGGCTTCTCGTCGTGCAGCGTCACGGACCGCGTGGACGCGGCGCTGCCGGGCGGGTACACCCGCAGCAACCCCGTGTCCGTCTCCGTCGAGGGCGGGGGCTCGGCGTGCACCGGGACGTCCACGATCGGCAAGAACGTGACGGTGTCGTGGACCCAGCAGTTCGGGACCGGCGTCCTGAACAACCTCGTCCCGGGGTTCCCGGACACGATCACCCGAGAGATCAGCGGGACGTTCCGATGCGAGTGAGGCAGCGCTTCCACGACGAACGCGGGGCCGTGGCCGTCATCGTCGGCCTGGCCCTGGTGGTCCTGCTCGGCATGCTGGCGTTGACCGTGGACCTGGGTCGCGCCGTCGGCATCCGCCGAGACATGGTGAACGCCGCGGACGCCGCCTCGTTGGCCGCGGCGCAGGAGTGCGCCGCCGGCAACGGCTCGGGCGCCGCGACCGCAGCGGCGAACGACACGGCGGGCCTGAACGACTCCGAAGCCACGCCGGTGACGATCACGATCGACCCCGAGTGCGAGAGCGGCGACCTCCAGTCGACGGCGCTGAAGAAGGTCACCGTGACGTACTCGAGGGTCGTCGACTACTTCGTGGCGCCGGTCCTCGGCTTCGACGACGTGACGATCGAAACGAGCGCCGCGGCGGTCTGGGGACCCGCCCAGGGCTACACCAGCCCAACGCCGATCCGGATCAGCGACGGGGCGCTCGGACCGTGCATCGCGGCGGGCGAGGACGTGGGCGGCGCGGCCTGTGCCTTCTGGTTCGACAACACGGACGCGAACAGCGAGTCCGCCAGCCAGTGGGGCATCCTCGACTTCCCCCAGGGTTGGCCGCAGCCGCCGGGAACGGTCGGTCCCGTGGACTGCCAGTCCAACGCCGGTGGGGCGAGCGACGTCATCCAGTACATCGTGCCCGGTGGTTCGCCGACGCCGTTCGACGCGACGGTCCCCAACCCGCCGGGGTACGCGTACGTGTGCGCGGCGCCGGGTGTGTTGGGGAACAACATCATCATGGCGCTCGAGGCGCGCGCGGCGAGTGCCGACCCTTACCTGGTGTTTCCGGTGATGAGCGACACGGTCGCGCCGATCATCTCCCCGAGCAGTGAGGCATACCCGGTCATCGGGTTCGTGAAGCTGAAGATCCTCGGCGCATGGCACGGAGCCCAGGCGCGCGCGCACTGTCCGAACATCCCTGCCGGAGTGCGGAACAACTCGCTGTTCTGCGTGCAGACGGCATGGGCCGGCAACGATGTCGGCGGATTCCTGCCGGGTACGGGGTTGAGCTTCGGTCTGAACGCGGTGCGACTCGTTGAGTAGGTAGACGGGAGAGATCGACGACCGACTCGATCGGTCATCGGGACGGACATAAAGGGGGATAGCAGATGCGGTCACGTGGTCTCGTGGTGGTGCTGGCCCTGATCCTGGCCACCGTCGCCACCGCAGGTGTGTTCCTGTACACGCG
>DASTHN010000147.1:0-4115 GCA_035718185.1 Actinomycetota bacterium
ACACGCCACGAACGGCTTCTGAACCGTACCGGGCGCCCCGCCGTTGGACGCTTGGGCTAGGGTGGACCCGCATGGTGACGCCGCTTGCCCGCGGCGATGTTGCGAAGCTGACCAAGGGACCGGCGGAGGGGCGATGCTCTCTTTCGGCGTGACGTTCATGCTTGACCCGCCACCCTCGCGGGTGGTCGAACTGGCGAAGCTGGCCGAGGAGAACGGGTTCGACTACGTCTGGGCCTGGGACTCCCACGTCCTATGGCAGGACGTATACCCGGTCTTCACGCTGATCGCCACGAACACGGAGCGGGTCAGGATCGGACCCTGCGTGACGAACCCGGCTACGCGGGACATCACGGTGACGGCCAGCGCGCTCGCCACGCTGAACCAGATCTCCGGCGGGCGCATGGTGATGGGGATCGGCCGGGGCGATAGCGCCCGACGCGTGATCGGCAAGCCTCCCGTGACCGTCGAGCACCTGGAGCAGGCGTGCCGGCAGATCCGCGATCTGGCGGAGGGGCGCGAGATCGAGTACGACGGTGCCCCGCTGCAGCTGAAGTGGGCGAGCGGGACGCTCCCGGTATGGGTGGCTGCCTACGGGCCGAAGGCCCTCAGGGCGGCCGGGCGCGTGGCCGACGGGCTCATCATGCAGCTCGCGGACCCCTACATCATCGAGTGGTCGCTGCGGTACGTACGAGAAGGCGCCGAGGAGGCGGGCCGCTCGTTCGACGACATCCAGATCATGAGCGCCGCCCCCGCGTACATGACCGACGACCTGGAAGCGGCTCGGGAGCAGGTCCGCTGGTTCCCGGCGATGGTGTCGAACCACGTCGTCGACCTCGTCCATCGCTACGCCTCGACGGAGCTCCCGCGGGAGCTGACCGAGTTCATCGCGGCGCGCGACCACTACGACTACGCCGACCACGGCAGGACCGGCGCCGAGCACGCCTCGTTCGTGACGGACGAGGTCGTGGACCGCTTCTGCGTGCTCGGCACGCCCGATCGGTGCCTGGCCAAGCTGCGGGAGCTCGAGGCGCTCGGCGTGGACCAGTTCAACTTCTACTCGATGGTCGACGACCCCGCTGGGGTGATCCGGAGCTTCGGACGGGACCTGATCCCCGCGTTCAGGTGAGAGGAGGCGCGATGAGCACCGTGCGCGCGGCGGTGATCCAGTGCTACGCGAACATGTCGAAGGAGGAGGCGATCGACAAGCACCTCGGGCTGATCGCCAAGGCGGCGGCCGAGGGCGCGAAGGTGACCTGCCTGCAGGAGATCTTCCACGGCCCCTACTTCCCCGCCGAGCAGGATCCGAAGTGGTACCGGACGGCGGAGCCGGTCGACGGCCCGACGATGACCAGGATGCGGGAGGCCGCGAGGGAGCACTCGATGGTGCTCGTGGTCCCGTGGTTCGAGGAGGCGCAGACCGGCGTCTACTACAACGCCGCCGCCGTGATCGAGGCCGACGGCACCCTGCTCGGCACGTACCGCAAGACGCACATCCCGCACGTCGGGCCGTGCTTCTGGGAGAAGTTCTACTTCAAGCCCGGCAACCTCGGGTACCCGGTCTTCGACACCTCGGCCGGCCGGATCGGCCTGATCATCTGCTACGACCGGCATTTCCCGGAGGTCGCGCGGCAGGTCGGCCTGAAGGGCGCGGAGCTCGTGTTCAACCCGTCGGCGACCGTCGAATCGCTCTCGAAGTACCTGTGGGAGCTCGAGCAGCCGGCCCACGCCGTCGCGAACGGGTACTGGATCGCCGCGATCAACCGCGTCGGCGTCGAGGAGCCGCTGTCGAGCGCGCGCTTCTACGGCTCCTCGTACTTCTGCGACCCCCGCGGGCAGATCGTCGCGCAGGCCTCGGACTCCGAGGACGAGGTGCTGGTGCACGACCTGGACCTGGACATGATCCGTGAGGTTCGGGACACCTGGCAGTTCATGCGGGACCGGCGTCCCGAGACCTACGGCGAGCTGACGGAGCTGCTGCCATGAGGACGCTGATCGAGCACGGGACGATCGTCACGGCGACGGAGACCGTGGAGGCCGACGTCGTCATCGAGGACGAGAAGGTGGCCGCGATCGGCCTCGGGATGCACGTCGAGGCCGACCGGGTGATCGACGCGACCGGCAAGTACGTGATGCCGGGCGGCGTGGACGTGCACACGCACATGGACCTGCCCTTCGGCGGGAGCTTCTGCTCGGACGACTTCGAGACCGGCTCGCGCGCCGCCGCGTTCGGGGGGACGACCACGATCGTGGACTTCGCCCTGCAGGGGACGGGGGAGGGGCTCCGGCCCGGTCTCGACCTGTGGTTCGAGAAGGCGCAGACCTCCTCGATCGACTACGGGTTCCACATGATCGTCAAGGAGGTCAACGACCAGGTCCTGAAGGAGATGGACGAGCTGGTGGGGGAGGGCGTGACCTCCTTCAAGCTCTTCATGGCGTATCCGGGCGTGTTCATGCTCGACGACGGGTCGATCTTCCGCGTGATGCAGCGCGCGGCGGACTCCGGTGCCCTGATCATGATGCACGCGGAGAACGGCGGCCCGATCGACGTGCTGGTGCATCGGTACGTGGAGGAAGGCAAGCTCGAGCCGAAGTGGCACGGGATGTCTCGCCCCGCCTCGATGGAGGGCGAGGCGGTGCATCGCGTGTTCAAGCTCGCGGAGCTCGCCGGGACCCCGGCCTACATCGTCCACCTGTCCTCGCGCGACGGGCTGAACGCCGTCCGCGAGGCCCGCGATCGCGGGCTGCCGGCCTATGCGGAGACCTGTCCTCAGTACCTGTTCCTGAGCGCCGACGACATGGCGCGGCCCGGCTTCGAGGGGGCGAAGTACGTGTGCTCGCCGCCGCTGCGTCCGGCCGACCACCACGAGGACCTCTGGGCGGGGCTCCGCGCGGACGACCTGAGCGTCGTCTCGACCGATCACGCGCCCTTCAACTACAAGGGCCAGAAGGAGCTTGGCAAGGACGACTTCTCGAAGATCCCGAACGGCCTGCCCTCGGTCGAGGACCGGTTCACGCTGATCTACCAGGGCGTCGAGGATGGGCACATCGGGCTCAACCGGTTCGTGGAGATCGTCGCTACCACCCCGGCGAAGATGTTCGGGCTGTACCCGCACAAGGGGACGATCGCGCCGGGATCGGACGCCGACATCGTGGTCTTCGACCCGAAGCACGAGCGGGTCATCTCCGCGGAGACCCACCACATGAACGTGGACTACTCCTGCTTCGAGGGCATGAGGGTCAGCGGGCTGCCAGAGACGGTGATGCAGCGCGGACAGGTGCTCGTGGAGAGCGGTGAGTACCACGGCAAGCCCGGGCAGGGGAGGTTCCTACCGAGGAGCCGCCTGAGCGCCTGATCCGTTCAAGCAAGGGAGTGCGACGAGGACCTCAGCGTGCACTCGCGGATGGGTTCCTGGGTGAGGAGCCGCTGGAGCCCTCAGGCCCCGCGGTCTCTCACTTCTCTGGTGTCCGCCCCCGATCCGTGGTCTGGTTTCCGCCCCCGATCCGTCTCCCGGGCCGGGGTGGGAGCCGCAGCGACGTGGATCGCGTGTCAGTAGCGCCCCGACATGCGATGCACCCGTGTGTCATGGATTGGCATTCAGTCGGCGATGACCTCCTCTTTGTGCCGCTACGTGCGGGCCATACTCGTCGGGATGCTTCGGGAGGGCGAGCGGCACCGATAGCGCCTCGCCAGACATCGGGACCACACCCCCTGCCGGACCCCGGGGCGCCCAGAGGCAGTCTCAGTCACGAGGCTCGGGTGGGCCCGCCACCCGAGCATGGCCTGAAGGGAGGCGCGTCATGCGCACCCGGCTCCGTCTCCTGCTCGTCGCGCCGTGTGCGCTCGCACTCGTCGCCGGCCTGCTCCCCGCCTCGGCGAGCGCATCCGGAGAGGAGTCAGGGCGACGCCCCGAGTGCACGATCACCGGGACGAACGATGATGACGTGCTGCGAGGAACGAGCGGTCGAGACGTGATCTGTGCCCGCGGTGGGGAGGATCTCGTGTACGGACGACAGGGCGACGACGTCATCTACGGAGGTCGCGGAACCGACGTGCTCTATCACGGGAATGGCGACGACCGCGTGTATGGAGGTGCGCAGCGCGACCACATCTACGG
>DASTHN010000148.1:0-13714 GCA_035718185.1 Actinomycetota bacterium
CGCGGCCCTGCTCGACCCAGTCGTCCGTGGTGGGCTCCCATCGGAACTCGGCCATCACGGCGCCGGTGATCCCGTCGAGGAGATCCTGCTTGTCCTTCACGTGGTTGTACAGCGACATCGCCTCCACGCCGAGCGCGTGTCCCACGTGGCGCATCGTGATGGCGTCGACGCCCTCGCGGTCCATGATCTCGAGCGCGACCTGGACGACGCGCTCGCGGGTGAGCGGCTCACGTCGGGGCCTTCCCACCGTCGTTCCCGCCTCAGCGTTCACCGGACGCACCCCCTTCACCGAGTATGTTGCCGGCTGGGGTTGACACTTACTGCGTATACCGTTAGGACTGACGGAGTAAGCATATGGCGTAAGTCCGGCCGGGGCAAGGTTGGGGGAGGGAGGGCTTCGACATGAGGTTGAACCCGGAGGCGCTGGCGAGGGCCAGCAGCCGCCATCCGTGGAGAACCGTGGGCATCTGGCTCGTCGTGCTCGTCGCGGGCTTCGCCGCGTCGGCAACGATCCTCTCGGATGCCCTCACGACCGACTTCGACTTCACCAACAACCCCGAGGCGAAGCGCGCGCAGCAGATCCTCGAGGACCGCAAGCTGGAGCAGGACCTCATCCCCGAGACGATCGTGATGGTCGGCGGTGATGGCGCGGTTCGCGACCCGGCCTTCGTCGAGCGGGTCAACGCGGCGCTGGATGACCTGCGCGCGCTCGGCCCCAGCGTCGTCTCCCAGGTGCCGGAGAGCTTCCCGTTGCCCGACGAGCAGGCGAGCGACCCACGGATCGCTGCCCTCGGCCCCATCCCGTCGCAGGACGAGACCGGGGTGCTGTTCACGGTGATCCTCGCCGGCGACTCGGATCAGACCGCTCTGCACGTCGGCGACCTTGACGCGCTCCGGGAGGAGTACGACGCCGATGGCGTGCGGATGTTCATGCTCGGCGAGCCCACCTCCACCGAAGACTTCAAGCAGATCTCGGAGGAGGACAGCCGGCGGGGCGAGTTCGTCGGGGTCCTGGTCGCGATCATCGTCCTGCTCATCGTGTTCGGATCGCTGATCGCCGGCATCACGCCCATCATCCTGGGGATCCTCGCGATCGGGACGGCCTTGGGCCTGATCGGGGTCCTCGGCGCCCTATGGCGCTTCAGCTTCTTCGTGCCCCAGCTCATCTCGATGATGGGCCTAGCCGTCGGCATCGACTACTCGCTGTTCATCGTGTCGCGGTATCGGGAAGAGCGGGCGCGGGGGTTCGACAACCTGGAGGCGATCGGCCGGTCCGGGGGGACGGCGAATCGCGCCGTCTTCTTCAGTGGTCTGACGGTCGTGCTCGCACTCGCAGGCATGCTCCTCGTGCCGACCACCATCTTCCGCGGGCTGGCGGGCGGCGCGATCCTGGTCGTGCTCGTCTCGATCGCCCTGTCGATGACGTTCCTTCCCGCGATCATGGCGCTGTTCGCCGACCACCTGGTGAAGCCCGGGTGGCTCTTCGGGCGCGGCCGCACGCTGGAGCACGGACGCCGTGGCGGCTTCTGGGACACCGTGACCCGTGGCGTGATGGCCCGCCCGGTCGTGTGGTTGGTGCTCTCGGCTGCGTTCATGGCCGCGCTCTCGATCCCGTACTGGCTGCAGGGACACCCCGAGGACGACGGCCGCGGGATCAAGACCGGGTTCTCCGGGATCTCCACGATCCCTCAGGGCATCCAGACACGCGACGCGTTCGACGTCCTGATCGCGAAGTTCCCCGAGGCCGGACAACAGTCGACGGCCGACGTCGTCGTGCCCGGCTCGATGACCGATGCGACGGTGGCGCAGGGGATCGACGAGCTCACCGGGATCGTAGCCGGCGACCCGGCGTTCGGTGAGCCGCAGCCGCCGCAGACCAGCGAGGACGGCGCGGTCACGTTGGTGCGGATCCCGTTCGCCGGCGAGGCATCCGATGCGTCGAGTGAGGCGGCGGTTGCGGCGATCACGCGGGTCCGTGACGACTACGTCCCCCAGGCGTTCGGGGACGGGTCGGGTGTGCTGGTCGGAGGGGACACGGCGTTCGTCAAGGACTTCTTCGACGTCTCCGACTTCTACACGCCCGTCATCATCGCGCTGATCCTGGGGCTGTCGTTCCTGCTGCTCACGGTGGTGTTCCGGTCCGTCGTGGTGCCGGCGAAGGCGATCCTGATGAACCTGTTGTCCGTGGGGGCCGCCTACGGTCTGATCGTGCTCCTGTTCCAGCGGGGTGGTCCGGAGTTCGCCCGCTCGATCGCGGATGCGCTCGGGTTCATCCAGGTCGACGCCATCGAGTCGTGGTTGCCGTTGTTCCTGTTCTCCATCCTGTTCGGTCTATCGATGGACTATCAGGTGTTCCTCTTGACCCGGATCCGTGAGGAGTACGACAAGACCGGGGACAACTCCGAGGCGGTCGCGTTCGGGTTGCGCACGACGGGCGGCATCATCACGGGCGCCGCGGTGATCATGGTCGCGGTGTTCGCGGCGTTCGCGACCGGGCGTATCGCCGGCCTCCAGCAGATGGGATTCGGGTTGGCCGTCGCGGTGTTCCTGGACGCGACGATCGTCCGATCGATCCTGGTCCCCTCCGCGATGAAACTGCTGGGAGATGTGAACTGGTACCTGCCACGCTGGCTCCAGTGGCTCCCGCAGCTCCGGGTCGAGGGTAGCGGTCCAGAGGACGTGCTCGTGGTGCTGCCCGTCCCGGAGCCGGCCGAGGAGCTCGTCGCGGGGGACGAGTAGTCGCTGCGCCGGGGGCAGAGGGCGGAGACGCCTCGCGTCTCCGCCCTGCCCCCGGAAACCTGTTGACTCCGATACCTGCGAGGACCTGGCCCGCGTGGACAGCTTGCTGGATACAGGGGTCCGAGACGACGATGGGCTCGTGGACGTACCGGAGACCAAGTACGCGAGGTCCGCGGACGGTACCTTCATCGCTTACCAGGTTGTCGGCGAAGGGCCGCCCGACATCGTCTTCTTCCCCGGGTTCATCTGGCACCTCGAGGTCCAGTGGGAGCACCCGGAGTCGGCTCGGACGCTCGAGGCCTTCGCCCGTGTCGGGCGTCTGATCATGTTCGACAAGCGTGGCACCGGCCTTTCCGACCGAGCGTCGCCACTGGCCGACCTCGACACGAGGGCCCAGGACCTCCTCGCCGTCATGAACGCGACCGCCTCGGAGCGGGCGGTCCTCGCCGGCGTCTACGAGGGGGGTGCCCTCGCCGCGTTCGTCGCGGCGACCTATCCCCAGCGCGTGCAAGCGTTGGTGTGGTGGGGCGCGAACGGGAGGAACGCGTGGGCGCCGGACAATCCGACCGGCGCCACAGAGCAGGAGTTCGCCGAGGACCAGGCTGACATCGTCGCTCGGTGGGGCACGACCGCCTACGTCCGCTCCTTCCTCCAGCACGACGAGTCGAGCTATGCGGACGATCCCGGCGTGGTCGCCTGGTGGGCGAAGATGTTCCGCCTCGGCGCCTCGCCGCGCGAGGCGATGCGGTTCGATCAGATGTGGTGGGAAACGGATGTCCGTGCCGTGCTGCCGCTCATCCATGTGCCGACGTTGGTCGTTTGGCCGGGAGACCCCGAGCACGTCCGATCCACCGCCGAGGCGATCCCGGGCGCCGAGCTCGCCGTCCTCCCCGAAGCGGACACCGCGCCCATGGGGGAAACGGGCCTGCGGTTCGTCGACGAGGTGCGCGGCTTCATCGCTCGTGTCCAGGGCGAGGAGGCAGAGTTCGAGCGCGTGCTCGCGACCGTGCTGTTCACCGACATCGTTGGCTCCACCGAGCTAGCGGTCGACCTCGGCGATCGCGCGTGGCGCGATCTCCTCGACCGGCATCACGTCGTCGTTCGCACACTGCTGGAACGCTTCCATGGCGTCGAGGTCGATACCGCGGGAGACGGCTTCCTGGCGCGGTTCGAGGGTCCGGCTCGGGCCGTACGGTGCGCTACGGCGATCGTTGAGGCCGTTCGGGCCCTGGGCCTCGAGGTCCGGGCGGGCGTGCACGCCGGAGAGGTCGAGCTCCTCGGAGACAAAGTGACGGGGATCGCGGTCCACACGGGGTCCCGTGTGGCGGCGAAGGCCGAACCGGGCGAGGTTCTCGTCTCTCAGACGGTGAAGGATCTCGTCGCGGGCTCCGGTCTTGTGTTCGAGCACGCCGGCGAGTACGAGCTGAAGGGCATCCCCGATCGCTGGCGCCTGTACCGCGTCGTGCCCGCAGGTCCTGAGGCCAGAACGCTCAGATCCAGATAGGTAGATACGCGCGAGCGTCGTGTCATCCAGGTGACCCTCCCGCTCAGTGGACGCCGTACGCGGTCAGCGAGTACCAAGCGACGAACAGCACGACGACGAGGCCGGCGAGGAACCACCGCTTCGCAGGGTGATAGCGCACCTCGAAGCCATCTCGAACGATGGACAGGCGAAGCCGGTTCGTCTCGTACCGGAACACATCCGGCAGGCAGATCAGCACGAGGGATGGCACCGCGAGAAGAGCCCCGCCGATCGCTTGCGCGTTGGGGTCGGTGATGGACGTCGCCACCGTCATACCTGCCAGCGCGAGTGCGAAGAGGGAGTAGAACCCCCACGCGATCCCGACCCCGAGCAAGGTGCCGAGGCTGACGGCGGCCATGAACAGGAATGCCGCGCCGCTGTACTCGACACCCAGGCCGCTCTGGGCCTCGAGTTGGTTGACCCAGAGCGTCGCGCCCCACTGCAGGGCGATCGAGATCGCCACGGCGGGCGGTATCCGCTGCTGCATGAGGTCCGGATGGACGTCGGGTCGGCGGGGAGCGCCTGTCGAGTAGGCCATCGCTTCGAACACCCCCTCCTGTCCCGGAGCATCATCCTCCCGGGGCCGGCGGATACAGGGTCGGACGACCTTCCGGGTGCAGGGCCGCCCCGATGCCCGACACCGAGATGGCGTTGACATGGCATCAGATTGATGCCATCATGGCGCCATGAACCTGGAACCTTACATCGAGGGCGTTCGCCGGCAGCTCGAGGTCGCCGCCGAGGCCGGCGGGGAGGATGCTCAGGTCCTGGCCGCGCGCCTCGTGGCGCCGCTCGAGGCGACCGTCCGGCTCGCGATCCAGGACGCGCTGGCCGCCGCGGCAGAGGAGATCACGTTGGAGCTCGCGCCGGGGTCCGTGGAGCTGCGGCTGCGTGGGCGAGATCCCGAGTTCGCGGTCAGCCTTCCACCGGCCGAGCCGCCGGCTGAGGACATCGCGGAGCCCGAGGTCGCCATGGCGATGTGGCGGGCGACGGCGATGACCCCGCGAGCGTCGGGCGAAGCGGACGAAGCCACGGTGTCGAGGATCAACCTCCGGATGCCCGATCGGCTGAAGTCCCTGGTCGAGCAGGCGGCCGCAGCCGAGGGACTCTCGGTCAACACCTGGCTCGTCCGAGCGGCCGCCGCGGCGCTGGAGCGGACGGACCCGGCCCGTCGGCGCGAACGACCCGGCCCGCAGGGCGCGCAGCGCCACCGGGGCTGGGCCCGCTAAGCGGGACCGACGGGAGCTGTGCGAACGATGGCCCTCGACCGCGGCACCATCCGCAGATCCACAGGAGGAACTCCGATGCCGACCTTCGACACCCCCGAACCCATCTCCGTCAGCGTGGACCTCGGCGTCGGCGACGTCCGGATCGTCGCGAGCGATCGCGCCGACACCGTCGTCGACGTGCGGCCGAGCGACCCCGCGAAGGCGTCCGACATCACCGCCGCCGAGCAGACGCGCGTGGAGTACGCGGGCGGCACCTTGCTGATCAAGACGCCCAAGGGATGGCAGAAGTGGACCTCCTGGGGTGGTCGCGGATCGATCGACGTGCGGATCGACCTGCCGGCGGGCTCGCAGGTGCGCGGCGCGGCAGGCGTCGCGACCCTGCGCTGCACCGGCCGCCTCGGCGAGTGCCGGTACCGGACCGGCGTCGGCGACATCCTGCTCGAGGAGGCCGGCCCGGTCGAGCTCACGTGCGGCGTCGGTGAGGTCACGGTCGACGTGGCCGTCGGTCGGGCACAGATCACCTCGGCCGGCGCCGTGAGGATCGGCAGGATCGAGGGGCCCGCGGTGGTCAAGAACCACAACGGCGACACGTGGATCGGCGAGGTCACGGGCGAGGCGCGCGTGCACGCCTCCAACGGCTCGATCTCGATCGATGTGGCTCGGGCGGGCATCGTGGCCAAGACGGCCAACGGCGACGTCCGGATCGGCGAGGTCGCGGGTGGTGCCGTCGTCGCCCAGAGCGCGTTCGGGGCGCTCGAGGTCGGCGTCCGGGACGGCGTCTCCGCCTGGCTGGACCTGGAGACGAAGTTCGGGGCCGTGCGCAACGACCTGGACGCCGCCGAGCGCCCCGAGCCCGGGGAGGACGCGGTCGAGGTCCGCGCCCACACCTCCATGGGCGACATCACGATCCACCGCTCCTTCGCGAGCGCCACCGGGAGGGACCACCCATGAGCGCGACGAGGTCCGCTCCGGCGTTGAAGGCGATCGGGCTGCGCAAGTCGTTCGCCAACACGGTGGCGCTCGACGGCATCGACCTCGCCGTCGAGGCGGGCTCGGTCTTCGCCCTGCTCGGACCGAACGGCGCCGGCAAGACCACGACCGTGCAGATCCTGTCCACCCTCATCCGCGCCGACGCCGGCGAGGTGCTCGTCGCCGGCCACGACGCCGCCCGAGAGCCGGATGCCGTGCGCCAGGTGATCGGCGTCACGGGCCAATCCGTCGCGGTGGACAACCTCCTCACCGGCGAGGAGAACCTGACCCTCATGGCGGATCTCAACCATCTGGGGCGGGCCGAAGGCAGGCGGCGCACGTCGGATCTCCTCGAGCGGCTCGACCTCGTCGAGGAGAGCCGGAGGCCGGCCGCCACCTACTCCGGCGGTCTGCGTCGACGTCTGGACCTAGCGATGACCCTGATGGGCGACCCGGAGATCATCTTCCTCGACGAACCGACCACAGGACTCGACCCCCGGAGCCGCCGCGCCGTCTGGCGGATCGTCCGCGACCTGGTCGCCGGCGGGGTCACCATCTTCCTCACGACGCACTACCTGGAGGAGGCGGACCACCTCGCCGACCGCGTCGCCCTGCTCGACCACGGGAGGCTGATCGCCGAGGGCACGCCCGACGAGCTCAAGCGTCGCATCCCCGGCGGGCACATCCGGTTTGAGTTCGCCGACGCTCAGGCGCTCGACGCGGCAGCCCGCGCCCTGCCGGGATCCAGCAAGGACGAGGACGCGCTGACCCTTCGGGTCCCGAGCGGAGCGGGGATCGGCTCGCTGCGAGCCTTGCTCGATCGGCTCGAGGGCATCCCGGTGGAACGCTTCTCCATCCACACGCCGGATCTCGACGACGTCTTCCTGGCCCTCACCGGCCACGTTGAACGGGGAGGGGAGCCACTGTGACCAGGACGCATACCTTCGCGCTGCGGGACTCGGCCACGATGCTGCGGCGCAACCTCAAGCACATGGTGCGCTACCCATCGGTGTCCCTGCTGGTGGTCGGGATCCCGGTGATCCTGCTCCTGCTGTTCGTCTATGTCTTCGGCGGCACCATGGGTGCCGGGCTCGGAACCGCGTCCGGGGGCCGCGCCGAGTACCTGAGCTACGTGACCCCGGGGATCATCCTGCTGGCGGTGGCCGGTGTGGCTCAGGGGACGGCGATCTCCGTCTCGATGGACATGGCCGAGGGCATCATCGCCCGGTTCCGCACGATGGGGATCTCTCGCGGCGCGGTGCTGACCGGTCACGTCCTCGGCTACACGCTCCAGACGATCCTCGGCCTGGCGGCCGTCATCGGCGTCGCCCTCGCGATCGGGTTCCGGCCGAGCGCCGGCCCCGTCGAGTGGATCGCGGCGATCGGTGTGCTCTCGATGGTCACGTTGGCCGTCACGTGGCTGTCGGTCGCGCTCGGTCTGAAGGCCAAGAGCGTCGAGAGCGCGAGCAACATCGCGATGCCGCTGATGCTCCTGCTGTTCCTCGGCAGCGGCTTCGTCCCCACGGACTCGATGCCGGGTGCGATGCGGTCGTTCGCCGAGTATCAGCCCTTCACACCGGTCATCGAGACGCTCCGCGGACTGCTCATGGGAACGGCGATCGGCCACGACGGCGTCCTCGCCGTCGGCTGGTGCGCGCTGATCGGCTTGGCGGGATACCGGTGGGCGATGCGGCTCTACGACCGCGATCCCACGCGCCAGGTCCGTCTGCTCAGCGCGGGCCGCGCGTAGCTCGAGTCGCTATCGAGCCGGCGGAAGGTGGCTACGCTCGCTGACTCAACGCGGCCGCGAGCTCGGGGACGTCCGCCCGATCCGTGATGATCTCGTCCACGACGCCGTACTCGACCGCAGCCTCGGCGGTGAGGATGAAGTCGCGGTCCGTGTCGCGAGACACGGTCTCCAGAGGCTGTCCCGTGTGCTCGGCGATCAACCGCTCCAGGAGCTTGCGGTTCCGCGTCATCTCTTTCGCCTGGATCTCGATGTCGACGGCCTGGCCCTCCGCTCCGCCATGCGGTTGGTGCAGCAGGATCCTCGAGTGCGGCAGCGCGAAGCGTTTGCCCTTCTTCCCCGCCAGCAGGAGCACCGCGGCCGCCGACGCCGCCTGCCCCATCACGATCGTCGACACGTCGGGTCGCACGTATTGCATCGTGTCGTAGATCGCGAACAGCGCGGTGACGTCTCCGCCGGGGGAGTTGATGTACAGGTTGACGTCCTTCTCGGGGTCCTCGGACTCGAGGTGCAGGAGCTGCGCCATGATGAGGTTGCCGACGGCGTCGTCGATCGGCGCGCCGAGGAAGATGATGCGGTCCTTCAGGAGACGCGAGTAGATGTCGAACGAGCGCTCGCCCCGGCTGGTCTGCTCGACGACGACGGGGACGAGATAGTCCTCGATCGGGTCCATGGTTCCCCTTCCGCTCGCGATCACGCCGACCGCATCGGCGGCACCGGTCTACCGGCTGCCGGAGACCCGCGAGGACGTGGCCTGGGCGGCCTTGTCCTTCTTCGCCTTGCGCTTCTCCTTCAGCGACCTGGTCGCGGCGGTCTTGGAGACCTTCGAGCCGCCCTTGTCCTTGTTCGCCATGGCTCCCCCTTCCGAAGGGACGAGACCGTGAACCCAACGTACCACCCATCACGTTCGAGGCGGTTCCGCATGGATCGTGGGAGGATCCCGGGCCATGCGGGAACAGCGAGGGTCTCCGGCATCGTTCCCCGCCGTCATCGGTACCGGCCGTCGCCGTCGACGCCCGACCGGGGCGCCGCCGCCGCTCCCGAAGAGCATCGGCCTCACCGGCATGATCTGGCTGGCCCTCATGCTGGTCGCGGTCGTTGCCGGCACGGCCGTCCTCCGCCTGGCGCCGGGACCGTTGGACCGTGTCGACGCGGCGATCATGCGGGCCCTCGCCTCGCTGCGCGAGCCGTGGTTGACGTCGCTCGCGCGGGGCTTGAACACCCTCAATTCGGATTGGACCCTCCCGATCGTCGGGCTGGTCACGGTCGTGCTGATCGCAGCGTTCCGCCGTTGGCGTCATCTCGTCCTCCTGCTCGCGGCCCTCGCGGTCCTCGAGGTCCTCGGCGCGGGCATGTACTGGGTGGCGGCCCGGCCACGGGCCTACGACGTGACCATCCTCGCCGGCTGGCAGGGCTACTCGACGCCCTCGATCCCGGTTGCGGCGCTCACGGCGATGCTGATCGCGATCGCCTATTCGCTCGTCGTCCCCGGGCGCTTCCGTTACCTGGCGAAGTGGGCGATCGCGGTCGGGGTGGTCGGTCTCGGCCTCGTCCGCGTCTACCTGGGCGTCGATCATCCGAGCGACGTGGTGTTCGCGGCGTTGCTCGGGGTGTCCGTTCCCATGATCGCCTTCCGAGCGTTCGCCCCTCCCGACGTGTACCCGGTCGCGTACGGGCATCGCGGCAAGGCCGCGCACCTCGACGTGACAGGTGCCCGGGGTGCGGCGATCGAACGGGCGATGTCCGAGCAGCTCGGGCTCACCGTGCTGGAGGCGAAGCCGGTCGGGCTGGAGGGATCGGGCGGTTCCACCCCCCTGAAGCTCCTCGTCGAGGATGACGAAGGGAGGCGGCGACACGTGTTCGCGAAGCTGTACGCTCGCAGTCACGTCCGGGCCGACCGCTGGTACAAGCTCGGCCGCACCATGCTGTACGGGCGGCTCGAGGATGAGACGCCGTTCGGAACGGTGCGGCGATTCGTCGAGTACGAGGACTACACGCTGCGGCTCCTGGGCGAGCTCGGCTTCCCGACCCCGCGGGCGCTCGGCATCGTCGAGATCACGCCCGAGCGCGAGTACATGATCGTGATGGAGTTCTTCGACGACGCCGTGGAGATCGGGGACGCCGAGATCGATGGAGCCGTGATCGATCAGGGGCTCGAGCTGATCCGCCGGATGTGGGACCAGGGACTCGCCCACCGGGACATCAAGCCGGCGAACCTGATGGTGCGCGACCGACGGCTGCTGCTCATCGATGTCTTCTTCGTGCAGGTGCGGCCGTCGCCGTGGCGACAGGCGGTGGACCTCGGCAACATGATGCTGGTGCTCGCGTTGCGGAGCGACGCCGACACCGTGTACGAGCACGCGCTCCGGTACTTCACGGCCGACGAGCTCGCGGAGGCGTTCGCGGCGACGCGCGGCGTGGCGAGCCCCACGCAGCTCCAGGTCTCCCTCAAGCGCGACGGTCGCGACCTCCTCGCCCGGTTCCGAGCCCTCGCGCCGCACAGGGACCCCATCCGGGTGCAGCGCTGGAGCTTCCGCCGGATCGGCCTGATCTCCGTCTCGCTCGTGGTGACCGCACTGCTCGTCTGGACGGGGGTGCAGCTGTTCTTCCTGGATCACTACGAGGTCTCGACCGCGTCCTGCGACCGCACCAGCGCGACGATCCCGGTAGCCCAGGCGGTGCCGACGGCGGAGCAGGTGCCGTGCATCACGGAGCTCCCACTCGGCTGGTCGTCGGTCACCGAGGTGGAGAACGGACGCGTCGTCTACGACTTCACCGTCATGCAGAGGTCGTCTCCCGATGTGACGGTGACGTTCGCGAGGACGTGCGAGGGAGCCCGCCAGCCGGGCGTCGAGCTGGTCGAGGTGACCGGCGGCTGCGTCGTCTACCGCTCCACGTTGCCCCCCGGCAGCTCGCCGGTCGTCTCCTTCGAACCGGAGGGCGGCCTCGCGTTCGTCGAGCGGCAGGACCTCGTGGACGAGGTGGCGCGGGCCGAGGACCTGACGCTGTGCGGCGCCGGCGCGCCACCCTGCGCCTGAGGGACACGACCCGCCCCCGCGTCCCGGGTCGATCCAGGCGCAGAGGACAACACCGGCACTCGCTCGGCGGGACCGGCGACCACGTCCGCGGGAGGTGCGCCGTTCCCCCGTGCGCCCGCTCGGATCAGCTGCGCTGGCCGGGCATCTGGGTCTTCAGCCACCCCACAAGATCCTGGGGGCTCCGGGTCTGCAGCCACACGGTGCCGGGTCCCTGGAAGCGCACCACCAGACCCTCGGCGCCGAAGACCGTGGACTTCCACGACCCCGCCTTCTCGACGCCGTACTGCATCCCTTCCTCGAACGCGACCACGTGTCCGGTGTCGATCACGTAGCTCTGCCCCGCGGGCACGTCGACGGTCGTGATCGCCCCGTAGCTCGAGACGAGCACGTCCCCCCGGCCGCTGCACTTCAACAGGAAGAGCCCCTCGCCCCCGAAGAACGTCTTCGCGCCGCCCCACCTCGTGTCGACGTCGACCTCCGGATCGGACGCGATCCACGAGCCGGACTGGATGAACCAGGTTCTGCCCTCCAGGGGAAGCAGCCGCAGGTCGCCGGGCAGCTTCGCCGCTACGGCCACGTGCCCGCCCGCCTCGGATCGGAACGTGTTCACGAAGAAGCTCTCCCCGCCGAGCACCGAGCGCTTCAGCCCGCCCATCAGGCCCCCGGTGGCCCTGGTCTCGATCTGGACGTCGCCGGTCATCGAGGCCATCGCGCCAGCTTCGACCTTGACCTCCCGGCCCGGACCGACCGTGATCCGTCCGAACGCGTACGCCGGCGCCGCTTCGATCTCCACCTGCATGCCGACCACCTCCGAGTTGGTCTGGGACCGCGAGACTACCGTGGCTTTCGCCTGGATACCGGCGAGGCGCTCTTCCCCGTCGGAAGCGGGTCGGCGGCTTGCCGCGCGGGTCGTGAGGGACCTCGCGTCGACGTCCGCCCGATGGGATGCGAGACTCCGATCCATGGCCAAGGTGACGATCATCGGCGCCGGGAGCGTCGAGTTCACCAGGAGCATCGTGGCGGACCTGTGCGCATACGGAGAGCTCCACGGCTCGCTCGAGATCGCCCTGCACGACATCGACGCCGAGCGGCTCGGGTACGCGCACCGAGCCGCGATCCAACTCGTCGAGCGTTCGGAGGCCGGGTACCGGGTCTCCGCTCATGGGTCGCGCGGACCTGCCTTCGACGGCGCGGACTACCTGGTCAACGAGATCCAGGTGGGGGGGTACCGGGCGACGCTGACGGACTTCGACGTGCCGAGGAAGTACGGGCTCCGCCAGACCATCGCCGACACGATCGGCATCGGAGGCATCATGCGGGGGCTGCGCACCATCCCGGTCATGATCGCGATGGCCAACGAGATGGCCGAGCGGTGCCCTCACGGGCTCCTCCTCAACTACACGAACCCGATGGCGATGGTGCCCTGGGGCATCTGGGCAGGATCGCGGCTGCCGGCCTCGCGGGTGGTGGGCGTGTGCCACAGCGTGCGGGACACCCACGCCTTCCTGGCCGAGATCGTGGGGCTCCCTCAGGAACGGATCGCGTTCCGCACCGCCGGCTTCAACCACCAGTGCTTCGTCTACATCTTCCGAGACCGGGAGACGGGCGAGGACCTCTACCCGCGCCTTCGAGCGATCGTCGATGCGGACCCCGAGGGCCTGGGGCGGCGCGTGCGGGTCGAGCTGTTCAAGCGCTTCGGGTACTTCCCCACGGAGTCGTCCGAGCACAGCGTGGAGTACGTGCCCTGGTTCCTGCACCACGATGAACAGGTCGCCCGCTACCGAAGTGAGATCGACGAGTACATCCGGCGCTCCGACGAGAACCTCGCGGAGTGGGAGGAGATCAAGCGAGCCCTGGATGCCGGCGAACGGCTGGACGTCGAACGCAACGATGAGCTCGCCAGCCAGTTCATCAGGGCGCTCGAGACCGGCATCCCTGCCGAGCTGTACGGGAACGTGCGCAACGAGGGGCTGATCGAGGGTCTCCCGGAGGACGCCTGCGTCGAGGTCCCGGTGCTCGCGAACGAGAACGGCGTGCAGCCGACGCGGATCGGACCGATCCCTCCGCAGTGTCTCGCGCTGAACCGTACGTTCCTCAACGTGGCCGAGCTCACCGTGCGGGCTGCCGTGGAAGGGTCGCGCGAGCTCGTCTACCAGGCAGCGCTCCTCGATCCGAACACGGCCGCGACGCTCACCGTCGATGAGATCCTTCGCATGGTCGACGACCTGATCGAGGCGCACGGGGAGCTGATCCCCCAGCCGATCCGCTCGGCGCCACCCATGCGTCGCTGATCACCGACGACCGGCCTCACACGATCGTGATGTGGACGCCTGCCTCGCGGATCTCATCGAGGGCGGAGGGATCGGCCGACCCGTCCGTGATCAGCTCGCCGACACGATCGAGCGAGCAGATCTCGGCGAACGCCACCCTGCCGACCTTCGACCCATCCGCCACGACGATCGCCCGGCCC
>DASTHN010000149.1:0-4758 GCA_035718185.1 Actinomycetota bacterium
GGCCGGGACGCCCGCCGCCGCCGCGATCGTCGGGGCGAGGTCGACGTTCAACGCCAGCGCGTCGGGCGCGGAGCCCGCGAGGACGCCGCCGGCATCCCACCGGACGACGAGCGGGACGCGGATCACCTCCTCGTACGGCGCCTCCTTCTTCGACCATCGGTGCTCGCCCCACGAAAGCCCGTTGTCCGACGTGAAGACGAACAGCGTGTTCTCGAGCCGGCCGGTGTCCCGGAGGGCGCCGACGATGCCCTCGACGGCCCGGTCCACCGCGAGCAGCGACGCGTACTGGTTCCGGCGGAGCGCGTCGATGCGCTCGCGCTCGGCGTCGTCGAGCCGCGGGAGGGCGCGCACCCACGACGGCTTGTCCGAGACGTCGACCTCGTCGTAGCTCTGGGGGCGCCACGCCGGCAGGTCGGCGAACGCATCCTCGTCGCCCGGCGCCGGCGGTGCGGGGCCGTGGGGCGCGGCGGGGGCCAGATAGAGGAAGAGTGGGCCCTGAGCCTCGCGCACGAACGTCTCCGCCTCGCGTGCGAGCACGTCGGTCGAGTAGTCCTCGGGCAACGTGCCGTACGCGCGGACCCGACCGTCGACGGACAGCTTGTAGTCCCAGTAGGTGGAGTGGATGAACCCCACCCACCGGTCCCAGCCGGGCGGGACGTACCCCGTGAGGCCGGCGTGCTGGTAGCCATCCAGGTACTTACCGAACAGCCCGGTCGTGTACCCGGCGTCGTCGAGCCAGGTCGCGAGGGTCGAGCCGTCCCGGAACCACTCGAACCGACCGAAGGGCGGCGCCTGTCGGTACACGCCCGTCGTGTGCGAGTACGCACCGGTCAGGATGCTCGCCCGGCTCGGACAGCAGATCGGGTTCACGACGAACGCGTCGGCGAAGCTCGCCCCGCGGGCGACGAGCTCCCGCCGGACTCCCGGCATCGCCCACAGCGTGTCCCAGCGCTGGTCGTCGGTGACGACGACGACGACGTCGGGCGGCGTCCCCTGGGCCTGCGCCCGCCCCGGGGCGAGGGCCGCGAGCACGACGATCAGGACGGTCGCCGTCACCGCCCGAGATGCGCTCATCCGCCCCGGTACGCGGCGAGCGCCGCCGTGAGCTCGGCCATACGCGCCGCCTGCTCGGGATCTCCCGCGAGGTTCCGTAGCTGGAACGGGTCGCGGCGGAGGTCGTACAGCTCGCGCTCCCCGGTGGCGAGCTCGACGTACGCCCACCCCGGTCGGCGGAGCTCCCACCACCCCGGGACGCGGCCGTCGCCGACCCATCCCGCGAACACCTCGCCGGTGCGGCCGACGCGCGAGCGCTGGCGCAGCAGCGGGAGCAGGCTCGCGCCGTCGAACGACGTGTCCGGAGCGATGCCGGCGAGGTCGGCGATCGTCGGGGCGAGGTCGACGGACGAGACGAGCTCGGGCTCGATCCGGTGGGTGATGCCCGGGAGCCGCATCAGGAGCGGGACGCGGATGCACTCGTCGTACGGGCAGAGCTTCCCGACCCAGCGGTGCTCACCGAGCGACAGCCCGTTGTCCGAGACGTAGACGATCAGCGTCTCGTCCAGCTCGCCGCGGGCCTCCAGCTCCTCGAGGATCGCGCGCACCGCCTCGTCGACGCCGAGCAGGGCCTCGAACGACGCACGACGCTCCTCCAGCAGTGCCGACGCGACGGCGTCGTCGAGCGGCGGCAGGCGGCGGACCCACTCGGGCTTGTCGCTCACGTCGGCCTCGTCGACCGAGGGCGGCACCTCGATCGGCAGGTCGGCGTACCGGCCCGCGTGGCGGGGTGCGGCGACGGCGGGAGGGTGCGGTGCGTTCGGCGCGAACCACAGGAAGAAGGGGTCGTCGGCCGGCGCGTCGCGGAGGAACCGCACGGCCGCCTGGGCGTAGACGTCCGTCGAGTAGTCGTCGGCGCCGTAGAGGACGGGCTCGCCGTCCTCGACCAGGGTGAACCCGCCGTACAGGCTCTCGGGTGTCCCCTGAACCTTCCCCCACCAGCGATCCCATCCCTCGGGCACGTACGGGCCGCGGCCGAACGGGTACACGTTCAGGTACTTGCCGATGAGCCCCGTGTGGTAGCCGGCCGCGTCGAGCCACGCCGCCAAGGTCCCGGACTCGTCGAGCGCGGGTCCCTCCCGGTTGTTCCGGACACCCGTGTGGTGCGCGAGTCGCCCCGTGAGCATCGTGGCGCGCGACGGGCAGCACAGCGGCGTGTTCACGAAGGCGTTCGGGAACACCACCCAGTGGTCGGCCGGGTCCATCGCTCGGCCCTGCAGGTACGGCATCACGGGGACCGACCGCGGGATCGAGTCCCAGGTCTGATCGTCGGTGAGGATGACGACGACGTTCGGGCGCGGGGAGTCCTCCTCGGGCAGGACGCTCGGCGCGAGCGCGGCGCCGATCGAGACCGCGAGCGCGGCGACCGCCGCCGTGCGGGCGCGCACGTCACTCCGTCCGGCGGAGCTTCCAGAGGTTCTCCGCCGGGAACCGTCTGGCCCAGTCGAGCGGGGCGAACCACGGGTACGTCGTCCGAGCGTTCGGTGGCGGACGGAGCTCGATCAGGTCCTCCACCTCGAGGCCGTTCGCACGGAACAGACGGATCCACTCGCCGTACGGCAGCTGGAAGTCCACCGACTCCTCGTCCCACCGGCGCATCCCGAAGTAGTCGCGCTGGAGGCGTTCGACCGGGGCCTCGGCGTCGTCGTCCCAGCACAGGAAGTGGAACGGGCTCGCGATGTCGAATACGAAGCGGCCACCGGGCCGCAGGATCCTCGCGACCTCGGGCACGGTCCGCCGGGGGTCGGCGAAGGTCATCGCACCGTGGTCGCACACCACCAGATCGAAGCTCCCGTCGGCGAACGGGGTGCGCTCGGCGTCCGCCTGCACGAGCGGGAACCGGGCTCGGGCGCGGGCCGTGAGGCGGGCCGCGTGCTCGAGCTGACGCGCGGACAGGTCCAGCCCCACCGGGTCCGCGCCCTGCCGAGCGAGCCAGATCGACCACTGCGCGGCGCCGCAGCCGTACTCGAGCACGCGCAGCCCGCGGACCTCGCCGAGCGCCCGGACCCGCGACTCGGGGATCGCCCACACGCCCCAGGCGGCGCGGTCGAACCGGTTGAGCTGCCGGGCGTGCGTCGCCTGGTACTCGTCGCTCGATGCATCCCAGTACCGCCGGTTCCTCCGGACGTGCCGCGACGAGCCGCTCGTCGACGGGCGCCGCCGCGAGCCGCTCATCGGGGAGCGTCGAGCCAGCCGCCGGCACGTCCGTGCCGATGCGCGACCAGGCCCGCGGCGATCGACAGCGCGATCTCCTCGGGCCGCTGCCCGCCGACGTCCAGCCCGAGCGGCGACCGGATCCTCGCGATCTCCTGGTCACCGAGGCCCCGCGACCGTAGCTCCTCGAGGTATGGCGCCACATGCCGCCGACTGCCCATCACGCCGACGAACCCGACCGGCGAGCGCAGGACGTGTGCGAGCATCCCCCCGATCCCCGGTGCGTCGTGGTCCGTGAACACGACCGCCGAGCGCCGGTCGAGCGCGAGCCCCTCGAGCGAGTCGTGTACCGCCCAGCCGAGCCCGCGGTCGCCGGCCGTCAGGCGCTCGGCGCGCGGCTCGACGAGCGCGCCGACGAAGCCCAGGCGCCGCCCGAGGGCATGGAGCTCCCGGGCGACGTCCGTGGCCGAGACGATCGCCAGGAGCGCCGGCTCGAGCTCCGGCTCGAACAGGACCTCGACCTCGCCGAGGTCGTGGGTGAGCGTGCGCAGCTGGGGCTCGCCGGCCTGAAGGACCTCGGGCGCGATCGCGACGGCGGCCTCGTCGAACTCCGCGCACCCGAGCGTCCCGCCGAGGGGTCCGCCCGGGACGATCACCACCCGGTTGCCGAGGCGGCACGGCGGCGAGCCGTGGATCTTGACCGCGGTGGCGCGGACGCGCCCCGGACCGCCCGGCGCCGCCTTCGTCTCGGTAGCGTCCGTCTCGGCAGCGTACGTGTCGGCCGATGGCGTCCCTGCCGACCTCGTCTGCCCGGCGCCGTGACCGGTGGGGTGGGCGCCGGTCGCGCCGGCGAGGAGCTCGAGCGCATGGGGGACGATCGGCAGCACAGCCTCGAGGCTCTCCCGGACGCCCTTCGGGCTGCCGGGGAGGTTCACCACCAGCGTCGAGCCCACGCAGCCGGCCACAGCCCTGCTGAGCGCGGCCATCGGGGTCTTCTCGAGCCCCGCACGGCGCATGAGCTCTGCGAGGCCGGGCGCCTCGCGATCGATCACGTCCCGGGTCGCCTCCGGGGTCACGTCTCGGGGGCCGAAGCCCGTGCCGCCGGTCGTCACGACGAGCGCGATGCCGGCACCGGCGAGCTCCCGAAGGCGCGAACGGATCGCCGGCCGTTCGTCCGGCACCACGGAGCGGTCGACGACGTCCAGGCCTGCGGCTCGAACGAGGGCCTCGGCGGCGTCGCCCGACTCGTCGGCACGCGTCCCGTGCGTCACCCCATCCGAAACGGTGACGACGGCGACACGGAAAGGCTCACCCACGCGGCTCATCCTGCCACACCCGGCCGAGCGCGCCCGGCCGGCTCAGGCGCCCCAGACGTCGAGGTGCCGGCGGGTGAGCACGGGCATCGCCGCGAGCACCGGGTACGCCCACGCCTTCGCGAGGGCCAGGCCGCCACCGCCGAGCGCGAGCCCGGCGCCCACGGCCCCGACGGTCCCCGAGACCCACCCGGCGCCCGCGAGCGCGAGCCACAGGACGCCGGCGTTGAGGGCCAGC
>DASTHN010000150.1:0-5901 GCA_035718185.1 Actinomycetota bacterium
CGAAGTGGTGACGGACTCGAGGGCACCAGGCGCGACCTCCTTGACGAGGGTGACGAGGGATCGGACCATCAGGCGCTCGCGCTTCAGCTCGTACCGTAGCTGGTCGACCTCCATGGCGGTGAGCGCTCGGGAGGCCTGAATCGTCTCGCCGACCGTTGGCACGGCATCGCCGTCCCTCAGTTGCTCGTAGCCCTTCTGCGCGACGAGAGCGAAGATGCCCCCCGGCGTCACGATCGAGCCGGCCCCATCCTCGACATCGACGCCGGCGCCGATGGCATGGGCCTCCATCAGCGCGCGGATGAGAGCTTCATCGCTGTTGAGGTGCCGCTTCGCGTGATTCCGGATCGCCGCGTAGGTCGGGCGCTCCTCGGGCGGCCACTCCGCGACGAACGGTTCGACTGCCGCGAGCGCTGCTTTGTAGGTAGCCCCGCTCATCAGCGCCTCGTCGATCGTGATCCGGACGGTCTTGGCATTCATCCGATCACTGACACCGACACCACAGATACGGCATCGATCTGCGCGCCTGTATTCCACTATCGCTTGCTCGGCATCTGCCTCCCTCATCCCTAGGCCGCTCTTGCGGATCAGCTTGCTCTCTCGCGTCCGACGGTCCATGTGACCACCTCCCGGGAGGCCCACGCCTCCACCTCACCCATGGGTATCGGCATCTGCGCTGCCTTCGGGCCCGCGGACGAATTACAAGCTTGTGATTCACGTGCACATACGGACGTTGGATGTGCACGGCATGTGCACGGGGATCGGGATCCAGGGTGGGCGCTGATCCTGCGCGACACACAGTCTTCGTGGCCGTGTTTCAGCCGTGAGCACGTTCCCGCCAGCGACGGCGATGTGCTACGTTGTGCTACATGGAAGAGCGACGGGTCGGTGTGCGAGAGCTACGGCAGAACCTGAGCAAGTACCTCCGTCGTGTCGAGCGTGGGGAACGGCTCGAGGTGACCGAGCACGGGCGCCCGGTCGCCGTCCTCGGGCCCCTCGGCGAGCCGGAAGGCCCCCTCGCTCGGTTGGTCGCGGCCGGCCGGGTGACGCAACCCCGCAGGGACCTGCTCGAGTTGCTCCCTCCCAAGGGACGATCGTCGACCCGCACGAGCGACGCCCTCCTCGAAGGACGCGCCGAGCGCTCTTAGCCGTGCTCTACCTGGACTCGTCCGCGATCGTGAAGCTCGTCACCCGCGAGCGGGAGACACAGGACCTCGTCGAGGTCCTGCGCGCCGATCCGGCGGTGATCTCGAGCGCGCTCGCAAGGACCGAGGTGATCCGCGCGGTGCGACGCGCGCGAGGTTCGATCGCACGAGCGTCGGAAGTTCTCGAAGGCATCGCGTTCGTCCCCATCGACGAGGGCATCCTCCAGGCCGCGGCCGATCTCGAACCGATCGGCCTTCGGACGCTCGACGCGATCCACATCGCCACGGCCCTCAGCCTGGGCGACGATGTCGCGGCGCTCGTGGCGTACGACCGACACCTGGCGGAGGCGGCGGCTGCCGCGGGCATGCCGGTCGTGGCGCCGGGCGTCGGCTGAGGCGAGCCCGACCCACGAGAGCCTTTGTCGGATGACGCTCCTCGTCGGGCGCTCCGACACGCGACTAGGTAGGCCGTATTTCATGTCGGTACGCTGCCATTGCTCGCTTACCTCGAGCCGACGCTACTGCGGCGCTGACTCCGTCAGGTTCACGCCGAGATCCATGACCTCCCAGACGACGAAGATCGCGATCGCTCCCATCACGACGAGCGAGGACACCACGATCATCGCGTAGGGGATCATCCGTCGGCGTGGGCCGAGCGTGACATACAGGACGGCTCCGACCAGCAAGATCGCCGCGCCGATCAGGAGTAGGTACGGGTTCACCCACAGGCTCGTCTCGAGCCAGTGCGCGATCTGGACCTTGTGCGGGATCGGGGATCGCACCTCGTCGGCCGTCTGTATGGCGAAGGTCATGAGGGCGACGCCGAGGACCATGCCAACGATCGGTACGGCTCGTCTTCCGCTGCTCACGCACGACGCCTTCCTGCAGGTGACCTCGAGCCTCGTCAGATCACACGGACGGCAACCCCCGGCAGATCTCGGAACCCGCGTTCGTCGGCGGTCACGACCGTGCGGCCGGTCGCCGCCGCGGTGGCGGCGATGATCAGGTCGTGTGCGCCGCGCGGGATGTCGGCCGCTCGGGTCGCGGCGAGCAGGAGCGCATGGGCGCGGGCGGTCGCGAGCGTGTAGTCCTCGACCGACAGCGTCTGCAGGACGTCCTCAACGAACGCGGCGCGAGCCACGCGCTGCCGCTGGCCGGCGAGCTCGAGTCCAACGAGCAGCTCGGCCGCGGTGACGGCGGCGATCGCGACGTCGTCGTCGTCGTCGATCGCTCGGTCCAAGCGCCGCCGGCCGCGCTCGGCCGAGACCAGGACCGTCGTGTCGAGGATCAGCCGTTCCATCCCCGTCCCTCCGTGACGAGGAGCGCGCGGACCCGGTCCAGGTCCCGCGCCCATTCGGCGTCCGGCTCGTGACGCCGGAGCAGGTGCTTCGCCGCCAGGCCCGACGCCGCCTCGGCGGGCACGATCCGGGCGACGGGCCGGCCGCCCCTGCTGATCCGGAAGGTCTCGTGCCCGTGCTCGACGGCATCGAGCACGTCGGAGAAGTTCCGGACGGCCTCGGTCGCGGAGATATCCTTCACCGGAATCAGATTATCAGACTCATGCCCACAGCCAGGATCCCTCGACGTGGTGGATGGCCGTTTCGAACGACGAGGGTGGGGAAAGGGTCTCCGGGCGATGTGAAGAGAGAGTGACACGACCCGGTCCGGCGTTTGACTGTTGCGACGCAACTGCCTACCGTGGCGAGCTTGCGGAGGAACCGAGTGGGAGACGTAGGCGACGGATCTCGCCGATCCCCGAGGCTGCAGGAGCGGTCTCGAGGCCCCTTCGTTCAGGGCCCCTCCGTCGAGCACCGTCTCGCGCTTCATCTGGATGGAGGGGGATAGGGATGGGCGCGAATCATCGCCGAGCCCGCGGCACGACGTGGAGGGCGACCCGGAGCACCCTGCTCGTATCTGGGCTCGCGATCGGCGTGCTCGCGTTCGTCGCGGGGACGGCGCTCGCCCAGGCCGGGACCGGGCTGGAGATCAGGAAGAGCGCGTCCCCGGCCCGGGTCGACGAGCTCAGCACCATCACGTTCACCATCGTCGTCCGGAACGGTGGTGACGCGGTCGCCCACGACGTCGGAGCGAACGACAACCTCTGGGACCGCCTGACTGACGTGACCGGGACCTTCGACGGGCCCGGGAGCGACGATGGGAGCTGCCTCCTGAACCCCGGGAACAACCACGTCAAGTGCGAGGTGAGGGAGCTCGCCCCGGGGGAGACCATGACGGTCACGATCCGAGCAACCGCCCCCGATCTCCCACTCAGGGACGGCGGCTCGTGCGAGGTCGCGTTCGACAACGACTCGTGGGTCGTCTCCAACGAGACCGGGTACCAGGCTCCCGTGTTGAGCAACACCGTCCGGGTCACCGTGACGGGCAACGGCTGTAACGAGCCGTCGCCGAGCCCCTCGCCGAGCCCCTCCCCGAGCCCGAGCCCGACGACGGTCAGTCCCACGCCGAGCCCCAGCCCCTCGCCGAGCCCCTCCCCGAGCCCGAGCCCGACGACGGTCAGTCCCACGCCGAGCCCGAGTCCCACGGTCAGTCCCACGACCGTGACCCCGACCTCGACGCCTTCTAGCAGCCCGCCGTTGGGAACGACGATCCACCCCACGACGACCCCTCCGAGCGGGACCGCCTTCACGGGCGCGCCGAACACCCTTCCGCTGGCCGCGCTCGCGCTGGCGCTCCTCACGACCGGCACCGGCCTGATGTGGATCGGTCGCCGCCGCGGCCGCAGGGGCGATCCTCGCGACCAGACCTAGCGTCGCTGGGTTAGGCCTGGAAGACGCTCGGGCGGAAGGCCACCCTGAGTCGGCTGGGTGAGGTCGCGACCGACATCGCCCGCGCGACGGAAGTGCTGGAAGGCATCGCCTTCGTACCAGTCCCGAGACTTAGTCGCCGACATCTCGGGGCGCCCGTTCGGGGGTCCCCCAGATGTCCACTGTCGCCTCGGGGCAACGGCCACTAGGGTCGCGCTCATATGGATCCCTTCCAGCTCCGCGTCCTGGTGGCCGACGACCAACGCGGCGCTCGCGATGTTCTGGTCTCCTCCCTCGAGCGAGCGGGTCTGGAGGTCGTGGGCGTCGCCACCGACGCGACCGAAGCCATCCAGGTAGCCCGTCGCACGGCTCCCGATGTTGCCTTGATCGCCGTCCTGATCCGGGGCGGAGGGGTCGCGGCCACCAGGGAAATCGTCGGCAGCATCGACGGTTGCCGTGTGCTCGCACTGTCGGACCTCGCGGACCGAGCGGCGATCCTCCAGATGCTGCTGGCCGGAGCGGTGGGCTACCTACGGAAGAGCACACCGAGCGCCGAGCTCGCGTCGATCGTGCGGCGCGCCGGTCGGGCTGAGGTCGGTCCGTCGGTCGATGTCGTGACGAGCTTGATGGGGGACCTCCTTCAGGAGACCGCCAACCTGTCGGAGATCAGTGAGCGGCTTCGCCATAGCGAGCAGCGGTTCCGTAGCGTGCTGGAGTCGACCCCCGACGCGGTCATCATCATCAACCGCGAGGGGGAGATCGTCCTCGTGAACCAGGAGACGGAGCAGATGTTCGGCTACGCGCGGAGCGACCTGATCGGCAGACCCATCGAGTTCCTCGTGCCCGAACGGTTCCATGTCGCTCACATCGCCCATCGTCTGGCGTACCTGTGCGAGCCGCGACCGCGGCGGATGGGCACGGTGCCTGGTCTGGCAGGACGGCGGATGAACGCGACCGAGTTCCCCGTCGACATCAGCCTCAGCACGCTCGAGACCGACGAAGGGCCCCATGTCATCGCCTTCGTGCGCGACGTCTCGGAACGCGAACGCGCGATCGTTGACGAGGCGCGGATCCACGAAGAGACCGCTCACGTGGACGCCCCCGCCCCCGGCTGATCGCCGGTCTGTGCCCGGCTTGTCAGACAGGTCCTGACCCGTCGGGCCGGGACGCGGGTCATCGATCAGACGGCCAGCATCGCCACCGGTCGATGTTCACGATGATTGCTGGACCGGTGGGAGGCTCGTCTCGGTACTGCGGGTACTTCGCGGCCAGGAACTCGACGGCGCGGTCGCGCTCGGGCCCTTCGCTGACGACATGGGCATGCCCGTCGACCCGGACCCACCAGAGCCGTTCCCAGGGCTCCTCGTACTCGTCCACCAGGGCGGTGACCCGGGGATGAGCTGCGATGTTCGCGAGGCGCTGCAGGCCCGTCGTCCGCTTCGGCTTCTCGTCGACGACGGAGTAGATCGTGTCGTCCTGGAGGGCGAACACGAAGGGCACGAGATGGGGCCCCCCGTCCTCGCGCACGGTCCCGAGCCGGGCCACCCGCGCCTCGGCGAATCGGCGCCTGGCCTCCGCCGCGTCCATCCCCGAAGGATAGGCGGGCGCGATACGCGGTCGGTTCACCGAGCGTCAGGTACGCGGAGGAGAGCCACGGTTAGACGACCGGAGTTCACCTCCGGATCGACGTGGCCGATCGGGCTCCAGGACGAGGGACATCCGAGCGCGCTCGCCCAGCCAACGCGCTGGCTCCCGCGCTCGTGCGCGGTAGATTCCGGCCATGCCCCACGACGACGGCTACTTCGACGAGCAGGTCGCGGCGAGGTACGACGAGTCGGCTGGGGAGATGTTCGACCCGGCCCTCATCGACCAGACGTCGGGTTCGTGGTCGAGGTCGGCGTCCCCGAGCTCCGGCGGCTCCCGCCTGGCGAGACCCTCCGCGCCTTCCACGTGAGCGAGACCCGGTGGGGGCTCGACGAGTACGACGTGGCGAC
>DASTHN010000151.1:0-10333 GCA_035718185.1 Actinomycetota bacterium
GCGAGGAAGGTCTCGAACCCGTCGCCGGGCGTGTCCACCTCCGCCTGGGCGTCCTTCAGCCGCTCGACGGTCACGATCTCGGTGTCCACGATCGGGACCGAGACGATCGTGGCCCGTCCGTCGGTCGAGATCAGGCCCGCGATGTCGAAGTAGGTGAGCGGCGGCCCGGCGAGCGCGTCGCCGCCGGCGGCCGCGATCGCGCCGCGAACGGCCTCGGTGACGCTGCTGAAGCTGATCTCCCCGATGGGGTCCGGGTCGTCGATCTCCACCGAGGACGAGGTGATGAAGGCCACGAGCTCGGGCGGGTCCACCCGGAGGGTGTCCGGGGTGAGGGTCCCCGCCGTGAAGAGCTGCTGTGGCTGGATCACCTGCACCTGGTAGGCGGACGCGTCCTCTGACGTGACGGCCTGATCGACGGCCGCCTGGAGGGCGGAGCGGATCTCCTCGTTGGCCGGCCCGTTCAGCTGGATCGACACGAGCACGCCCGGCGGATCGGTGGTCCGCATCCGCCGCAGGCCCGCGGCCTCGAGGGCGTCGTAGACGGTGACCACGTCGCCCGCCACGGTCTTGTCGCCGAGCTCCATCAGATGCTGCTGCACGCCGCGGACGTACTGCTCGAACGTGGGGTCCGAGACGGGCAGCACGTCGTGGCGGACCACGATGAACTCGGTGTCCTTCTGCTCACCGGTGACGTTGTCCTCGATGAGCTGCATCGCCTGTTTGGACTCCGGGTTGTTCGTGAAGTCGACGTCGGACGTCAGCGAGTCCGCCAGGAACTTCTGCGAGGCGAACCCCAGCCCGGCGACGACGAGGACCCATAGGCCGACCACCGTCCACGGGTGTCGGCTGCTCGATCGCGCGAGCGACTCCGGGTTCAGACGCATCGTTCCCCCCTCCGTCCGCGTGCGGCGGACACCGCCCCCGAGTGTGCTTACGTCGTATGGACAATCCTAGGCGCGGCGTCAACCGGGAGGAGGGCCGACCAGCACGATCGGCGAGGGCCACGCGACGCCGAGACCGCACCGCGAGCCGCTCACGCGCGAGCGGATCGTCGAGACGGCGCTCAGCCTGATGGACGAGGAGGGCCTGGAGGCCGTCACGATGCGGCGCCGGGGCGACTTAGGCCGCCGCCCTGGGGGCGATGGGGAACGATCGGTCTTGCCTGCGTCGGACTACTCTGGTTCGTTCTCGGTGTCCAAGTCTTCTACGGACGCTGCAGTGGTGATGACACCGGGTCCCTGCTACCGCAGGCCGATCTCGGCGCCGACGCGGGCGAACACGTCGAGCGCCGTCCGCAGGTCCTCCTCCGTGTGGTCCGCGGTCACGATCGTGCGGACCCGCGCCTGACCCTTCCCGACGGTCGGGAAGACGATCGCCGGCGTGAACACCCCCTCTTCGAACAGCCGACGCGCGAACGCCTGGGTCTTCTCCTCGTCACCCGTGATCACGGGCGTGATCGGAGTCTCGCTCATCCCCGTGTCGTAGCCCAGGTCGTGGAGCCCGGCCTTGAACATGGCCGTGTTGCTCCACAGGCGCTCGAGCCGATCGGGCTCGTCGCGGATGATGTCGAGCGCCTCCAGGCACGCCGCCGTGACCGCGGGGGGCGTGCTGGTCGAGAACAGGTACGGGCGGCCGCGGTTGATCAGCCACTCGATCAGTTGGGCAGGGCCCGCGACGAAGCCGCCGAGCACGCCGATCGCCTTCGAGAGCGTCCCGACCTGGACGTCCACGCGGCCGTGGAGGCCGAAGTGGTCGACGGTCCCGGCGCCGGCCTCGCCGAGGACGCCAGACGCGTGCGCGTCGTCGAGCATCATGATCGCGCCGTGCTTCTCGGCGACCTCGACGAGCGCGGGGAGCGGGGCGATGTCGCCGTCCATCGAGAACACGCCGTCGGTGATCAGGAGCTGACGCCGGCCCGGGCGGGCGGTCTCGGTGAGGAGGGCGTCGGCGTGGTCGGCGTCCTTGTGCTCGAACACCTTGATCTCGGCGCGTGACAGGCGTGCGCCGTCGATGATCGAGGCGTGATTGAGCCGGTCGCTCACGATCACGTCCTCCTTGCCGAGGATCGCGGCGACGGTACCGGCGTTCGCCGTGAACCCCGACTGGAACATCAGGGACTCCTCGGCGTGCTTGAAGTCGGCGAACCGGCGCTCGAGCACGCGGTGCATCGACATCGTGCCCGCGATCGGGCGGACGGCGCCGCTCCCCGCCCCGAGCTCGGCGGCCGCCTTCGACGCCGCGGCGTTCATCCGGGGATGGTTCGCGAGCCCCAGGTAGTTGTTCGACGCCAGGTTGATCACGTCCCGGCCGTCGAAGCGCGCGCGGGCGCCCGTCGGCCCCTCGAGCGTCCGCGGATGGATCGCCAGGCCCTGCGTCTCGAGCTCGGCGAGTTCGTCCTTCAGGTAGTCGAGCGCACCGCCCATCGCGTTCCTCCCGTGCCGGGGCCGTTCCCACCCTACCGCCGGCGTCTACGATGACACCGTGCGGATCGAGGCGTTCCTGGCCGATGCGGTGCAGGCCGTCGGGGGCAAGCTCTCGGCGCTCGGGGTGGGGTGGAACACGCTCTCGGCGCCGCGCTTCCCCGCCCGGCACGACCGTGTCGCGCTCGGCGTGATCGTGCGGATCCCGCCGGAGGAGACCGGCTCGGGCCACCGGCTCCAGGTGACGCTCCGCGACCCGAACGACGCGCTGCGGCCGCTCGGCCGCGCCGCCGACGGGAGCCAGCTGACGGCGCTCGACGCGCCGTTCTCGGTCCGTCCGACCGAGATGGAGGCGACGGCGACGTTCGCGCTGAACTTCGACGGGCTCGTCTTCGACGGGCCGGGGACGCACACGTTCGTGCTGGCGGTCGACGGCACCGAGCACGAGCGGCTGCCGTTCCGCGTGCAGACACCGCCGGCGCCAGCGCCGGTCGAGCATCGCGCGGGCGGGTACCTGTAGCGGCCTACCGGTCGCCGTCGGGGAACATGATGACCTTCGCGGCGTGCCCCGAGGCCGCCGTGGCGAAGGCCTCCTCGTAGTCCTCGAGCGCGAAGCGGTGCGTGATGACGGGCGAGACGTCGACCCGGCCGGTCGAGAGGAGGGTCGTCGTCTGCTGCCACGTGCGGAACATCTCGCGCCCGGTGATGCCGAGGATCCGGGCCTCCTTGAAGATGACCTGGTCGTTCAGGTCGATCGTCACCGGTCCGTCGGGCAGGCCGAGCAGCGACATCCGACCGCCGCGCGCGAGCATCCGGGTCCCCTGATCGATCGCGCGCGCGTTCCCCGACATCTCGAGCACGACCTCGGCGCCGACGCCGCCGGTCTCGCGCAGGACGACCTGGACGGGGTCCTCTGCCTTCGTGTCGACGAGCAGGTCGGCGCCCATCGTCGCGGCCAGGGCCCGGCGCTCGTCGTTCGGCTCGATCGCGAACACCTTCCACGCGCCCAGCGCGCGGGCGATGCCGACCGAGAACAGGCCGATCGGGCCGCAGCCGATGACGGCGACCGGGTTCGTGAGGAGGTCCTCGCCCCCCTCGGTGCCGAACGCCGCGTGCACGGCGTTGCCGAAGGGCTCCATGATCGAGGCCACGTCCGGGTGGATCCCCTCGCCGACGATCCACGCGTTCTCGGCGGGGATCACCACGTACTCGGCGAACGCCCCGTCCGTGTCCACCCCGAGGATCCGCAGGTTCTGGCAGATGTGCGATCGGCCACGCTGGCACGTCGCGCAGTGGCCGCACGCGATGTGGGTCTCGGCCGCGACGAAGGCACCGGGCTTGATGTGATGGACCTCCGGTCCCGCCGCCTCGACGGTCCCGGCGAGCTCGTGCCCGAACGTCATCGGCACATGGATCCGTCCCTGCGCCCATTCGTTCCAGTCGTAGATGTGCAGGTCGGTGCCGCAGAGGGACGTGGCATGGACTCGGACGAGGACCTCGTCCTCGCCGGGCTCGGGGATGGGGATCTCGGCCAGCTCCGCCCCCGGACCGGCGTGGGTCTTGCGCAGGGCCCGCATGGTCCCGCCCATCTCGGGGGAGCCTACCGCGTGCGCGGGGACGGCCCGGGTCCTGCGGACCCGGAACCCGTGGGCCGGAAGGCGTCGTCCAAGGCGGGTCGATGGCAGGATGACCGGGAACGGAGGTCCGAGGATGAGACGGCTCCTGACGATCGCGATGGTGGGCGCGCTGGCGCTCGCCGTCGCCGCATGTGGAGGGCTGAACGACGACGGCGCCGGCGGTGGGAGCGGGACGACCGGCGAGACCGGCGGCGGCGGGTCCACCGGGGGTGAGCCGATCGAGCACCCGACGGGCGCCGACGAGGTCGTCCTCCGGTGGGAGTACCGCGACGGGTTCGTCCCCTACGAGTACCTCCTGAAGCGCCTGCCGAGCTGGACGCTCTACGGCGACGGACGCGTCGTAGTCGAGGGACCGATGATCGAGATCTACCCGAGCCCCGCGCTGCCGAACGTGCAGGTCCGCCAGCTGTCGGAGGACGGGGTCCGGGCGATCCTGCGGGCCGCCGAGGATGCGGGGCTGATGGCCGGGGACGCCAGCTACGACTACCGGTGCATCACCGACGCGCCCACGACGGTCTTCACGACGGACGCCGGGGGCTCGACGAGCGTCGTGTCGGCGTACGCGCTCGGGGACGCGGCAGGGGGCACCTGTCCCGACGTGGACGTGGAGGCGCGCCGGACCCTCATGGAGTTCCGGGACCGCCTCGGCGATCTGAGCTGGCTCCCCGACGGCTCCGTGGGCGAGGAGGAGCCGTACGTCGCCGAGGAGGTCCGCATCTACGTGCTGCCCTATCTGGGACAGCCGGACCTCCCGCAGGAGCCTGTGGCGTGGCCGCTCGGGAAGCCGCTCCACCGGTTCGGCGAGCCCCTCCAGAGCGGCCTGGAGGACACGAGGTGCGGCGTCGTGAGCGGCTCAGACCTGGAGACCCTCCTCCCGCTGATGCAGGGCGCGAACGACCTCACGCCCTGGACGAGCGAGGGGCGGGAGTACCGCCTGATCGCTCGGCCGCTCCTGCCGGACGAGCACGGCTGCTGAACCGGCGCTTTACCTGCGACCACCGAGCGGCCTAGACTTCCGCCCATCCTCGGGTGGGAGGAGGTCTATGGCCCTCAGGGTTGGCAGGGTAGGGATGCTCGTCGCCGCCGCCTTCGCGCTCGCGCTCGTCGCGACCGCGTGCAGCAGCGACGGTGGGGGGACCGTCGAGGTCACCCTGCAGGAGTTCGCCGTCGCGGCGAACCCCTCGACGATCGGAGGGGGCGAGGTCACGTTCGACGCCACGAACGACGGCCCGAACGACCCGCACGAGCTCGTCGTCTTCAAGACCGACCTGGCACCGGACGCGCTGCCGACGCAGGAGAACGGCGCGGTGGACGAGAGCGGTGAAGGGGTCGAGCTGATCGACGAGATCGAGGAGTTCCCGGTCGGCGAGACGCAGAGCATGACGCTCGACCTGGACGCGGGGAGCTACGTCCTCATCTGCAACATCTACGACGAGGACGAGCAGGAGTCGCATTACCAGGAAGGTATGCGGCTCGCGTTCACCGTCGAGTAGGCACGGAGGGGGTCGGGACAGCCCGCGTCCCGCCCCGCCGCGACGACCTCAGAACCGCCGTCGGGACGGAGCGCGCAGCGCCGAGCGCCTGCCGCCCCGGGATCCCGAGAAGACCACGCGCGGCGCCGAGATCTTCATGCCCTCCTCGCGGAACTCCTCGTGGAGGTCCAGACGCGCCGCCATCCGGCTCACGTCGCCCTGTTGCTCGGCCGTCACCAGCGTGATGCCGATGCCGCTGCGTCCCGCGCGAGCGGTCCGACCGATCCGATGGACGTACCCCTTGTCGTCCTCGGGTGGGTCGTAGTTCACGACGTGGCTGATGCGCTCCAGGTCCAGGCCGCGCGCGGCGACGTCCGTCGCGACGAGCACGTCCACCTTGCCGGACTCGAACCGCTGCAGCGCCCGCTGCCGGGCCGGCTGCGCCATGTCGCCGTGGAGCGCCTCGACGCGGATGCCCTGGACCTTCAGCTTGCGGACCAGCCGGTCGGCGCCGCGCTTCGTCCGCACGAACACCAGCGTCAGCTGTCGATCCTTCCCTAGCAGCTCGACCAACGCCTCGACCTTCCGCTGCGCCTCGACGGGGATGAACCGGTGGTCGATCTCCTCGACGGTCTTCGCGTGCGACTCCACCTCGTGCAGCACGGCGTCGTGGGTGTACGCGCGCGCGAGGTGCCCGACGGCCCCGTCGAGGGTGGCCGAGAAGAACATCGTCTGCCGATCCTTCGGCAGTCGGCGGACGATCCGGTCCACCTGCGGCTGGAAGCCCATGTCGAGCATCCGATCCGCCTCGTCCAGGACCAGGATCCGCACCGCGCCCAGCCGCACGAGGCCGCGCTCGGCGACGTCCTCCAGCCGCCCGGGCGTCGCGATGAGCACGTCGGCACGCGCCGCACCCTTGGTCTGCTCGCGGAGCTTCGTGCCGCCGTAGGCGACCCCGACGCGCAGGCCCTTGGCGCGCGCGACGTCCGCGAAGTCGTCGGCGACCTGCTGAGCGAGCTCGCGCGTGGGCACCAGGATCAGCGCCGAGGGGGTCGCGGCGCCGCGCTCGAGCCGCTCGACGATCGGCAGCGCGAACGCGAGCGTCTTGCCGGACCCCGTCTGGGACCGGGCGAGCACGTCCGTGCCGTCGAGTGCGTCCCGCATCACGAGGCGCTGGATCTCGAACGGCGCGTGGATCCCTCGCTCGGCGAGGGCGTCGACGACGGCGTTCGACACGCCGAGGTCGAGGAACGACCGGGTGGTCATGTTCGGCTCCTTCTGTTCCGCGGCGTGGGCCGCGGGTCGATCCGGGGAGGTCCTGCTGAGCCCCAGACCGCCGGAAGGAGGAACGAGGAAGCGAAACCTCACGGACGGCGACGCCGTCCTTGCCATGCAGCGTACCAGCAGGCAGCCGGACCTAGCGCAGGACGACGATCGAGACCATCGCGAAGTGACAGGCGGCCGCCGCGACCATGAACGCGTGCCAGACCTCGTGGTAGCCGAAGACGGCGGGAGCGGGGTCGGGACGGCGCAGGGCGAACACGATCGCCCCGGCCGTGTAGAGCAGGCCGCCGACGATGGTGAGGACCAGCGCCGGAGCCGGCATCTCGTTCACGAGCTGGGGGATCGCGACGAGCGCGAACCACCCCATCGCCATGTACAGCGTGGCGGTGAGCACCGAGAAGCCGTCGATGCGCACGAGCTTCAGCGTGATGCCGGCGACGGCGCCGGCCCACACGACCGAAAGGATCACGACCGCCCACGGCCCGTGCAGCACGAGGAGCGCGATGGGGGTGTAGCTCCCGGCGATCAGCACGAAGATCATCGAGTGGTCCAGGCGCTTCATCCGTCGGAGCGCCGCCGGCGACCAGTTCCCGCGGTGGTACGCGGCGCTCGAGCCGAAGACCGCGACCAGGCTGAGGGCGTAGACCGCCGCAGCGAGCCTGGCCGTCCACCCATCGGCCAGGGCGACGAGCGCCAATCCCGCAGGCACCGAGATGAAGAACGCGACCTCGTGGATGCGGCCGCGCAGGCGGGGCTTCGCGGATGCAGCCGGACGATCCATCTCCGGAGATGCTACCCGCGAGGCCGCCCCGGCATCGACGAGGTCCATTCGGCGCGAAGGGCGAGCTCGCCCTCGAGACGAGCGCGGATCTGCTGGGCCGAGATCCCCGCCCAATCGCGGAGCTGCTGCGGCGTCCCGGACCCGGGCATCGCGCCGACCCCGAGCCGCACGACCCTGCCCGACAACGCAGCTGCGTGCGCGAGCGCCGACAGCACGGCCTCCCCGAGGCCCCCCTCGAGCCAGTGGTCCTCGACCACGACGAGGAGGCCCGTCTCGTCCATCGCGCGAACGAGCGCGTCGACGTCGATCGGCTTGACCGAGTAGGCGTCGATCACCCGCACGGGGTGGCCGGCCGCCCCGAGCGCGTCGGCCGCCTCGAGCGCCTCGAAAACGGTCACGCCGGCCGCGACGATCGTGGCCTCGTCGCCGGCGCTCGACCGGTGCACCTTGCTCCCGCCGATCTCGAACGGCTCGTCGGCCTCGTACAACCGGGGCGTCTTCTCGCGTGTGGTGCGCAGGTACGAGATGCCGTGCAGATCGGCCATCGCGGCGGTGAGACGGGCGGCCGAGTTCCCGTCGGAGGGGTAGAGCACCGTCGAGCCGTGCACCGCCCGCATCATCGCCAGGTCCTCGAGCGCCATCTGTGATGGGCCGTCCTCGCCGATCGAGACGCCGGCGTGCGAGCCGCACAGGCGCAGGCTCGCGCGGCTGACCGCCGCCATCCGCACGAGATCGTACGCGCGGGTCCAGAACGCCCCGAAAGTCGCCGCGAACACCGTCTTGCCGAGCGCCTGCAGTCCGACCGCGACCCCGGCCATGCATTGCTCGGCGATGTAGAGCTCGAGGAACCGATCGGGCGCGACCTTCTGGAAATCCTCGGTGTGCGTCGAGTTCGACACCTCGCCGTCCAGGACGACGACGTCGGGACGCGTCGCGAGCGCGGCCAGCGTCTCCCCGAACGCCTTGCGGGTCGCGATGCCGTCCTCATAGATGGGGAGCACCACATCTGCGGCCGCGGCGGCGGGCGGCACGAACGGCGCGGGCTCGGGAGGCGTGAACGTCACCGAGCGCTCGCCGCCGAGCTCGGCGATCGCCGCCTCGGCCTGCTCCGGCGACAGAGGCTTCCCGTGCCACCCCTCCTGGTCCTGGAGGAACGAGACCCCGTTGCCCTTGCGGGTCCGCGCGACGACCAGGGTCGGGCGGTCCGCCGCCTCGGCCTGACGGTACGCCTGGTCGATCGCCGCGACGTCGTGGCCGTCGACCTCCAGCGCGTTCCAGCCGAAGGCCTCGGCGCGTGCGACGTACGCGGCGCCGTTCCACTGGAGCATCGTGGGCCCGCGCTGACCCAGCCGGTTCATGTCCACGATCGCGACGAGGTTGCGGACACCGTGGTGGGAGGCGTTCGCCATCGCCTCCCAGACCGAGCCCTCCGCCATCTCCGAGTCGCCCATCAGGACCCACGCACGGGCGGGGCTCCGGTCCAACCCCATCGCGAGCGCCATCCCCAGCCCGATCGGGAGCCCCTGGCCGAGCGATCCGGTCGCGACGTCGATGAACGGCATGTCGGGCAGGGGCACCGGGTGGCCCTGGATCGGGCTCCCCATCCGGCGGAAGGACATCAGCGCGTCGTCGTCGATCGCGCCGATCGACTTCAGCACGGCGAACATCAGCGGTGAGGCGTGCCCCTTCGACAGGACGAACCGGTCGTTCCCGAGGCCCTTGGGGTTCCGCACGTCGAAGCGGAGGTGGTCCGCGTACAGGACGGCGAGCAGGTGCGCCGCGGACATCGACGAGGTCGGGTGCCCGGAGCCGGCGGCGGTCGATGCGCGGATCCCATCCACGCAGTACTGCGCGGCCAGCTCGTTCCACATCGCGACCCTGTCCATGCTGCGTCCCTTCGTCCCGGCGGCGCCCCGAGCTTACGGGAACATGCCGGGTTCACGGAGTCCGCCACTGGTACCCTTCTCCGCATGGCCGACTTCCGAGAGGTCCGCGTCGAGCGGCTCTACCTGAAGGTCCCGAACACCGACAAGCTGCGCAAAGGCGCGGCGGGACGGCACCGCCACCTCCTCGCCGACGGCTGGCGCGAGATCGAGCGCTCGCAGCAGGTGGACCACATCCGCGTGCGGTACGAGCGCACCGGCCACCCCCCGCTGAAGGGACGGCTCCCGCGGCCCGAGAAGGAGCAGTTCCGGTTCGAGCGTCGTCCGCGCGGCCGGGACGGCGGACGCGGCGGCGGCCGCGGCGGCCCGCGCCGCTGACGCGAGCAGCTCCGCACATATCGTCCGCTGTAGCGCCGTTCTGCCGGAAATCCTTCGGTGGTCTGCGGGTTTCGCCGGATGGTCCACGGGGTACACTGTGGTCTGGCCATATCGGTTCGGGGCGCCGGGCCTCCGGCGCGATCACGTAGGGGGTCCGCCATGAGCGATCAGACCAAGGAGACCCGCGGGACGGAGTCGGCGACGGCCCGCCCGAAGCGGAAGCCTGGCAAGGCGCACGCATCCGAGCAGCCGTTCGAGTACCCGCTGACGCGCGAGTTCGCCGAACCCGACTGGACCCGTCTGCCGGGCTTCAGCGACGTCACGACCGAGCAGTGGGAGTCGGCCCAGTGGCAGCGCGCCCATACGGTCAAGAACCTCACCGAGTTCAAGCGCGCGCTCGGCGACCGCGAGACCGAGTTCCCGAGCCACCCGATGGCGTCGCGCGACTCGCTGCACGAGGCCGACATGTGGGCCGTCG
>DASTHN010000152.1:0-34918 GCA_035718185.1 Actinomycetota bacterium
ACGCGTGAGAGCTCGAGCGCGCGGTCCACTCGGACGAGCGACGGCAGCGGCCGCAACCGGTCGCCATCCCGCAGCGCGACGCACTCGACGGCTGACTCACGGGCGACCCGCAGCATCTCGAGGACGACCGCCGTCGATAGCTCGGGCATGTCGCCTCCGGCGAGCAGCGCGAGGTCGGTCCGCGTCGCGGCGAGCCCTGCAGAGGCCCCCACCAGCGGGCCCTCACCCTCGAGCGCGTCGCGCGCGTACCGCGCGACGACGCCTACCGGAAGGTCGGGCTCGGGGGCGCCGGGCGCGATCACCACGACGAGGTCGTCACAGACGTCTGCGAGGCGGCGCAGCGTATGGTGCAGGATCGGCGCGCCGCGGTAGGGCTCGGCGAGCTTGTCGCGGCCGAAGCGCGTCGAGCGGCCGCCGGCAAGGACGATGCCGGTGACGCCCTCGGGCTCAGGCGCCCCGGCCGTCGCGGGCCTCCGCCGGCGAGGGCGGCTCCGGCAGGGTCTCCGCACCCGGGTCCCGCGCCTGGGCGAACTCGAACCCGAACCGCCCCTTGATGCACAGGTGCCCGCTGGTCACGTCGTGGTCGTCTGGGGAGGTCACCTTCACGATCGCGTTGTCCTGCACGTGGAGCTCGAGGTTGCAGCCGACGCCGCAGTACGGACAGATCGTCGTGGTGACCGTTTGCCGGGACTCGTCCCACTCCCCCGCCCGGCGCAGGTCGTGCTCGCTCTTGAACATCAGCGCGCCCGTGGGGCACACACCGATGCAGTTGCCGCAGTAGACGCACGCCGACTCCGGCAGCGGGACCGCGAACTCGGTCGAGATCCGGGCGTCGAACCCTCGTCCGGCGACGGCGATCGCGAACGTGTTCTGCGCGTCGACGCCGCAGGCCTCGACGCACTTGTAGCAGAGGATACACCGCGAGTAGTCGCGGACGTACAGGTCGTTGTCGATCATCACCGGTTGGTGGACCGTCTCGGACACGGCGGGGTCCGGCTCGTGGTGATGGCCCGGTGCGCGAGAGTCGCGCACGCCGTCGCCGAGAGGCTGCATCAGCGCGCCGAAGCGTTCCGGGTGCGCCTCGTACTCGTCCTGCCAGCGGTGGACGTCATCGCTCGCGAGGCTGAGGTCGACGCTCGAGGCGAGGAACTCGAGCACCAGGCGACGCGAGTGGCGGACGCGATCGGTGTCGGTCCGGACCTGCATGCCGGTCTCGGCCCGCCGCGAGCACGCGGGCACCAGGGTGCGGGAGCCCTCGACGTCCACGACGCACACGCGGCAGGCGTTCACCGGCGTCAGGGTGTCCGCGTAGCAGAGCGTCGGCGTCTCGATGCCCTCGGCCCGGCATGCGTCCAGGATCGTCGAGCCCTCGGGGACCCGCACGGTCCTGCCGTCGACCTCCAGCTCGATCAGGCGTCTCGGCGGCGCGAGCGGGACCGGCTGGCTCATGCGAACACCCCCAGCCTCGAGATCGCCGACTGAACCGCGCTCGCGGCCGTCTGCCCGAGCCCGCAGATCGAGGCGTCGCGCATCACCAGCGCGATCTGGCCGAGCAGCTCGATCTCGTCGGCCGTCGAGCCGATCGTCCGCCCGGAGACCAGGCGGTGCAGGGCCTCCTCCTGGCGCACCGTTCCGACGCGGCACGGCACGCATTGACCGCAGGACTCGTCCCGGAAGAACCGCGCGATCCGAAGGACCGCGTCCACCAGGTCGGCGTCCTCGTCGAACACCATCACGACGCCCGAGCCCAGGGTGACCCCGGCCTCGCGGGCGCCCTCGAACGAGAGCGGCACGTCCAGGTCCCCCGGCCCGACGAAGCCGCCGGCCGCCCCGCCGAGCAGGATGGCCTTGAGCTCCCTGCCCCCGTGGACGCCGCCGGCCAGCCCGAGCAGGTCGCCGAGCCGAGTGCCGCACTCGACCTCGTAGACGCCCGGGCGCTCGATGTCGCCCGAGAGGCAGAACAGCCGCGTCCCCGTCGAGTCCGCCGTGCCGAGCCCCGCGTACGCGGGCCCGCCGACCCGGAGCACCTCGAGCACGTTCACGAGCGTCTCGACGTTGTTGATCCCCGTCGGCTTGCCGAACAGCCCGCGCTCGACCGGGAACGGCGGCTTGTTCCGCGGCTCGCCGCGCTTGCCCTCGATCGAGTTGAACAGCGCGGTCTCCTCCCCGCAGATGTACGCGCCGGCCCCGCGGCGGATCTCGACGTCGAACGCGAAGCCCTCCCCCATCACGTCGGCACCGAGGAACCCGCGGGCGCGCGCCGCATCGACCGCTCGCGCGAGCGCCTCGAGCGCCGCCGGGTACTCCCCGCGCAGGTACACGTAGCCGCGCTCGGACGCGGTCGCGTAGCCGGCGATCGTGAGCGCCTCGACCACCGCGAACGGATCGCCCTCGAGCAGGATGCGGTCCTTGAACGTCCCGGGCTCGGACTCGTCGGCGTTGCACACGAACAGGTGCGGCCGGACCGCCTGCTTCGCGACGAGCTCCCACTTCAGCCCGGTCGGGAACGCCGCGCCCCCGCGGCCCAGCAGCTTCGAGTCCTTCAGCTCGCGGATCACGCCCTCGGGTCCGAGCTCGACCGCGCGCCGGAGCGCCAGGTACCCACCGTTCGCCCGATAGTCATCGAGCGAGGATGGGTCCACGATGCCGACGCGCCGCAGCAGCCGGAGCGTGTCGCGGGCCTCGGCCGCCTGCGGCACCGAGCGCCCGACCGGCTCGGACGGCCGGACGTCCTGGTCGACCACGAGCGCTGTCACGTGCTCGACGCCGAGCGGGGCGACGGCGACGTCCTCGGCTCCAGCGCCCGAGCGCTGCAGCAGCGCCGCCGGGGCGCGCTCGCACAGGCCGAGGCAGGGGCTCCGCCGCCACGTCCACGCGTCGCCGTGACCCTCGGGGCCGAGAGAGCGCTCGAGCTCGGCGCACAGCTGCACCGCCCCCTGCGTCCGACACGCGATGTCGTCGCAGACGTGGAGTACCCGCGGGGGGCTCGGCGTGGTCGAGAACATCGCGTAGAACGTCGCCACGCCGTACGCCTCGGCCGGCGGGACGGTCAGGCGCGCGGCGACGTAGTTCAGCCCGCCCTCGCTGATCCACCCCGCCGAGGCCTGCAGGGCGTGGAGCGCGGGAAGCAGCAGGTGTCGGCGGTCCCGAGCCTCGCGCCCGCCCCGGGCGACGTGCCCGTCGACGGGCGCGCGCTCGCCGCCGACCCACGCGGTCTCCGGGGACCCGAGGACGGCGTCGACGGCCACCCGCTCCTCCTCGGTCGGCGTCGCGGCGAGCAGGTGCAGGTCCACCTCAGGCCTCCACCGGCTGCTCGAGGCGCTCGATCCGGACGGCGGTCGCCTTGAACTCGGAGGTCCCCGACTTCGGGTCCCAGGCGTCCACGGTGAGCAGGTTCGTCTGGGCCTCGTCGGGGAAGTGAAGCGTCATGAACGTCAGCCCCGGACGAAGGCCCGGGTCCACGTGGACCGGGACCTCGACGGAGCCGCGCCGCGAGGTCACGCGCACGCGCTCCCCCTCGGACACGCCGAGGCTCGCGGCATCCTCCGGCGACACGTCGATCGTCTCGCCCCGGCGGAGCGGGCTCGAGAACCGGGCGGTCTGCACCCCCGTGTTGAAGTCGGTGAGGCGGCGGCCCGTCGTCAGCCGGATCGGGAAGTCGTCGGTGAGCTCGTCCACCGGCGGCTCCCACTCGACGACGCTGAGCGGCGCGAGCGGCCCCTGCTCGGGCGGGTCGAGCCACAGCCGGCCGTGCAGGAACAGCGTGCCTGGGTGATCCTCGTCCGGGCACGGCCACTGGATGCCGCCGAGCTCCTCGAGCCGCCCGTACGACATGCCGCGGTGCATCGGCGAGAGCGACCGGAGCTCGTCCCACGCCGACTCGGCCGTCACCTCGCCCCAGTCGAACCCCAGACGCCCCGCGAGCTGCGCGATGATCCACATGTCGTCGCGCGCGTTCCCCGGCGGGTCGAGTGCCTTGCGCACGCGTTGGACGCGACGCTCGCTGTTCGTCACCGTGCCCTCCGACTCGATCGCCGAGACCGACGCCGGCAGGACCACGTCGGCCATCTCCGCCGTCTTCGTCATGAAGATATCCTGGACGATCAGGCAGTCGAGCTCGGCGAGGAGGCCCGTCGCACGCGTGGTGTCGGCTTCCGAGGTCGCCGGGTTCTCGCCGATCACGTACAGGGCCCGGATCACGCTCCCACACCGTTCGAACATCTCCGAGAGGTGCCACCCACGCTTGGGTTGGATCGGCACGCCCCACGCGGCCTCGAACCGGGCGCGCGCCTCCAGGTCCTTCTCGATGTCCTGGAACCCCGGCAGCTTGTTCGGGATCGCGCCCATGTCGCCGCCGCCCTGCACGTTGTTCTGCCCTCGGAGCGGCGACAGGCCGCTGCCGTAGCGCCCGACGTGCCCGGTGAGGAGCGCGAGATTGATGAGCGCGAGGACGTTGTCGACGGCGTTGTGGTGCTCGGTGATGCCGAGCGTCCAGCAGAGCACCGCGCGGTCCGCCTTCGCGTACGCGTGCGCGAGCTCGCGGATCGCGTCGGCCGGCACGCCGGTCACCCGCTCGCCCCGCTCGAGCGTCCACGGCTCGATCGACGCCCGGTACTCGTCGAACCCGGTGGTCGCATGCTCGATGAACGTCGTGTTGTGCAGGCCCTGCGAGACGATCTCCCGAGCGACCGTGTTCGCGAGCGCGATATCGGCGCCGACGTCCAGACCGAGCCAGAGGTCCGCCCACTCCGCCGAGGTCGTCCGGCGCGGGTCGACGGCCATCAGCCGCGCCCCGCGATGGACCGCCTTCAGCACGTGGTGGAAGAAGATCGGGTGCGCCTCGCGCGCGTTCGATCCCCACAGCAGGATCAGGTCGGTCTCCTCGACCTCCCGGTATGAGGTTGTGCCGCCGCCCGCTCCGAACACCGTGGCCAGACCGACCACGCTGGGAGCGTGTCAGGTGCGGTTGCAGCTGTCGACGTTGCTGCTGCCCAGGACCTGCCGCATGAACTTCTGCGCGAGGAAGTTCATCTCGTTCGTGGCCTTGGAGCAGCTGAACAGGCCGACCCCCCTGCCGCCACGCCGCTCGGTTGCTGCGCGCAGACCCTCGGCGGCCCGGTCAAGGGCCTCGTCCCAGCTCGCCACGCGCAGCGCTCCGTCGGTGCGGACCATCGGCTCGGTGAGCCGGGTGAGCCCCTTCGGCATCGACGCTCGCTCCTTCCTCCGACGTCCGTGAGGCACGATTCTATGGCGCCGCGGCGCCGAAGGCGGTCGCCCTCAGGTCGCGACGCGGTCGGCGTGCGTGTAGACGTTGAACCGGCCGTCGCGCACGAACCCGACCAGCGTGATGCCGAGGTGCTCGGCGGTCTCGACGGCCAGGCTCGACGGCGCGCTGACGGCGCTCACGATCGGGATGCCGGCGCGCCCGGCCTTCTGGACGATCTCGAACGACAGGCGGCCCGAGACCTGGAGCACACGCTCGGCGAGCGGCAACCCGCCGACGAGCAGCTCCTCCCCGATCACCTTGTCCACAGCGTTGTGACGGCCGACGTCCTCCCGCACGGTGAGCAGCGTGCCGTCGGGCGCGAACAGCCCCGCCGCGTGGAGCCCGCCGGTCCGGTCGAAGACCTTCTGCGCCGTCCGCAGACCGTGCGGCAGCTCCGACAGCACCTCGGCCTTCACGACGGGGCCGGCGGCCACGCGCGCGCACCGGACCTCGACCTGCTCGAGCGTCGCCTTCCCGCAGATCCCGCAGGAGGAGTTCGCGAAGAAGTGACGGCGCAGCACCTCCGCGTCGAAGGCGCGCGCCAGGTTCACCGTGACGACGTTGAAGTGCTGCTGGTCCGCCGGCAGGTCCTCGCAGTAGCTGACGCGGTGGATCTCGTCGCGCCCGTCGACCAGGCCCTCGGTGAACAGGAACCCCGCCGCCAGCTCGAAGTCGTTGCCCGGTGTGCGCATCGTCACCGCGACGGAGACGGGGTGACCGCCGAGCCCCTCGACGCGGACCTCCATCGGCTCCTCGGTGGCCAGGTCGTCGGGGCGCTCGGACCGGACGCCGTCGCGAACGGCGAGCATCCGTCGTCGGGTCACGTTGCGTCGGAGGCGGTCGGGACCGGTCGGCATGCATCCGAGGGTACGGTCTCGGCCCGCTCGGGTCCAGCGCCTCGGACCCGCGGGGCCATGACCTGCGGTCCAGGGCGGCCCCCGGCCGGCCGGTATCCTTCCGGCGAACCCGTTGAACGGTCGATCAAGCGGAGGTCGAGATGAAGAGCGGACTCGAGATCGCCCAGGAGGCCACCCTCCTCCCCATCACGGAGGTCGCCGCCAGCGCCGGCTTCCGGGAGGACGAGGTCGAGCCGTACGGCCGGTACCGCGCGAAGATCGCGCTGTCCGCGTACGACCGGCTCCGCGACCGGCCCGACGGCAAGCTGATCATCACGACCGCGATCACGCCGACGAAGGCGGGCGAGGGCAAGACGACGACCTCGGTATCCCTGACGCAGGGCCTCGGCAAGCTCGGCAAGAACGTCATGCTGGCCCTGCGCGAGCCCTCGATGGGCCCGGTGTTCGGCATCAAGGGCGGCGGCACCGGCGGCGGGTACGTCCAGGTCGTCCCGATGGAGGACATCAACCTCCACTTCAACGGCGACTTCCACGCAGTCACCGAGGCGCACAACATGCTGGCCTCCGCGCTCGATGCGTCGATCTACTTCGGCAACCCGCTCGGCGTGGACCCGACCTCGATCACGTGGCCGCGGGCGATGGACGTCAACGCTCGGGAACTCCGCTACAACGTGATCGGGCTCGGCGGCAAGATGCACGGCGTCCCACGCGAGAACCAGTTCGTCATCACCGCCGCGTCCGAGATCATGGCGATCCTCGCCCTCACCGAGGACATCCACGACCTACGTCGCCGCCTGGGCAACGTGGTGGTCGCGAGCACCTACGACGGCGAGCCCGTCACGGCCGAACAGCTGAAGGTCGCCGGCGCGATGACGGTGATCATGAAGGAGGCGCTCAAGCCGAACCTGGTCCAGACGCTCGAGGGGCAGCCGGTCATGATCCACGCCGGGCCCTTCGGGAACATCGCGCACGCGAACAGCTCGATCATCCAGGACCGGATCGCGCTCAAGCTCGGCGACTACGTCATCACCGAGGGCGGGTTCGCTTCGGACCTCGGCTTCCAGAAGTTCTGCGACATCGTGTGTCGACTGGGCGGGTTCGTGCCGAGCGCCGCCGTGCTCGTCACCACCGTGCGGGCGATGAAGTACCACGGCGGGGTGCCGTTCGAGGAGCTCGACACCGAGAACCTCGACGCCGTTCGCTCGGGCTCCGAGAACCTGGCGGCGCACATCGAGATCGTGAACGCCTATGGGCTGCCGTGCGTCGTGGCCGTCAACCGCTTCCCGTCGGACACCGACGAGGACATCGCCCTCGTCAGCGAGCTCGCCGGACAGGTCGGCGCCGAGACGACGGTCGTGAACGAGGGCTTCCTCAAGGGCGGGGACGGCGCGGTCGCCCTCGCCGAGGCCGTCGTGGCCGCAGCGGAGAAGCCGAACGGGTTCCGGCTGCTCACGCCGGAAGGCACGCCCATCACGCAGCAGATCGAGGCGATCGCCACGCGCCTGTACGGCGCCGATGGCGTCGACTACCTCCCCCAGGCCGAGAAGGACATCGCGCGCATGGAGACGCTCGGCTTCGGCGCGTACCCCGTGTGCATGGCAAAGACGCACCTGTCGCTCACGCACGAGCCGACCTGGGTGAACCGCCCGCGGGGCTGGCGCCTGCCGATCCGTGGGGTGGTGCCGAGCGCCGGCGCGGGCTTCGTCGTGGCGCTCTGCGGCGACATGCAGCGGATGCCCGGCCTCGGCCGCGTGCCGGCGTTCACGAAGATCGACATCGACGAGCGGGGACGGACGGTCGGCCTGTTCTGAGGACCTTCCGGCCTACCCCGCAGGCCCTGGCGGCGCGGGACCTAGGAGGCCTCGGCCCGGCCGGTCAGGAGCGTGGGGCCCTCGACGAGGATCCACACGGCCCGGGTGACAGCCTCGCTGCGCTCGAAGTCGAAGATCCCCGGGCCGTCGGGAGCCGCCTCCCAGACCGAGCCGCACGCGGCGCAGACCCACATGGACTGCGGCTGGGTATCCTCGTCCCTCGGCGGGGCGCATGTGTGCACGTACTCCACGATCCCTCCTCGAATCACACGCATGTGATTCGAGGCGGAGCATACCAGCCGGCGCTCGGCGTGGGTGGGATGGCGAAGGCGCCGGCGGTCAGCCGCGGGGACGGAGCTTCTCGGGGTCGTAGACCGAGAGCTCGGTCACCGTGGCCGGCACCGTGCCGTCGCCGAGCGCGACCTCGACCCGTGTCCCGTCGGCCGCGTGCCGGCTCTCGAGGATCGCCAGGCCGATCACGCCGAACCGAGGGCTCGCCGCGGGGCTGGTCAGCAACCCGACCTCCTCCCCGTCCCTCGTGACGGTCGCCGCGTACTCGGGGACCTCCGAGCCCTCGATCCGCAGCGTCTTGAACCGCCTCGGCGGGTCGGCGGCCACCGGGCGGAGCGCGTCGGCGCCGAGGAACCCCGCGTCGAGCTTCACGAGGCGGTCGAACGACAGGTCGTAGGGCGTTCGGGCCCCCGGCTCGTAGTCGACACCGATCACGACCATCCCCGACTCGATCCGAGCGATCTCGACGCCGTGGGTGCCGAAGATCCGAGCGCCGGCCCCCTGGATCGCCCGCCACACGTCCACGGCCGGCTCGGGATCGGCGATGAGTTCGAAGCCGAGCTCGCCGGAGAACCCCGTGCGCATCACCCAGGCGGGCACGCCGGCGATCTCCACCCGATCCGGCCAGAACGAGAAGTACCGCAGGCCGGACAGGTCCGCCTGGGTCAGCCCCTGGAGCAGCTCTCGCGACCGGGGGCCCTGGACCGACAGGAGCGGCATCTGCCGCGTGCGGTCCTCGAACCGGACGTCCAGGCCCTCGAACGCGCTCCCCCACCACGCTTCGTAGCCCGGCGTGTTCGTCATGACCCAGCAGTGGTCGTCGGCGAGCTTGTAGACGGTGCCGTCGTCTGCCATCGCGCCCTGCTCGTTCACGAACGCGCCGTACCGGACCTGACCGGGCTCGATCGAGCGGAGATCGTTCGTGAACACCCGCTGGGCGGCCTCGAGCGCGTCCGACCCGGAGAGGTCCCATTTGACGAGCGGGTACACGTCCCACATCCCGACGTCCGTGCGGATCGCCTCGTACTCGCCCGCCACGTCGCCGAGCGATGCGGTCCACATCCACCCGTCGAAGTCCTCGAACTCGGCGCCCTGCTCGGCCTGGAGGTCGTACCAGACCGACCTGATCGGCTCGCCGGCCATCTCGTCCCCTCCTTCGGATCTGGGATCAGCTGCGCGGACGGGTCTTCTGCGTGTCGTACAGCGGCAGGGCGTCGACGGTGGCCGGCACCGTCCCCTCCCCGACCGCGACCTCGAGCTCGGTGCCCACGGCCGACAGGTCGGTGCGCACGACCGCCATCCCGATCTTCCCGAACCGGGGGCTATCGGTGGGGCTCGTGAGCACGCCGACCTCCTCGCCGCGTCTCGTGACGGCCGCGCCGTACTCGGGCAGCGCGTCGGCCTCGTACCGGAGTGTCACGAACCGGTTCGGGGGCGCCCCCGCGATCTCGGCGAGTCGCTCCTTGCCCACGAACCCGACCGGCGCGTCGAGCGCGACCAGCCGGTCGAGGTTGAAGTCGTACGGCGAGCGCTGGTGGGCCTCGTAGTCGTAGTCCGTCACGATGAGCCCGGCCTCGATCCGCAGGATCTCGATCGCCTCGACGCCGAAGGGCGTGACGCCGGCCCCCACGACGGCGTTCCAGAGCTCCGCGGCATCCGCTGGGTCGGTGAGGAACAGCTCGAACCCGAGCTCGCCGCCGTAGGCGGTCCTCGACAGGTACACGGGCACGCCGCCGACCCGCACGGGCTCCGGGATGAAGCGGAAGTACCGCAGCGCCTCGCGCGACAGGTCGGCGTCGGTGAGCGACTGGACGACCTCGCGCGAGCGCGGCCCGATCACGCCGAGGTGCGGCATCCTCGGCGCGATCCACTCGAACTCGACGTCGAAGCCCTCGAGCATCTCCCCGAAGTAGCCCTGGTGGTCCTTGCCGTTCGTCATCACCCAGCAGTGGTCGGGCCGGCCCGTGTGATAGACGGTGCCGTCGTCGACCATGAGCCCGTCGTGGTCGAGGAACGCCCCGTACCGGACCTGTCCAACCTCCAGGTTCGTGGCGTCGTTCGAGAACACGTGCTGCGCCGCCCGACCGGCGTCCGAGCCGCGGAACTCCCACTTGTTCAGCGGCGAGACGTCCCACACCGCGACGTCGTCCCGCGCGGCCTCGTACTCCCTGCGGACGTCGCCGAAGCCCTCGAGCCAGAACCAGCCGCCATCCGCGACGTGGGTCCCGCCCTGCGCGGCGGTGACCTCGTGGAACGCGGTCCTGATCGCCTCTTCCTCCGCCATGTCGAGCTCTCCTATCGGGTCGATCGCCGCCCCTATCCAAGCACGGCATTGACTCGCCGTTCAATCCCGCAGGTCGGGCGTGTCGAGCACGATCGCGGCCGCGCCCCGCTCGCCGGCGCCGTCTCAACGCCTGCGGCAGCGGATCACCTCGTCCTCGGTGACCAGCGCGTCGACGGGCTCGTCCGTACGGCCGCGGGGGACGGGGGGCACCACCTGCAACGCGAACCCGATCGCCACGCGGAAGGCATCCTCGCGCGTGCGCCGGAAGAGCCGGTCGTAGAAGCCGCCGCCGTACCCCACCCGGAACCCCTCCGGGTCGAAGGCGACGCCCGGGGTGACGACGACGTCGATCTCGGCGGCGTCGAGCTCCCGTCCAGCAGACGGCTCGAGCGCTCCGAACGGCGCGCGGGTCACGGGATCGCCCGGCCGGTATCCGACGGGCCGGATCTCCCCCTCGCGGATCCGCGGGAGCGCCAGGCGGACGCCCCGCCCGGCCAGCCGCTCGAGGACCGGACGCGTGTCCGCCTCGGACCCGAAGGAGGAGAAGGCCATCACGGTGCCGGCGCGCTCGAGCTCGGGGAGCGCGAGGAGTCGGTCTGCGATCCGGCGGCTCCGCGCTTCGCGCTCGGCGGGCGGGAGGGCGTCGCGCCGCTCCAGCACCTCGCGCCGCACCGCGCGCTTCGCCCGCTTCAGCCGGTGCGAGGGGACCTCGCGTCCCCCCATGTGCGGGAAGACCTCTCTGGCGATCATCTCGACGCGGTCGGGTGGGCCCGCGGGGACCAGCACCGCCCAGCTCGCGCCCGCCGTCTCGAGCCCCTCGAACCACCAGATCAGCGAGTGCGCGCTGCCGGCCCACACGTTCGTCTCGAGCATGTTCCGCCGGAAGCGTTCCTCGAGCATCGCCCCGGCCTCGTCCTCGTCGCGCCCCACGACGACGATGCCTGCCCACGTGGCCGCCACCGAGCGACCGGACCCGGCCGCGGAGCGCCGGAGGAGGTCGGCCTTGCGCGCGAACTCCGGGATCGACATCCCCCAGCCGTTCCAGGCGTCGGCCTCGGCCGCGGCGAGGCGCACGACCTCGTCGGCGAAGCCCCCGATCCACACGGGCGGTCCGCCGGGGAACCGGGGCGGAGGCAGGAGCGGTCCGGCCGTCGGCGGCACCCACGCGCCGCCGGGCCACGGCCGGCCGGCCAGCAGGCCCTTCACGGCTCGCACCGTTTCCACGACGTGGGGGCGCCGCTCGGCCTTGTCGAGGTAGGGCAGGCCGAATGCGTCGTGCTCGGGCCGGTCGATGGGGTCACCGGTCCCGATCCCCAGGATCATCCGGCCCCCGCTCAGATCGTCGAGCGAGGTCGCGAGCTTCGCCAACAGTCCTGCCGGCCGCAGGGAGGCCCGCGCGACGAGCGTGCCGATCGCGATGCGCTCGGTGACGGACGCCACGGCCGCGAGCGTGGAGAACGCCTCGAGCGAGGGACGATCCGACGCGGCGCCGGGCGGGAAGAAGTGGTCGAACGCGAACACGCCGTCGTATCCGAGCTCCTCGGCTCGACGGGCGAAGGCGAGGACCTTCGCCGGGTCGCCCGAGAACATCGGCAGGACCAGCCCGACCCTCACGGCCGGCCCCCAGGCGGCTCGCGACGCGCCTCTCTCACGGCAGGCGCCCGAGCTCCTCGAGCGCGAGCGCCGCCGCCCCGACGGCTCCGGCGTCGGGTCCGAGCTGCGCCGCAACGATCGGGACCGAGGGCCGCCACGCCGGGCCTTCGACCGTATCGGTGTACGCGGCGCGCGCGGGCTCGAGCAACAGATCCCCCGCCGCGATGGCGCCACCGCCCACGACGACGACCTGGGGGTCGAGGACGTTCACGAGCCCCGCGATGCCGATCCCGAGCCGGGTGCCCACCACGCCGAGGATCGCGGTCGCGGCGGGGTCGCCCTCGAGCGCCGCACGCGTCACGGTCGCCCCGGTCACGGCGTCGGGTTCGCCCCCCGCGACCCGCGAGATCGTCGAGGCGGGGTCCTCCCGCGCGGCCTCGCGCCCGAGACGCCCGATCGCGTTGCCGGACGCCACCTGCTCCCAACAGCCGTGGTTCCCACAGCCGCACACGGGACCGAACGGCTCCACGACGACGTGCCCGATCTCGGCGGCGAAGCCATGTGCGCCCCGGAACATGCGGCCGTCCGCGATGATGCCACCACCGATCCCGGTCCCGACGGTCACGAGCAACACATACCGATACCCACGGCCGGCGCCGAACCGGAACTCCGCGTACGCGGCGACGTTCGCATCGTTGTCCAGCTGACACGGCACGCCGAGCGCCGAGCGCATGCGATCGGCGATCGGCAGGTCCCGCCATGCCAGGTTCGGCGCGAACCGGAGGACGCCGTGCGCCACGTCCACCATGCCCGCCGCTCCGACCCCGACCGCGAGCACCTCACCCGTCATGAGCGCGCCGACGGCCTCGATCATGCGGGCCATCGTGGCCTCCTGGTCATCCGCGGGCGTCGGCGCCTCGGCCCGGTCCAGGATGCCGCCGTCCCGGCCCGTGCGCACCGCGAGGATCTTCGAACCGCCGACGTCGACACCGATCGCCTGTCCGTGGTCGCTCATCGGGGATCTCAGAAGCGGAGCAACGCCCCGATGCCGCCGAGGTCGGCGAGCCCATCGTCCGTCACGACGGTCTCGACGCGGCAGCCCTGTCGGTACGCCGCGGCCACCGCGAGCTCGACGACGTCGGGGATCGCGCGGGCCCGGCCGCCGCAGACCGGACACCGTCCCCCTGCATCGTCGGACAGGCGACCGCACCCCTCGCACCGCGCGCCGGGCGCCTGCAGGTCGAGCCGGACGGCCAGCGTCCCGATCCGTCCCTCGGACAGCGCGGCCAGCGTGTCCGACAGACCCGTCACCGCGGTCCCCGCCGCGGTCCCCTCGGCCAGTCGCTGCACCATCGACCGCTCGGCCTCGCGTTCGAGATCCTCCTCGACCTGCAGCGTCCGTGCGTGGACCTCGAGCGTCGAGGCGGTCATCGGGAGCGTGATCCGGGCACGGACCCGCTGGCGCAGGTACTCGTGAAGGTCGGCCTCGATCTCGCGGTGCGCCTCCCCCGGGCCGGCCAGCAGGAGGATCTCGAACCGGCGCGCCTTCCACAGCCTGAACAGCGTGTTCGCGACGTGCTTGAGGTGCTGCCGTCGATGGTCGTCGACGTGACGCTGCATGCGCATCTGCGAGCGCCCGCCCTGGTCGTGACGGCCCGGGACCTCGTCCCACACGTCCTGGACCTCCTCGACGCGTCCGAGCTGGAACAGGAGGATGCGCGCCTTCTCGTAGTCGACGAGGGCCGTGCAGGTGGCGCCATGCGTCTCGAGCATCACCTCGAGCATGCGCAGCTCGGCCCTCGGGCCGACGAACGCACGGTCGCGGACCGGGCGCGGCAGCCGCACCGATTCCCACAACCCCGCCTCGGAGACCGAGAACATCGCGATGCCGCGTGTGTCGCCGCGGTCGAGCTCCTCATGGACGTACGCGGAGATGCGCTCGAGGTCGCCCTCCACCGACCGTGCCTCGGCCGGGTCGAGATCCGATGCCTGGGCCCGCGCGTCGCGCAGCAGCTCCGCAAGCCGCACCTCATAGTCCGCCCGGCGGGGGTAGCGTCGGCCGTCCACGGTCAGGTAGACGGTGGTGACCGGCGCCCGTTCTGGGTCCCACTCGGCGAGGTCGCGGAGCAGATCTCGCTCGAGGACGCTCACGTGATCTCGATCCTCCGCAGCGATCCGTCCTCGGGCTCGTCCTCGAAGTCGCTCGCCCGCTGGTCGATCACCGCCTTCGCGGCGAGCAGGAACTCCTGGGTCGCCCTCAACAGGTGCTCGAGCACGTCGGGAGCCGCCCCCTGCACCGTGGACAGTGCGAGCCCGATCGGGCAGAACGCCACGTTGCAGACGTGGTCCCGTGGCGCCGACTCGTGGGCCTCCTCGCGGGGCGGCTGCTCCGTCTGTGCCTCCGTCTTCGGCGGGCGGGCCCTGCGACCCGCGGTCTTCGTCTCGGCCATCACGCCCTCCCGGACTGCGTGGAGCCCGCCTCGGGCTCTCGCGCGAACGAGATCTCCAGGTGATCTCCGATGAAGCTCGCCCCCCGCACCTCCAGTCGCTGCAGGGTGGCAGGCAGGATGAGGCTGCGTTTGTAGGTGCCGACGCGCACGAACAGCTCGTCGCCGCGCCGATGGACGTCCATGTCGTCCCGCGACACGAACGGGAGCCGCATCGACAGCACGTATCCGCCGGCGCGACGCCGGACCCGGATCGGGTCGTCGCGATAGAAGATCGACGTCGTGTCGCGGTCCCCGTACACCTCGCGCCCCATGTCGTCGAGCAGGTCGATCCCCACCATCTCGCGATCGAACAGCCGCGCGGTGAGGATCGGGACGGGCTCGAAGGACTCGCGGACCGTCCGCAGGTGCCCGGCCTGGATGTCCTTCCACGTTCGGAAGTACGGGTCCGTGACGTCGTCGGGGATGATGCGGTTCACGACGACCGCGTCGACGCGGTAGCTGAACAGGCCGAGGTACGTGTACGTCCGGCGGGCCTCCGCCACCACCATCTTCTCGAGGTTCACGACCAGACGGACGGACGAGACCTTCTCGTCCGTCAGGATCTGCCGGACCGCGTCGAGGTTGCGGTGCAGCCGCTCGAAGGCCGCGAAGAACCGATCGCCGGCGATCGGCATCGTGGTCATCCTCGTGACGACCGGCCGGACCCCCTTCACCACCCGGCGCTGGATCGGGAAGATCCGCTCGATGTACCAGGACAGGACCTCGGGCAGCGAGAGCAGCCGCAGGGTCTCGGCCGTGGGCGCGCAGTCGACCACGAGCAGGTCCCACCGTCCCTCCTCGACGTGCGTCTTGACGTCGATGAGCGAGAAGACCTCGTCCAGGCCCGGGATCACCGAGAGCTCCTCGGCCTGGATCGTCTCGACCCCGGCCCAGTTCATCAGCTGGATCATGTACTCCTGGATCTCGCGCCAGTTCGCCTCCAGGCGCGACTGGGCGTCGATCTGCTCGGCCCAGAGGTTCGGCGCGACCTCGGTCGGCCGGTCCCCGATCTCGAGGTCGAAGGAGTCGCCGAGGGAGTGGGCGGGATCGGTGCTCATCACGAGGGTCCGGTGCCCGTCCCGCGCGGCCCTCACCGCGGTGGCGGCGGCGACGGTCGTCTTGCCGACGCCGCCCTTCCCGGTGAACAGCAGCACCCGCATCCGGGCCTAGCCTACTCGTCCCGTGGCGTGCGGCGCTGCCCCACGCCTCAGCCGAGCTCCACCCGGCGTTTGAGACCCGCGAGCGCGTTGTCGATCACGCGCTTCGCGCCCTGCGTGCGGACGAAGCCTGGCAACAGGACGCCGAGGTCGACGGCGAGCCGGTACGTCACCTTCGTCTGCCCGTCGACCTCGTCGAGCAGGTACTCGCCCGTGATGTTCGTGACCGAGCCCCGCGCCTCGGTCGAGACCCACGACATCCCGGCGTCGGCCGGTGCGTACCGGTACGCGAGCGTGTACTCGGCCCTGCCGAGCACCGGCACGTCGATCTCGAAAGCCACCTTCGTCGCGAGCCCGCCCTCCCCCCGCTCGACCACGCGTGCGCTCTTCACGTCCGCCCACTCGGGGTAGACCTCGTAGTCGGTGAGGACGTCCATCACCTCGGCGGCGGACGCATCGATGTGGATCGAGGCTTCGGTCTGCTCTGCCATCCTCTCGATGCTACCCGGAGCGCAGCGCCGGGAGGGAGAGGACGGTCGCCATGAGCACCGACAGGACCACGAGCACGACGGAGGCCCACAGCAGGGTGCGTGAGGAGACCATCGGGTCCAGCCGGGAGGCGACCCGCCGGGCGTCGATCGCCGAGACGATGTACAGGGCGACCGCCGATACGACGTACAGCGCGAGCAGGGCCCCTGCCGTCCCGATGCCTCCCGAACGCGTCGCGAGGAGCACGAGGACCGTGCCGAAGGTCCAGACGAACAGCACCATCCGTGCCAGGCCGTCCAGACGGTGACCGGCCATCCAGTGCCCGAGCCCCGGGAGCAGGAGGGACCAGCGCATCGCGGTGGACGGGTCGATCTCGATGTGCCGCTCGGGCTCCGCGAACAGCTGCGAGAAGGGTGTGCCGCACACCTCGCACCGATCCAGGGAGATCGCGTTCTCGTGCTCGCAGGCCGGGCAGACCCACGTGGGCGTCCCGGCACGCTCGCCGACGGGTCCGGGGGCCGCCCGCACGGTCGCGGGATCTGGCTCGGGCGGTCGGTCCAGGGGACGAAGACACTGGCCGCACCACTCGGCGTCGAGCGCGACGAGCGCCCCGCAGCTCGGGCAGCGGCGTTCGCTTTGGCTCACGATCCCCGGAGCGTACCTCGCGGGCCAGCCGAGACCGGGGAGGCGAACGTCGTCAGCGGACGGCCTCCCCAAGCCATCCCGCGAGCTCGGCCGCCGCGCGTGGCCACGTGTAGTGGCGCTCGACCCGGACGCGGCCGGCACGGCCCATCTCGTCCGCGCGTGCGGGGTCGGCGAGCAGGTCGGCGACGGCGGCCGCCACCTCTCCAACCCGCGTGCCGTCGACCAGGATGCCGGTCTCGCCGTCGACGAGCGCCTCGCGGGCCCCGCCGGAGTCCCCGACGACGACCGGTCGGCCGCACGCCGCGGCCTCGATGAACACGTTCCCCCAGCCCTCGACCTCGAAGCCGGCCAGGCGGTCCCGGCAGGGCATCGCGAACACGTCGCCGAGCCGGTAGTACCGGGGCAGGTCGTCTTCGGAGACCTGGCCAGCGAACACGACCGAGCCGGGCACCGCGACCTCGGTCGCCAGGGCCTCGAGCCTGCGTCGGTCGGGGCCGTCCCCGACGACGAGGAGGGTCGCGCCGGGGACGCGGCGGCGGACCGACGCCAGCCCGCGGATGAGCACGTCCTGACCCTTGCGCGCCACGAGGCGGCTCACGCACACCACGACGGGACGCTCCCCGAGGCCGTGGCGCTCACGGAGGTCCTCGACCGGCAGGTCGGGGCGGAAGGCCTCGGTGTCGGCCCCGGGATACATCACCGAGACGGGGATTCCGGCGGGGACGGCCGTCCGGACGACCCGGGCGATGAACGCGCTGCACATGACCGGAACCCGCGACGCGAGCGCCGTGGCGCGTCGCATCAGCGCGTGGGCGCCGGGCGCGATCGAGAGCCAGTACTCGAAGCCGTGGGCCGCGGGCAGGTAGGGGATCCCGCGTCGCGCGAGGCCCGGTCCGAGCAGCCCGAGCGGGTACGTGGCGCCGAACAGTACGACCTCCGCCTGGCACGAGCGCGCGGCGTCGGCGACGCGGGCGGCTACCTCCGGGGTGGGCCACAGGAAGCGCTCGGGCTGGCGCAGGACGGGGTAGGGCGCCGCGCGGTCGAAGGCCGGCGCCCCCTCCCGGTCGGGGCACAGGACGGCGATGCGATCCGGCGGGAACCGCCGGACGAGCGCCTCGAGGGTCCGCTGGATCCCCCCGACCCGCGGCGGGTAGTCGTTCGTGACCAGCAGCGTCCGCGGAACGTCCACGGGCGCCTATCCTCGCAGACGTGACACACGACAGGCTCGAGCGGGAGATCGCCCTCCTCGACGAAGGACGTGGGTGCCTGGACCTGACCGGCTTCCGGGCCGTCGCCGTCGGCGGTGCGGACGCGGGCGCCTGGCTCCAGGACCTCGTGACGGCCGACGTCCTCAGCCACGGCCCCGGCCCGGCCGTGCGGTCGCTGCTGCTCGGGCCGACGGGCCGGATCCGCGCGGACCTGCACGTCCTGCGCCAGCCCGATGGCTTCCTCCTGCTCCAGGCGCTCGACCAGCCGGTCGCGGTCAACGACCTGCTCGCGCCGTACGTCTTGTCCAGCCAGGTGGCTCTGCGCGTGCTGCCGACCCCGGACCTGGTCGCGATCCCCGGGATCGGCGGGTGGGATTTCCGACCGGCCGGCGCCGAGAGGCTCGAGCCGGTGAGCGTGACGGCGCTCGAGACGTGGAGGATCCGCCGGGGCATCGCCCGCTTCCCGGTCGACCTGGACGAGGACTCCCTGCCGGCGGAGGCGGCCCTGGACGACGGCGTCGTGATCGACCGGGCCAAGGGGTGCTTCCTCGGCCAGGAATCCGCGGCCAAGGTGCGGAACCTCGGGCATCCGGCCCGGGTGATCCTCGGTCTGCGGGCGGGTGGGCCCGTGCACGCCGGCGACGCCGTCCTCGCGGAGGGCTCCGATGCGGGGGTCCTGACCAGCGTCGAGGCTCCCGGCGGGCCTGGGGCGGTGATCGCGCGCGTCCGGTGGGCGGCGCGGGATGCCGAGCTGCGCGCGGGGCAAGGCGTCCCCCTCAGCCGCTGAGGAGGCGCGCCGGGCCCCGATACTCCAAGCGCCGCCACATTTCAAGACTTCTCTTGTGCCGCGGACGGTGCGACGATCGATGGCGCCCGCCCGGCCGCCATGATGGCCGCGACCGGCTGGCACCGTGTTCGGCACGAGGCAGGAGCGACTGCGTGAACAAGGAACGTGTCAGCGGGATCGACCTGAAGGCCCTTCCGACCAACCCCTCTCCGCCGGACATGTGGCAGGACCAGGCCGCGTGCTACGGCATCGACCCGGATATCTTCTTCCCCACCTCCGAGGAGGAGGCCGGTCCGGCCCTCGCGTACTGCACCGCCTGCAGGAGCCGCGAGACGTGCCTCGCCTGGGCGCTCAAGAACGGTGAGCGCTACGGCGTCTGGGGCGGGCTCACCGAGCAGCAGCGGCGGCGGGTCATCCGGTTCGTCGCCTGACCCCCGGGTGGCCACCCCCGATCCGGGCCCCCATACTGGCGGGGCCATGATGCAGGCTGCCGTCCGCTCCACCGCGCCGCTGCGCATCAGCTTCGTCGGCGGCGGCACCGATTTCCCCCACTACTTCCAGCGGCATGGCGGGGCGGTCCTCTCGGCCACGATCGACCGGCACACCCACGTGACGCTCGTCCCCCGTCATGATCGCGAGGTCCGGATCCGCTCGGACCTCGGCCACCTGGTCGAGTACCACCTGGACGACCGCCCGGCCTATGACGGCGTGATGGACCTGGCGAAGGCCGCGATCGAGCGGATGGGCGTCGACCGGGGGCTCGAGATGCACGTCCGCTCGGACGCGCCGCCCGGGAGCGGCCTCGGCGGCTCCTCAGCGCTGGTGACGGCGATCGTGGGGGCGCTCGCGGCGCTGGAGGACCGGGCGCTCAGCCGCGCCGAGGTCGTCCGCCTCGCCCACGCGATCGAGCGGGAGGACCTCGGCATCGCCGGCGGCTGGCAGGACCAGTACGCGGCCGCGTTCGGCGGGGTCAACCTGCTCGAGTTCTCCGGCGACGGCGTCGAGGTCACGCCGGTGCGCTGCGGGAGCGAGGACCTCGAGCGGCTCCGGCGCCACCTCCTGCTCTGCTACACGGGAGGGGTGCGGACCGACCTGGGGCTGATCGACACGCAGATCCGCCTGTATCACGAGGGCCGCGAGGAGACGATGGTCGGGATGAAGCATCTCCACGAGATGGCGTACGACATGCGGGCCGCGATCGAGGCCGGGGACCTGGACGACCTCGGCCCGATGCTCCGGGCCGCGTACGAGAACAAGAAGCGGATGAACCCGCACATCGCCGACGGCACGCCGATCGAGCGGCTCTTCGTCGCCGCCCGCGAGGCCGGCGCCGATGGGGCGAAGATCTGCGGGGCGGGTGGCGGCGGGTACGTCTTGGTCGCCTGCCGCCCCGAGCACCGGACCGCGGTCGGAGCGGCGCTGGAGCACCTGGGCGGACAGCTCGCCGACTTCACGTTCCACCCGGACGGGGTGCGGGCGTGGAACGGTGATCGCCCCTGGAGACCGGGCCCGTGAGCCGACGCTTCGTGCTCGTCGATCGCGACGGGACGATCAACGAGGAACGCTCGCCCGGGTACGTCCTCGAGCCGGACCAGGTGCGCCTGATCCCGGGCGCGGCCCGCGCCGTGCGGGATCTGTGCGCGATCGGCCTGGGCGTCGTCGTCGTGACGAACCAGTCGCCGGTCGGGCGCGGGTGGATCACGGCCGGCCAGCTCGACGCGATCCACGGACGACTGTCCGCGCTCCTGGAGACCGAGGGCGCGGCCGTCGACGGCTACTACGTCTGTCCGCACACGCCCGATGCCGGGTGCGACTGCCGCAAGCCCGGCGTGGCGCTCGCGCTCCGAGCGGCCGCCGAGCACGGGTTCGATCCCGCCGAGGCCTTCGTCGTCGGCGACCATCGGAGCGATGTGGAGATGGGCCGGCGGATCGGCGCCCGGACCTTCCAAGTGCAGACCGGCCACGGCGTAGAGGAGGTCGCGAAGGGCGAGCCCATCGCCGATCACGTCGTCCAGGATCTGGCCGAGGCTGTCCGGATCATCCGCGACGAGGTCCTCGCCGGGGCCGATCGGTGAACGCCGACCGGGTTCGCGTCTACCTCGAAGAGACGGCCGCGACCGCGCGCCGGACCGCCGAGGGGTGCGCAGACGACGTCGCCAACGCGGCCGAGCTCCTCGTGAACGCGCTCCTCGACGGCGGCCGGATCCTCTTGTGCGGCAACGGCGGGAGCGCCGCCGACAGCCAGCACCTGGCCGCCGAGTTCGTCAGCACGCTCACGGTCGACAACCGTCGGCCGGCGATCCCGGCCCTCGCGCTCACGACCGACACGTCGATCCTCACCGCGATCGCGAACGACTTCGGGTTCGAGGGCGTCTTCGCGCGGCAGGTCGAGGCGCTGGGGCGCGAGGGTGACGTGCTGATCGGCATCTCGACCAGCGGGAACTCGGCCGACGTCCTGCGCGCCTTCGAGCAGGCGCGCGCGCAGGGCATGCGCACCATCGCCCTCACCGGCCGTGACGGGGGGGCGCTCGCACCGATCGCCGACATCGCGGTCCGGGTCCCGAGCGGAGAGACCTCGCACATCCAGGAGTGCCATATCGCGATCGGACAGCTCCTCGCGTTCATGGTCGAGGAGATGCTCTACCCGAGCACCTGACGCCGGTCAGGCCGAGGGCGGTCCCGAGCGGATGAGCTCGAGCGTCGGCTCCTCCCATCCCGGTCCCTCGACGCCCGCGTCCGCCAGGTACCAGGTCGCGCCCGCCGCCTCCGAAGCCGCGATCGCCACCGGATCGGCCAGGCCCCCGTGGACGACCTCGAACGGATCGTCGTTCTCGCGATGACGGCGGACGTACGCGACCACCTCGACCAGCTCGGACGGCTCGAGGTTCCCGGGCATGCCGTCCTCGTCCACCTTGATCGGCACGACGCCGTCGAAGCGCGCCGCCCGCCGGAACGGCGCCCGGTTCGGCCACATCCCTCCCACCCAGATCGGGATCCGCGGCCGCTGCACCGGCGTCGGGTCGAACCGCATCCCGCGCACCTGCAGGTGCGCGCCCGCGAAGTCGACCGGCTCCCCCGTCCACAGGCGGGTGAGCACCTCGAGGCCCTCGTCCAGCTTCGCGGCGCGGACGCGGTCGTCCGGGTCCTCCCCGAGCCGCTCGAACTCGGCGTCGGGCGGATACCCGAGGCCGACGCCGAGGACCACCCGCCCACCCGAGAGGTGGTCGAGGGTCACGGTCTCCCGCGCGAGCTTCCACGGGCGTCGCCGCGCGACCGGCGTGATGAGCGTGCCGATCCGCACCCGCTCCGTCCGCACCGCGATCGCCGCGAGCAGGACCCAGGGGTCGAACAGGGGAACGGGCGCGTCGGCCATCAGCCGGATCTGGTCCCAGACGAAGAAGCCATCCCAGCCGGATCGATCCGCCTCGACGCCCATCTGGACGAGCGTGTCGAGCTCGCCGATGTTCGGGACGCTGACGCCGTACCGCATCCCCGCAACCCTAGACCCTCGCGGCCGCGCGGCTTCGATGTCGGAGCCTCGGAGCATCATCGCGGGGTGGCGTCTCCCCCGCCGTCGGTCCCGCTTGACGAACGAACAGGTGTTCGGTACGGTGCGGGTCCGTCGCGGCCCGGCGGGGAGGCGACCGTGCTCGCGGAGGCTTTCCAGGCCACCCTCGAGGAGGGGATCCCGCTCGAGGACGTGACGTTCTGCGTCGTCGACCTCGAGACGACCGGAGGGTCCCCCGTCGACGCACGGATCACGGAGATCGGCGCCGTCACCTACCGCGGGGGCGAGCGCCTCGGCGTGCTCGAGACGCTCGTGAACCCGGGCGTCCCGATCCCCCGAACCATCACGCACCTGACGGGCATCGACGACCGGCTGGTCGCGGGCGCGCCCCCGATCGAGGCCGTGCTCCCCACCTTCGCCGAGTTCGCGCGCGGCACCGTGTTCGTCGCCCACAACGCGCGGTTCGACTTCACGTTCCTGAACGTCGCCCTCCAGCGCTGGGACTTCGACCCGCTGCCGCCTCCCCCCGTGTGCACGGCACGCCTGGCGCGCCGTGTCGTGTGGCCGGACGTGCCGAACGTGCGGCTGCACACCCTGGCGCAGTACTTCCGGACGGGCGTGCGGCCGAACCACCGTGCCCTCGCCGACGCCCAGGCGTGCGCCGAGGTCCTGCACGGGCTGCTCGATCTGGCGAGGCGCCTCGGGATCCGCACGCTCGGCGACCTTCACCTCGCGGTGCGAGCGCGGGGGCGCCCGAACTTCGGCAAGATCCGCCTGGCGGACGGCCTGCCCCGCGAAGCTGGCGTGTACCTGTTCAAGGCCCGCGACGGTCGCGTCCTCTACGTCGGCAAGTCGAAGGACCTGCGCGGGCGCGTGAAGTCGTACTTCTACGGCGACGGTCGCAAGATGGTCGAGGATCTGCTCGACCAGACGACGTCGGTCGAGGGCCTTCCGTGCGGCTCCGAGCTCGAGGCGCTCGTGCTCGAGGCGCGGATGATCCGCCGGCACGAGCCCAAGTACAACCGGCGGGGCAAGACGTGGCGGCGGTACGCCTACCTCCGGATCGACGATGCCGAGGCCTACCCGCGGATCAAGGTCGTCCGCGAGCCGAAGGCCGGAGGCGGCGTGTACCTCGGGCCGTTCCCGTCGTCGGGCCACGCCCACCTGGCGAAGGAGGCGCTCGAGGAGGCGTTCCCGATCCGGCGCTGCACGAAGGCGATGCGCGCCTCGACCCGTTTCGCGCCCTGCGCGCTCGCCGACATGGGCCGGTGCCTCGCGCCCTGCGAAGGCCGCGTCGGCCCCGAGCGCTACGGGGAGCTCGTCCGGTCCCTCCTCTCCTCCCTGGACCGGCCGGGCGGGCTCCTCGCGGCGCTCGGTGCGCGCATGGGTGACCTCGCCCGGCAGGAGCGCTTCGAGGAGGCGGCGCTCGCCCGTGACCGCCTCCGAGCTCTGGCCGAGGCGCTCGCACGGGCACGGACGGACGGTTGGCTCCTCGGCGCCCGGGACCTCCGGCTCTCCGATGCCGACGGCCGTCCGATCGCGCTTCGAGGGGGCACGCTCGCGGACGAGCCCGTCCCCGCCCCCTGCCCCCGCGATCGGGCCGACGAGCTCTCGGCCGTGCGCTCGTGGCTCGGGCGGAACAGGATCACCCTCGTCGAGGCGGACCCGCCCCTCGCCGAGCCCGTGGACGGCGGTCTCGAGCTGTCGCGGGTCCTCGCCGCGGTGCGGGCCGTCGATCGCCGGGATCCCTGAGCCCGCTCGACCACCGCCCTGCCCCAGGTGTCGAGCTCGGCGCGCTCGAGGGGCTTCGTCTGCGCCCGGCGGGCTGACGAGGGCGCCCGATAGACTGGCTGAACGTCCCAACCTCAGGAGCGACTCATGGAAACCGCGGTCATCCTCGAAGGCGCGCGCACCCCGATCGGCAGGTTCCTCGGCGGGTTCTCCGAGCTCCCGACGGTCGAGCTCGGCGTGCTCGCCGTGAAGGAGGCCTTGCGGCGCGCGAACGTCGAACCCGAGCAGGTCGAGCAGACGATCATCGGTCACGCCCGCCAGGCGGGGAACGGCCCGAACACCGGCCGACAGGTCAGCGTGAAGAGCGGCATCCCGGTCGAGGTGCCCGCCTTCAACGTGAACATGGCGTGCGCCTCCGGCATGAAGGCGATCCAGCTCGGCGCCCAGCAGATCATGACCGGTGAGGCCCAGATCGTGGTCGTGGGGGGCATGGAGAACATGACCCGCGTGCCGTTCCTGCTCGACCGGATGCGCTTCGGCTACCGGCTGGGCGACGCCACCGTCTACGACGCGATGTACAAGGACGGCCTGCTCGACCCGCTCTCGGGCGTCGTCATGGGCGAGACGGCCGAGAACCTCGTCGACATGTACGGCATCTCGCGGGAGGAGCAGGACGAGTTCGCGCTGGAGTCGCAGCAGAAGGCCGAGGCGAACAAGGCTCGCCGCGCGCTCGAGACGTTCCCCGTCGAGGCGCCGAGCCCGAAGGGCAAGGGCACGATCGTCGTCGAGGAGGACGAGCACCCGCGCCCGGAGACCACGCTCGAGGGGCTGGCGAAGCTGAAGCCGGTGTTCCGCGACGGGGGCTCGGTCACGGCGGGGAACTCGAGCGGGCTCACCGACGGCGCCGGCGCGATGGTGCTGATGAGCGACTCCCGCGCGAAGGCCGAGGGCCGCGAGGTCCTGGCCAGGATCGTCGGCATGTCCTCGGCCGGCGTCCCGCCCGAGATCATGGGCATCGGCCCGGTCCCCGCAACCCGCAAGGTGATGGAGCGGACCGGTCTGTCGCTCGCCGACATGGACTGCATCGAGGTGAACGAGGCGTTCGCCGCGCAGGTGATCGCGTGCGAGCGCGAGCTGAAGTTCGAGCGGGACAGGCTGAACCCGAAGGGCGGCGGCATCTCGGTCGGCCATCCGATCGGGCTTTCGGGGACCCGGGTCGCGCTCACGCTCGCGTACGAGATGCGCGAGATGGGGTACGGGCTCGGGCTGGCGACGCTCTGCGTCTCGGGCGGACAGGGCACCGCGGTCGTGCTGGAGCGCGCTGCTTAGCGGGTCGCGCGGCGGGCAGGACGGGAGGAGACGAGATGGTCCATGCGGTCGTCCTCGTGCAGTGCGAGATCGACGAGATCCCGGAGGCCGCCCAGGCCATCGCGGACCTGGACGGCGTGTCCGAGGTCTACTCGGTCGCCGGCGAGTTCGACCTGGTGGCCGTCGTCCGCGTCGCGGAGCACGACGACCTCGCCCGCGTGATCCCGGGGGGCATCGCGAAGGTCGAGGGAGTGATGCGCACCGAGACGCTCATCGCGTTCCAGGTGTACTCGAAGCACGATCTGGAGCGGCTGTTCGCGATCGGATTCGACGAGGACTGAGCTCGAGCCTCGTCCGCGTCAGGACATCGCCCACGCGACCAGGGCGCCGATCACGATGACGGCCGCGATCAGGTAGAACAGGTCCGCCCGCTTCACCTTGCCCGGCTGCATCGCGTTGAACCCCACTCACGCCCCCTCGTTCGGCTCGGGCAGCCGATAGTACTCGCGGAGCTTCTGCTCCGAGAGCCAGTAGATGTGCTGACGGACGGTGGAGGCGTACGTGAGGGCCTCGGTCTCGTCCCGGCAGGCTCGGACCGACGCGTCGCGTCCCGCGGGGTCGACGATCGCGACGGACCACCCGTCGCCGCCCCGACGGACGTCCACGGCGTACCGGTTCTCCGCGGCCACGCCGATCACCCCCGCGGGCTCCCGTGGGCGTGCAGCCGCTCGAGCCGCTCGAGGTGTTCGCGCAGGGTCGCGAGCACCGATTCCAGGTCCAGCACGAAGTCCGGCTCGAGGTCGGCGACCTTCTCGAGCGCGTTCTCCAGCGTGCTCCCCGCCTGCTCGGCGTCGCGCAGCGAGTCGACGAGCACCACGGCGTAGTCGGCCTGGAAGGGCTTGCCGTCCCACGGGCACTCGCCGCCGTTACGGAGCACCTGCTCCACTAGGAACTCGCGCCCGCAGCGCCTGCACGTCCCCTTGATCTTCACGCGGTCTCCTTCTGTCCGGTCGACACCAGCTCGAACAGCCGATCCGCCAGCGCGAACGGATCCACCGGTCGGACGAACCACGCGTCGGCGCCGGCCCACTCGGCGAGCCAGGCGTCCTGGCGTCGCTCCAGCAGGATCACGATCACCCCCGGGTACGGCTCGGGCGCGCCGCGCAGGTCCATCGTGAGCGAGAAGGCGCCGGCATGCGACGCGATCTCGTCGGCAACCACGGCATCGGGGCGCTCGCGGAAGGCCACGGTCAGTCCTCGCGCGCCGTCCGCCGCCTCGACGAACTCGAGTGGGGCGCCGAGCCGCCGCTCGATCCCCGCCACCGCGAGCGCCATGAGCTCCCGCGACTCGGGATCGGGGGAAACGAGCAGGACCTTCACGGCGCGCATCCTACCAACGTCTCCCTGCGCGCTCTCGGCATCCGCACGCGCGGCGGCGTGGCTCGGACCCCCGGTATCATGGGCCCACCTCGGGAGGCCCAACGGACGATGGCCACGGCGACCTACCTCGATCACGCATCCGCGACGCCGCTCTCGGAGCAGGCGCGCGAGGCCCTCGTGGCCGCGCTCGACGCGTTCGGCGACCCGATGCGGCTGCACGCGAACGGCCTGGCCGCCCGGCGCCTCCTCGACGACGCCCGCGCCCAGATCGCCGAGACCCTGTGCGCGCAGCCGGACGAGATCGTCTTCACCTCGGGCGGGACGGAATCCGTCGCGCTCGCGATCTGGGGCGGCGTGCGCCCGATCCGCGAGATCGGCGACCGCATCGTGACCTCCCGTGTGGAGCATCCGGCGGTGGGCGGCGTCCTCAACACGCTCGAGACCGACGGCTTCGGGTCGGTCCTCGTGCCGGTCGACCCGGACGGGCAGGTCGACCTGGACGTCTTCGCGTCGGAGGTGCGCCGGCCGGGAACGCTGCTCGCCTCGATCCAGCACGCGAACCACGAGACCGGCACGATGCAGCCGATCGCCGAGGCGGCCCGCCTGTGCCGCGAGGCCGGCGTGCTGTTCCACACGGACGCCTGCCAGACCGTCGGCCGCCTGCCGGTGGACACCTCGGCGCTCGAGGTCGACCTGCTCTCGCTGTCGGCGCACAAGTTCGGCGGACCGCCGGGCGTCGGCGCGCTCTACGTGCGGCGCGGCGTGCCGATCGCCGCCTACCCGTGCGGGGACGACCGCGAGCGGCGGCGCCGGTCCGGCATGGAGAACATCCCGGGGGTCGCCGCGATGGCCGCGGCGCTGCGCGCGGCGATGGACGACAGCGGCGACCAGGCGGCTCGCCAGTGGACGCTGACCGACCGGCTCCGTCGCGGCCTCGCCCAGATCCCCGGTGTCGACGTCCACGGTCACGGCACCCAGCGGGTGCCCCACCTGGTGTGCTTCTCGGTCCCCGACGTCGACGCTGGCGTCCTGACGATGGCCCTGGACGATCGCGGGTTCCGGATCGCCGCCGGCTCGAACTGCTCGGGGGCCCCCGACGAACCCTCCTCCGTGCTCGAGCACATGGGCGTGCCCGGACGTCCGAGCTTCCGGGTCGGCCTGGGGCGCGACACGACGACCCAGGACATCGAGGCGCTGCTCGCGACGCTCCCGGGCCTGGTCGAGGAGCTCCGACGCATCGATCGCGCCTCGGCCGATGCCATGGGGCGCTACCTGCCCGAGGCGTGAGGGCCGCTACTCGACGGTCCAGACGTCGCCAGAGCGCAGCAGCTTGTCGAGGCTCCCAGGCCCAAGTCGGTCGGTGGCCGAGCGCAGCTGAGCCTGCATCGCCTCGCCGTAGACCGGGCGCTCGACCTCGCGGAACACGCCGATGCAGGTGGGCTCGGTCGGGCCGTGCCCCGCCGTGTGCGCGAGCGCGAACGCGAGCGATGGCCGCCCGTGCTCGTCGTGCGTGACGATCCTGTCCTTCAGGGTGTTCTCGACCTCCGTGATCACCAGTCGGCCGTTCTCACCGACCGAGATGCACCGCGTCCCCTCGTCGAACACGATCGGCTCGCCCTGCTGCAGGCGGATCTGGTTGTGGATCCCGTGCTGCCGCTCGCGGAGCATGTCGAACGCGCCGTCGTTGAACACGTTGCAGTTCTGATAGATCTCGACGAAGGCCGTACCTCGGTGCGCTGCGGCGCGGCGCAGGACCTCGGTCATGTGCTGACGGTCGTTGTCGATCGTGCGCGCCACGAAGCTGGCCTCCGCGCCGAGCGCCAGGGCGATCGGGTTGAACGGGTGGTCGACGGAGCCGAACGGCGTCGACTTCGTGACCTTGCCCTCCTCGCTCGTCGGAGAGTACTGGCCCTTCGTCAGCCCGTAGATCTGGTTGTTGAACATAAGGATCCGCAGGTTGACGTTGCGGCGGAGCGCGTGGATCAGGTGGTTACCGCCGATCGAGAGCGCATCGCCGTCGCCCGTGACGACCCAGACGTTCAGGTCCGGCCTCGCCGTGGCGATACCGGTTGCGATCGCAGGGGCGCGCCCGTGGATCGCATGCATCCCGTACGTGTCCATGTAGTACGTGAACCGTCCCGAGCACCCGATGCCCGAGACGAACACCGTGTCGTCCGGCGCGATCCCGAGCTCCGGCATGAACGACTGGACCGTCGCGAGGATCGCGTAGTCCCCGCAGCCCGGGCACCAGCGCACCTCGTTCGCGCTCGTGAAGTCCTTCTTCGTCAGCGTGCTGACTGCGCCGTCGCCGTCGCCGTCAGTCTCGTCGATCCGTGCCTCGCTCACTCGTCCATCACCCTCAGCATCTCGGTCTCGAGCTCCTCGGCGAAGAAGGGCAGCCCCTCCACCTTCGAGAAGGTGCGCGCGTCCACCAGGTACCGCGCGCGGATCAGCATGGCGAGCTGCCCCGTGTTCATCTCGGGGATCAGCACCCTGGGGTAGCGGCGCACGACCTCACCGGTGTCCCGTGGAAACGGGTTCAGGTGCACAAGATGCGCGATGGCCACCTTGCGGCCCGCGGCGCGCACCCGTCGAACGGCTGCCTGGATCGTCCCATAGGACGAGCCCCACCCGAGCACGAGCAGTTCGGCGTCGCCATCCGGGTCGTCGACCTCGAGCGGCGGGATGTCGTCGGCGATCCGGTCGATCTTGGCCGCTCGTAGGTCCGTCATGCGCTGATGGTTCTCGGCGTCGTAGCTGATCGCCCCGGCTTCGTTCTTCTCCAACCCGCCGACACGGTGGCGCAGGCCCGGTGTACCGGGCAACGCCCACGGCCGCGCGAGCTTCTCATCCCGCAGGTAGGGCATGAACTCCTGCCCGGCGTTCGGCTCGGTGGCGAACGCCGGGTCGATCGTCGGAAGGTCGTCGACGTCGGGGATCCGCCAGGGCTCCGACGAGTTCCCGAGGAACGTGTCTGAGAGCACGATCACGGGCGTCCGATACGTCACCGCGATACGGGCCGCCTCGATCGCGGTCTCGAAGCAGTGGGAGGGCGACTTGGCCGCGACCACCGGCATGGGCGACTCGCCGTGCCGTCCGAAGAGCGCCTGCAGAAGGTCGGCCTGCTCCGTCTTCGTCGGCATGCCGGTCGAGGGACCCGCGCGCTGAACGTTCACGATCACCATCGGGAGCTCGAGCACCACCGCGAGGCCGAGCGTCTCGGTCTTCAGGTCCATCCCGGGTCCGCTCGTACCGGTCACGCCCAGGCTGCCGGCGAACGCCGCCCCGAGCGCGATCCCGGCGGCCGCGATCTCGTCCTCGGCCTGCAGGGTGATGACGCCGAAGTTCTTGAGCCGCGAGAGCTCGTGGAGCAGCTCCGAGGCCGGCGTGATCGGGTAGCTCGCGTAGAACAGCTGCAGCCCGCTGCGGTCGGCCGCGGCGACGAGACCCCACGCCAGCGCGGCCGCGCCCGAGATGTTCCGGTACACGCCCGGCTCCGCCGGCGCCGGCTTGACCTCGAAGCGGGTCGCGAACAGCTCCGTCGTCTCGCCGAAGTTGTAGCCGGCCTTGAACGCCGCGACGTTGGCGTCGTAGAGCTGCGGCTTGTCGCCGAACTTCGCATGGAGCCAGTTCAGGGTGACCTCGACCGGCCGTCCGTACATCCACGACACCAGTCCGAGCGCGAACATGTTCTTCGAGCGCTCGGCCTCCTTACGCGTCAGTCCGAGCTCCTCGACCGCTCGGACGGTGATCGACGTCATCGGGACCAGGTACGGGTGGTAGCCGTCGAGCGATCCGTCCTGCAAGGGGTTGGACGCGTACCCGGCCTTCTCGAGGTTCCGCTGCGTGAAGGCGTCCTCGTTCACGATGACGGTGCCGCCCTTCTCGACCAGCTTCAGCTCGGCCTTCAGGGCTGCGGGGTTCATCGCGACCAGTACGTCCGGGTGGTCGCCCGGCGTCATGATCTCGCGTGACGCGAACTGGATCTGGAACGCCGAGACCCCGTGCACCGTTCCCGCGGGGGCACGGATCTCGGCGGGGAAGTCGGGAAGGGTCGCCAGGTCGTTGCCGAGGACCGCCGTGGCGCTGGTGAACCGGTCTCCGGTCAGCTGCATCCCGTCACCCGAGTCACCGGCGAACCGGATGACGACGCGTTCCTTCTCCTCTACCCGCTTGGACATCGTGTGCCGGGCGTGCCCGGTCCGCCTCCTTCTCCCTGGTCGGGGACCTTCCGACATCTAGCGTACCGCCTGCCACCGCGAGCAAAGGCTCGGCGGCGGTACGGTGTCGGCACCGATCGACCAGGAGGAGACGGATGCAGACACGCAGGCTCGGATCGGAGGGCCCGGAGCTGTCGGTGGTGGGGTACGGCGCCTGGGAGGCCGGCTCTGGGAGCGAGTGGGGCGAGGCTCCGCCGGCCGAGCGGATCGTCGAGGCGATCCGCACCGTGCTCGACACGGGCATCAACTGGATCGACACCGCCGAGGTCTACGGCGACGGGCGCTCCGAGGAGCTGGTCGCGCTCGCGATCACCGGGCGCCGCGACGACGTGCTGCTGGCGACGAAGGTCGCGCCGCAGCCCGACGGGAGCGGCTTCCGCCCCGAGCAGGTCCGCCGCGCATGCGTCGACAGCATCCGCCGGCTGCGGACCGGACACGTCGACCTGTACCAGCTCCACTGGCCCGACGACACGGGCGTCCCGCTCGAGGACACGTGGGGCGAGATGGCCGCGCTCGTCGAGGAAGGGTTGGTGCGGGCGATCGGCGTCTCGAACTTCGACCGGGCCCTCATCGAACGCTGCGAGGCCGTCCGCCACGTCGACTCGCTCCAGCAGGAGTTCTCGATGCTCCAGCTCTCGGATCGGGAGCTGGTCGCCTGGTGCGCGACGAACGGGACGGGCGTGCTCTCCTACGGACCGCTCGCGTACGGGCTCCTCACGGGCGCGATCGGGTCGGATACGCGTTTCGACGACACCGACTTCCGCTCGGGCAACGACGAGTGGGATCTGTGGCAGCACGTCTTCGCGCCGGGCAAGATCGAGCGGAGCCTCGCGGTGGTGGACGCGATGCGTCCGATCGCCGAACGACTCGGCTGCAGCCTCGGACAGCTCGCGCTGGCCTGGAACGTGCACCAGCCGGGGGTGACGTCCGCGATCGCCGGCAGCCGGAACCCCGACCACGTGCGTTCGAACGCGGAGGCTGGCGACCTGCGCCTCGATGCGGCGACGCTCGAGGAGCTGGAGCGGGCGCTCGCGCTCGGTCCGTCGTTCGGCTGAGTCGTTGCGACGCCGTGACGGGCACATCGCGAACCCGTGACGTCTGCGCACGCCGCCTTCCGGCCGTGGTCACCGTGGGCTAGCGTCCAGGGCGTGCGAAGGGATGGACGCGCGGCGCTGACCCTCGCCGTCGTGACCGCCGTGGTCTGCGTGGCGACCGGGGCGGTCTACATCGGCGGGACGGGGACGGCGCGCCCCGGCGACCCCGATCCGGGCTGGTGGCTCGCGACGCTCGGGCTCCTGGGAGGCTCGGCGCTCGGCGTGGCCGGCCTGTGGCAGTACGTCAGCGAGGCGGTCCCCCGTCTGATCGCGCTCGTGGCGCTCGCCACGCTCTCGGCCGGGTACGTGGCCGCGAACGTCCTCGCGCTCGTCGCCTCCTCGGGGCCGGGGTGGCCGCAGGCCGCGCGACCGCTCCATGTCGTCGGCACGGTCCTCGGGGGGATCCTGTACGTCGTCACCTTGGTCGAGGCCTCTCGAGCCTTCGCCCACCGACGTTCCGGCGAGGCCTGAGGCACTCCCCACATCGCTCGCTACCATGTGCGGCGCGTGCGCGCCCGCGCACACGAGGGACGGTGCCTCATGTACAAGCGGATCCTGCTCGCCACCGACGGCTCCCCCACGGCCGAGACGGCCGAACGCGTCGGCATCGCCCTCGCGCGGACCACGAAGGGCAAGCTCACGCTCGTGCATGCCTACGAGGACGCCGCTCGAGCGGAGGGCGCCGTCTCGCGCGCGTTGGCGATCGCCGAGGGCGAGGGCGTGAAGGTCTCGCTCGTCGTCTCGAGCGACGACCCGAGCTCCGCGGTGCTCGGGGCCGCCGAGGACGCGAACGCCGAGCTGATCGTCCTCGGCAGCCGAGGCCTCTTCCGCGGCGAGCAGATCTTCGGCAGCGTCGTGCGCAAGATCGCGACGCACGCGCCGTGCGACGTGCTGCTCACGCGGGCTCGCCCGCCGTCGCCCCCGACGGACGGCTCGCCCTACCGGCGGCTGCTCGTCGCGACCGATGGCTCCGCGACCGCGGACCGCGCCGCGCGCAAGGGGTTCGCGCTCGCGAAGCGCCTGGAGGCCGACGTGGCGCTCGTGTTCGTCGGGCATCCGAAGACCGGCGAGCTCGTCCTGCAGGACACCGTCGCCACGATGGCCGAGGAGGAGGGTGTGTCGGTCCGGACCACCATCCGCGAGGGAGAGGCGGCGCAGGAGATCATCGCCGAGGCGAGCGAGGGCGGCTTCGACCTCGTCGTCGTCGGCAACCGCGGTCTCGCGGGTGCGAAGGCCATGCTGATCGGGTCGGTCCCGCTCACCGTGGCCGAGGAGTGCGGCACCGACGTCCTCATCGCGCGCACGATCGCGCAGAGCCTCGGCGAGATCGGCCTGGGGGAGGGCGGCATCGTCACGTCCGCAGATCACAAGGTCGCCGTCTACCGCGACCCGGCCGGCGTCGTCCACACCCTCTCGGCGAGCTGCACCCACATGGGATGCACGGTGAAATGGAACCCATCCGAGAAGACCTGGGACTGCCCGTGCCATGGGTCTCGGTTCGCGCCCACCGGCGGGGTGGTGAACGGCCCAGCCGCGAAGCCGTTGCCGCCCACGGGCCTCTAGACGACGAACGGCTTGAAGATCATCAGCCAGGTGATCACGGCCAGCGCCGCGAGCCCGACCCACATGTTCACCATCCCGACCCGCGACCCGAGGATCTCGTCGAGCTCCTCGTCGCTCTTGCGGGGGACGCCGCTCGGCCGCATCTCGACGGCCTCCTTCACGCGCTGGTAGTAGGGCCGCGCGACGGCCGACATCTCGGCGACCACCAGCACGAGGACGATGATCGAGAGCCAGAACCAGCCGTCGTTCCACCACCCGCCCTTGATCCCCGCGATCGTGCCGAACACGATCAGCCAGCCGAGCCCGGCGTACATCCCCTGGACCGACGAGCCGGACAGCTGGAGCAGGGCGGCGATCCGGCCGCGGTCGCGTTCCTTGCGGAGGCGCAGCGCGACGACTATCGAGACGCCGTGGAACAGGACGAACGCGACCACCCCGGCGACGTGGAGGAACTTCCACCAGTTGTAGTCGATCGTGATGGCGAGCATCACCTCTGGAGCGACCGTTCCGATTCGCGCAGCCGTCGGGCAACGACCGCCAGGATCTTCGCCGCGACGCCCCGCTCCTCCACGAGCATCCGATCGAAGGCTTGTTTGAAGACGCGGATCGCGACGAGCGGGGTTGCGGCCACGACGTCCGCGGTGCGGGGGCCCCCGTCCAGCAGCGAGATCTCGCCGAAGAACTCCCCCGGCCCCAGGGTGCCGATCGTCCGGTCGCGACGCTGCACCTTCGCCTCGCCCTGCACGAGGACGTAGAACGTCCCACCGGCCTGGCCCTGGCGCACGACGGTCTCGCCCTCGCGGAACGACGTGAGGTCCGCGTGCTCGGCCAGCCGGCGGAGGTGCCGGCGCGACAGCCCCGCGAACAGCGGGACGTCGCCCAGTATCGTGAGGTCGTCGCGCGAGAGCGGGCGGTCGACGCGACGGCCACCTCGAGAGACGCGGGCGCCCACACCGGCCGCGGCGATCGCGCCCGGGACGGCCCCGGTCAACCCATCGAAGACGTCATCGCCCACGGTGCCTCCTCACGATCGCGGGAAGCCTACCGGACCGGGCCCGCGGCAGCGACCCGTGACCCCTGGTCATGGCCACGGCGTCCGGGTACCTTCGGTCCCATGCGCGAGCGCCTCGAGCGGCTGCTGGGCGAACGGATCCTCGTGCTCGACGGCGCCTACGGCACGGCGATCCAGTCACGGGACCTTACGGACGAGGACTACCGAGGCGAGCGCTTCCGCGAC